>SLQV01000179.1 GCA_007131285.1 Myxococcales bacterium
CCTACAGGATAGTCTCCTAAGGTCACCACCGCGTACCTGGTCAACGCACTCAAGCAAGAGGTTCAGAGGCAGCTCGGGCTACCGATGAACGCTCGGCGGGTTCCAACGCGGCGTTAACGGCTTCGAAGTGTGTGTGCACATAGCGACGCCTGAAAGGCGACCAGCCAAGTGACACCGTCCGAGTTTCCTTGGCTTTAGGCCTTAAAGGCTGGCAACTTTGAATGCGGCTGTGGCGGCCAAAGCGCACCTCATTGCCACGCCATACAACCCGCCGCGAAAAGAGCGCCCCCCACCAGGCAAAAAAGAGCAGCACGTCCTTAAGCAGCAGAGCAGGTAGACTCCAGTAGGGCAAACGTTCTCGCCGCAACACTCCCGTCAGCGACCAGTCCAGACCCAGACGAAGCGCCCAGAAACCGAGGGCCCACAACACTGCACCGGAAGACCAGTGCGCAAGCGCGAACGCTAACCCAAGTGTCGTGACAGGATTTGTCAGGATCTCTACCCAGAACGCGGGACGATGAATCACCGCGCGCATCTTGAGCCAACGGGCGTGACGCGCGAAGAACGCGCCGACGCTCAACCTGATATTCACGTTAAACACGGGCTGTAGGCCGATAGCGACCCGATATCCGGCTCTGCGAAAGCGCAATCCAAGCATGTGGTCTTCACACAGATAGCGTCGCACCGCTGCAAAACCGCCGAGTTGATTCAAGATCACTCGGTCGATAAGCACCGCTTTTCCCACCACACACGGGTGGTCAAGGATCAAAAAAGCGCCGGATACCGCGGGCAAAATACCCGAACATAGCTGCGTATTTTCGAGCGCTGCACCGAAAGAGCGTTCCCCGGTTGCCAGAATCGGTGCCGATACGAGTGCTGCGTTGAGCCGCAATGCATCAGACACCGACGACCGAACAAAACTTGGCGACGCCCAAACATTCGCGTCGCTCTGCAGCACATAGTCCGCTGACGTGGCGGCGAGCGCCGCGCTGAGTCCGGCGACCTTGGGATTGGTTGTCAGTGACTCACTAGCACGGACAAACTTAACCCGAACCCGCGCGTATTCCCGAGCGACCCTGCGCGCAACGAAAACGGCTGGGTCGTAGGGGTCTGTAGACGTGAAAACAAGTTCGAACCTGCCGCGATAATCCTGCTCAAAAAAAGAGCGTAGATTGGCCTCCAAGTTCTCTTCGAGCCCTTTCAGAGGCTTGAGTAGCGCCACGGATGGCAACTCGAAACCCGAGACGCCTGACGCATCCAAAGCAGCACATCGGCCGCGCAGCGAGAACAGATAGAGCGTGCAACTGATAAGGACCAGCTGAATCGCAAGCGCAGCAAGACCCAACGCGGCAATGACCCAGGATAAATCAGACATGACGAATGCTTCGGTCGTGCACGCAAGGGGACGCTGAGTTGGCGTTCAGCGGCTGTTCATTGTGCGACACAGCTTCGCTGGAAGCCCCTAGTGCCCGGCAATGCATTCGGCATTGCGCTTTGCGACGGCTCTGGGGGGTGGCCAGCTACTCATTCCGGCAGCCAGACTCTAGCCCAGAGCAACCTCGTCGCCCAGGCTGTCGTGACCGAAGACCGCTTCGGTGGCTTTTTGCCGAAACGCTTCAAACGCCTCGGTAGCCACTAAGCGCAACGAAGCCAGCGCGACAGGCGCCTGCCCCGAAATGCCTGCGCTGCTATTGTCAACCGCTGCACAAGGCATTAGCGCGCATGCCGCGCGTAGCGAAGAGGAGTGCGCAACGACGTCCTTTGCGGAATCGCACTGCAGCACCCCTAGCGCACTCTGCAACCAGACACACTCCTCCTCGCGGGTCTCTAACGCACGCGTCGCACGGAAAACGTGATCTGCAAGCCCGGTGACGTCAAAGCGCGTCGCGCTTTGCGTGCGAACGCTACACCCTGTCGCGACGTCGAGCGCTACCAGTACCAAACTCCATGTATCACTCGCAGGACATGTGACTTCTTTGCCATTCAGGCACCATGGAGCGAGAAAGCGCGACATATGCCCCAGTGTATCCGTCTCCCGATCGGGATCCTCAGAGGTGCGTGCTTGACCGTAGTCGATAAGCACCACGCGTAAGTCCTCCCCGATGACCAAATTGCCTGGGGCAATATCGCTGTGGGCAAGCACACGTCCTCCAGGCCTGCCCGTGATGTGCACGCTGTAGAGGTGCTCGAGTGCTGCAAATCCGTCGGCAAGAATCTGACCTGCAAGCGCCAATCTGACCTGTTCTGACGCCTGGGAAAGAAACGGCCGAAGGGCGGCGAGCGTCGGCCCCGACACGACCTGTTGATAAAAACGCAGGTGAGAACCCGGCGCATCAACCAAGAGCAGCGCTTGCGAGAGGTTGGGATGTCGCAACGCCAGACCGATGCGCGCTTCAAGCACAAAACGCTGACGGAACGGTCTAAGTTCCGCTAAATGCGCATGCAAGCGCTTTTCAACACAGAGCCCCCCGAGCAGGGGCTTATAAACCAGAAACGTCGAACCGAGGCCACCGGATGCGAAAAGATGCCGCCGCGTCACCTCAGGCTTCTTGTTTGGCAGCCCGGCGTGCCGCAATAAACGACCTTACGGCAAAGATAAGAAACGCGAGTGAAAGCACGAACATCGCGCTCTGCGCGCTTGCGGCCAGAGGCCGCGCGACGGTCCCACCAGAAATCAGGGTGGCCACGCCTTTGATACCGGTCACCGAACCGGCGGTACCGAGCAGGGCGAGTAATGCCGCCAGGTGCATCGCTAACGCGCGCTTCACACCCGCGAGAAAGTAGCACCCAAGTGCAAGCACACCGAAACCTAAGGGAATGAGGGCCGTTGGACTTTGCCTACCTGCCAGAAAATAGGACCCCAGACCAAGCACACATAAGGCCACGGCATAGACAAGAAGGACGCGTCGCATTGAGGATTCGTTTACCTCACCCCGCATTAAGTTCAAGGTCTTAGTGCAAGCGCCTCACGCGACGCGATGGTAGTAGGCACGGCCACAGAAAAACGGGGCGGATATATGACCTCCGCGCCCTGAGGCATTGTCCGATGCCGACCACCCCAACTCCGAGCGCGGTATTCCGTCGGGACTTCCAACAATCACAGCCGGCCTACGCCTAGCTGACTTAACCTAGGAAAGCAGACCGAAGCTCTGCGTGCGTGCCCAGAGGTCTCCCGACGGATTTAATCATTTCGGTCCCCGGTCTAGTGACCTGACCGGTCGCGATCGATGCCTGGATAGGTATGGTCGCCGGGCTCGTGGCGGGGGTTCGCAGATTTCACGCTACCGTCCGCCGCGGGCACACGCAGAAGCACCTCTTTGTCGAGCAGGAATGCATCACGCTCAAGTGCGGGAGGCATGTGTATGCCCGTATCCATCCGAATGGCATCGCACGGACAAGCTTCAACGCACATACCGCAAAAAATGCAGCGTAGTTCGTCGATAACAAAGACCTTCGGAAACTTTTCGTAGCCCTTACGCGGGTCTCCATCGCCGTATTCCGCAGGTTCGATGTGAATGCATTGAGCCGGGCATGCCGTCGAACAACAGAGGCAAGCTACACAGCGAGGCGACCCATCCTCCCGCTGGGTTAAGCGATGTACACCGCGGAAGCGCTCGGGATACTCGCGCTGCTCTTCCGGGTAACGAACCGTCGCGATATCGCCCTTCTCCGCCGCGGAAAAGGTGTTCTTAAAAAAGCGCGAAGCGGTGAGCCTGAGACCTTTTGCGATCTCGGGCAAAAAGGCCTGCTCACTACGGCTTTGTTCTGGTCTTTTTACGGGTTTTCCCACGCCTCTTTCCTCTTTCTCTCGAACGCTAGCAGCGTGGCTCGCCGTCCCGGTAAGCCCTTCCGCGCCACAGTAAACGCAGTGTCCTTTAGCTCCGAAGCCAAACGATAACCAAAAAGGTAATCACGATATTTACCAACGAGAGTGGCAGCAAGTAGCGCCAGCACAAACGCATGATTTGGTCGTAGCGAAAGCGCGGCAGAGACCAACGCACCATGAGCTGCAACCAAATGAGCGCAAGTACCTTCACGACAAATCCGCCAACGCGAAGCGCCGTAACCCAACCGTGGCTAAGCGGTAGGTGGAGTTGTCCCACAACAAACCCCGCATCCGTCAGCAGCGGAATCTGCCAGCCCCCAAAGAAAAACGTAGCGGCAATAGCTGCGAGACCGATAACCTCAACGTACTCCGCAAAGAAGAACATGCCGAACTTCATACCGGAATACTCCGTAAAGTATCCGCCCACTAACTCGCTCTCCCCCTCAGGAACATCAAATGGCACTCGCTTGGTTTCCGCCATGGCGGCCACAAAGTAGAGAACAAACGCTAGCGGTTGAAGGACGAATCCCCAGGTAAAAATACTGCTGCTCTGCCAGCGAACCATCTCTTCAGGTCGCAACGTACCAAACACCAAAAGCGGTCCTACCAGAGTCAAGCCGAGCGTCACCTCGTAGCTCACCATCTGGCCCGCAGCGCGCATGCCGCCTAGCAGCGAGTATTTGTTATTGGAGGCATAACCCCCGAGCGCCGCGCCTACGACGCCGAGGCCTCCCGCGGCGAAAAACACGAGAATGCCCGCATCCAACGTTGCGACCTGCAGCTCAGTACCAAGCTGGCTCGCGGCAGCGGTACACCCGAGTACCCCGCTCGCCAAACCCGCGACACACGGCACCCCCTCTGGCGAAAGCATCAGCGTATCACCGAGATGCTCGAAGTAGATAGCCGGCCCAAAGGGAATAATCGCCAGGCCCAAGAGTGCAGGCGCCAGCGATATCCACGGGGCAAATGCGTGCAGGATTTTATCCGCGCCGGGCGGGACGAAATCCTCCTTCCAGACCATCTTCAAGCTGTCTGCGAAGGGATGCAGTAGACCAAGAAAACGCCACTCGCGACCAAAGAGCCGAATCGATGCGCGATGTGGCCCCACACGATCCTGGATCATCGCGGACTGACGGCGCTCCGCCCAGACCAGAAGAGGGGCAATCGCGAAGACCAATCCCAGAATGAAGGTCGACTTGCCCGCCGCCGTCATCAATGCCTGCCCCACTGAGAGACTCGCGCTCATCGAACCATCTCCCCCTGCCCTGCGGCAGACGGCGCCTCGGAAGCGGTACCCGAGGCGAGCCCCCCTGAGAACGTGGCACCCGATGGTCGCGTGGCATTGGAACCGTCCAAAGATTGCAATACCTCACCCACCAACGTGAGGAGCACCGCTGCGCTGGGCTGACCCGCAACCGGCGGAATAACCGCAGAAAACGATTGTGCGGTACCCTTTGCGTTGGTGTAGGTCCCGGATTGCTCCGCCCAAGACAGCACCGGTAGCGCCAAGTCTGCCGCCGCGGCAAGTTCACCTTGATGCGTACCAAGCACCCAAAGGGCGGAGGTGGCTTGACGTAACTCGGCAACATCGACTGCGTGCTCCGTCCCAAGCCAAAGCACGCCACCGAAGTGCGTCGCGCTGTTAACCAGCTCTGCGGCATCCACGAGCACCATCTCGAGCTCGCTCGCAGCCGCCTGCACTCCCGCGCGATTCGGATTGTGGTCGGGGTTTCGCAGAATATCGTCGCCCTCCCACGCCGGGCGGCCAGCAAGGTAGACGCGCGAGTGACCAAGCGCCTTTGCAAGACGCAGCAACGCCGTGTTGTCCTCCGTCGAGAGGGCCGCGTTCGCCACGAAAGCGAGCGATGCATCGCGCTTAATGACGTCGGCGATGGCCTCAGCTAAGACGACATCGGGCTCAGTATAGAGTCGCTGATCGGGGATGCGCGCGGCGCCATCACGCTTGCTTTGCGTTGGCCCAAGCAACCGCTGCTCATGGACTTCGCGATAGGAGAGCATGCCATCGTCGCACATCCAGAAGGTGTTGACCTCGGGGTTATCGCGAGGCCTGAGCCTAAAGAGCTGGCCCTTTCTTGGGTCGAAATCTGCAAATGTATTACATCCGGTCGCGCATCCAGAACATACGCTTGGCGCTGTTTTCAGGAACCACACGCGGGCTTTGAACCGGAAATCTCGACTCGTGAGCGCGCCTACCGGGCAGACATGCTCAGTCATCAGCGTGTAGCGGTGATCGAGCGTCCGACCAGGCGCGAGAACCACCTCGTTGCGATTGCCGCGCTCGCGCATGTCGAGGACCGGATCCTTGGCCACCTCGGTGCAAAAACGAATACATCGCGTGCACATGATGCAGCGTTCGGCATCGTAAACGATGGTCTCGCCAAAACGCACCGCCTTTGGCTTATGCACAGGCTCTGTGAGCTTACGCTTAAGGTCCGCCTGGTTGTCATACCAGTAGTCTTGCAGCTTACATTCACCCGCTTGATCACAAATGGGGCAATCAACCGGGTGATTCAGCAGGAGCATCTCTTGCACCGCGTGATGCGCACCCTTAGCCTCGGGGCTAAGGGCATAGACTTCCGCGCCAGGCGTTGCTGGCGTTTGGCAGGCAGGCGCTAGCTTCGGCTTGGTTGCAGAGACAAACTCGCCCGTCGCTTCATCCTTGCGAAGCACTGGCAAAGCCATTACCCGCCCTGAGCGAACTTCAACAAGACACATGCGGCAGTTTGCCGCAACGCTCAGGCCCGGATGCCAGCAATAGTGCGGGATTTCAATACCCTGCCTCCAGGCCGCCTTGAGTATAGAATCCCCGGGCTCAATTGGGATTTGGCGACCATCTAACGTGAAAACGGGCTGCGGGGCAGCTTCTGGTTGCTCTTGCTCCATGGTATCTCGGTCAGCGATATTCCAGTCGGGGGGGGGGGGGATTTTCGTGGGTGCCGCAGCGACAGAGGCCGGCTAACTTACCGGTCGCATTCTCCGCCAATCATATTGATCGAGCCAAAGGTCGGGATGATGTCGGCGAGCATTCCGCCCATAAACATCCGTTCACCCGCCTGAAGCCCATACCAGCACGGGGGTCTAACACGCACCCGGTAGGGTGTGCCGCTACCGTCGGACACGATAAAAAAGCCGAGCTCCCCGTTACCGCCTTCTGTCGCTGAGTAGTATTCGCCCCGAGGTGGCTTCACGCCCTCCATTACCAACTTAAAGTGGGCGATTGTTGCCTCAATCGTCGTGTAGACAGCTGACTTGTCTGGCAGGACAAGCCGTGGGTCGTCGATATTGATCGGTCCGTCATCCGGCATTTGCTGAAGGGCCTGCTCAAGAATTCGCACAGACTGGCGGGTTTCCTCCAGGCGAACGAGAAAGCGGTCGTAGTTGTCGCCACGCGTGCCAACGGGCACGTCGAATTCGAAGCGGTCGTAAACCAGATAGGGCTCCGCTTTGCGTACGTCATAGTCGACGCCCGTTGAGCGCAGTACAGGTCCGGTAACCCCGTAATCGAGCGCTTCGGCTTGGGTCAGCACGCCCGTCCCCTCAACGCGGTCGAGAAAAATTCGGTTACGGAGCAGGAGGACTTCGGTCTCTCCCACCACCTTCAACACCTCGGGCAAAACCTGCCGCACGTTTGCCTTTAGGTTGTCGGTCGGCGGCGCTGCCATGCCGCCAATGCGTCCGAAGGAGTGGGTTAGGCGCGCCCCGGTCTCGATCTCCAGAACGTCGTAAATCCAGTCTCTTACCTTCATTAGCCAGAGAAAGGGCGTAAACGCGCCGAGCTCCATTGCTGATGCCGCGTTGCACGTTAGATGGTCCGTGATTCGGGCAAGCTCACCGAGAATGACACGGTAGTACTGGCACCGTTCCGGAACAGTGACGCCGCAAAGACCTTCAACCGCTAACGCAAACCCCACGTTGTTCAACATCGGCGACACGTAGTTCAGCCTGTCGACGTAAGGAAAGACCTGATTCCAGGTGCCACGTTCGCACGACTTTTCAAAGCCTCGATGCAGGTAGCCGGGTTGAATATCGATGGCAGCGACGCGCTCGCCGTCCAACTTGAGCTTGAGACGCACCGTGCCGTGGGTCGCCGGGTGGGCAGGGCCCATGTTCAGCTCCATCAGGTCCGCGGGTAGCTCAAGCTTATCTACAGATTTCGGGTCTAAATCATCAACGGCTTCCATAACCCGACCCTTCCGCCACTGGCTTAGACACTTCAGACTCTTGGCCTTCGGGATCCAGCGAAACGGGTTTGTGTACCGCACGACTGGCGCAGCCTGACGTTGACTCGCTCAGAGCGCGGCGCTGCTGGGACTGCAATGCAATCGAAGGCGATACTTGAAGGTCACGACCTGCCAGACGCGCTGCCCAGTCCACCCGCCCAAACGGCTGGCCCTCCTCGGCACCAAACGGAGCGAGCTTGGTCACGCCCGCGACCTCTCGATACTCCACAATCGGCTGCGTGCGTTCGATGGGGTAGTCCTTCCGCAAGGGATGACCTTCAAACGGCTCATAAAGCAGAATCCGCCGGAGGTCTGGGTGCCCACTGAAACGCACCCCGAATAGGTCAAAAAGCTCACGCTCCGCCCAGTTAGCACCGCGCCACAGCGATGTCAGAGACGGCAACGGCCCATCTGCCGGACAGCGTGTCTTGATTCTGACACGCTCGCCAGTCGCAGATGCCCGCAGCAGTAGCACCACTTCGAAACGCCTCTGTGGCTCAGCTTCTGGATAGTCCACAGCCGTTAGGTCGATGAAATGATCGTATGCAGGCACCCCTTCGCGCAGCGCGCGGGCGGCATCAATCCAAGAGGAAGCATCTATCTCGGCGGCGAACTGGCCACCGAACGCCTCCACTGAGCGCACGCGCTCCCCTAGCCGTGAACGCAGCCCCGTTTCGTTAAGAAATTTCATACGTGACTGTCCTCGTCTAAGGACGCAGAGTCACCCGTCTTAGGCGCCCGTAGCCGTGGGTGGCGCACCTGCACGAGATGCTCTACCGCCTGCCGCCCTGCAACTGCCGGCATGCCCCGATCCCCTCTTGTAATTTTCTCCTGGAGAAGCATCAATCCATCGAGCACGGCCTCGGGCCTGGGTGGGCACCCAGGAATGTAAACGTCGACGGGAATCACTTTATCAATGCCCGGAATGGTCGTGTAGTTGTCGTAAAATCCACCGCACGACGCACACGTCCCGAAGGCAATGACCCACTTAGGCTCGCTAATTTGCTCGTAAATGCGCTTCAGCACGGGACCCTGCCGCTGGCTGACGGTGCCCACCACCCACAATACGTCTGCCTGTCTCGGGCTGAAGCGTGGCGCTTCAGCGCCGAATCGAGCGATATCGTAACGTGGCGATGCCGTCGACATGAACTCCATGCCGCAGCACGCCGTTACAAACGGATACTGAAAGAGCGAGTGCTTACGGCTCCATGCCAGCAGCGCATCCAGACGCGTCGTGAAAAAGCCACCCTCGCCCAGTGTGTGCGTTGGCGCGCTATTGCCGGATTGATTTATCGCTCCCACTCAAGTGCTCCCTTCTTCCAGGCGTAGACGAGGGACGTGCCGATGACGGTCGCAAAGAGCCCCATCGAAATCAGACCGCGCCAGCCGAGGTCCTGCATCAGCACTGCCCATGGGTACAAAAACGCTACTTCGATATCCACGATGACAAACAGGATTGCGGTGAGGTAAAATTTAACGCTCAGTCGAAACCCTTGAGCACCCGCCGAGTCCGCACCGGACTCAAAAGGCATGCGCTTCTCTTCGCTGGGCCGCTTCGGGCCAAGAAACGATGTGGCAACGAGCATGCCGAGCGCCACAGTGCCGCAGAGCGCGGCGAACAAAAGCAGTGACAAATATTCATTCAACATGCGTTATCGACCTAAAACCGCGGCAACGCCCAAGAGGCTATCCGGCAAGCCAGGGACGCAAGGCTTAGCACCCGAAAGGGAGAGGCGGCACCAGTCGGCAACTCTGCGGGTTCCTTCCGTCAGCGTGGACCGGAGTAGTCGGCCCGTTACCAGGTGCACTCGCCTCGTGCCGAGCTCCTTCCGAAAAGCCCAGACAAGTTTGCCTTACGTTCTCCCCTTGGACTCGAGGAAACTAGGCGCGGCCTTAGCTATATTCAAACGATTTCTTGCAGACCCGGTGAAAGGAACGCATGAGGTGGCCCTGATTGATGCGGAAGACTGCGTGCCCCGCATCAAATGTTCAGCATGGTGACCCGTAGCAATCTTCTAAAGCAGCCTGTGGTGCAGAGTGATGCGTGGCTGAAAACGGACGCGGGCGGGCGGGCGCTCTCGCTTGCGTTCCCGACGCGCGCTGAATCGACACGACTTCTACGCCGACCTCAGATCGAGCTAGCGGCATATTTCTCAAGGGCATTCGCATGCCAGTGGTTCGCGCACCAGAGAGAGCGACTCACCACTTCTCCCCTGCACCCTGCGTTACGTGCGGTTGGCACAACGATGCTGTCGCTGGCTATCCTTGCGCTGAGCGCTTCTTCGGCGCGCGCTCAGGATAACCGGCTAGACGCAACGCTCACCGCAATCGACAAAGCTTTTGGGGCGTGGGTCGTGGAGCCCACCTCCTCCGTTTTATTTTTCGACACCTGGTTTTGGGACAACAGCGAAGGCAATGACGTCAAGTTACCTGTCGTTGTAGCGTGGCTGATAGTCGGCGGGGTGGCGTTCACGCTTCGCTGGCGCTTTTTGAATCTTCGGGCCTTCGGGCACGCACTGGCCGTACTGCGCGGAAAATACGATAGCCCGGATAATCCAGGTGAAGTTTCCCACTTTCAGGCGCTCTCTTCGGCACTATCGGCCACGGTGGGCCTGGGGAATATCGGCGGCGTTGCGGTGGCTATCGGCATGGGCGGACCAGGGGCGGCCTTCTGGATGGTCGTTGCCGGTTTTCTCGGCATGTCGCTAAAGTTCAGCGAATGCGCACTCGCGCAGATGTACCGCACGATCAACAGCGAAGGACGCGTGTTAGGCGGACCGATGCGCTACCTCGAACGCGGTTTTGCCGAGTTCGGCTCCGATCGTGCCGCGTGGATTGGACGCAGATTAGCGCAGTTGTTTGCTTTACTTTGCATCGGGGGCAGCTTCGGCGGCGGCAATATGTTTCAGTCGAATCAGAGCTACGCGCAAGCGGCGCGGATTCTGCCCGCGATCGATAACAGCCTCGGCGCACTCGCTTTCGGCCTGGGTCTAGCAACCATCGTCGGCGTCGTCATCATCGGTGGCATCAAGCGAATCGCTGCGGTGGCCAGCATTATCGTGCCCGGCATGTGTGGACTCTACGTCGGCGCATCGTTGTGGATTCTCATCCACAACGCGACGCTCGTTCCCGGCGCGCTTTCGACGATTATCGGCGAGGCTTTCGCACCGCGCGCCGGCCTCGGCGGGGTGATCGGCGTGGCGGTTATGGGCTTTCGGCGCGGCGCTTTCTCCAACGAGGCGGGCGTGGGATCTGCCGCTATCGCGCACTCAGCAGCCGCTACCGATGAGCCCATTCGGGAGGGCATTGTCGCGCTGCTCGAGCCATTTATTGACACCATCGTTGTATGTTCGATGACCGCACTGGTCGTTGTGGTTACGGGCGCGCATCTAGAACCTGGCGAAGGCGTCGTGATGACCTCTAATGCCTTCGGTAGCGTGCTTCCCTGGTTCCCGACCGTTCTCTCGGTGGCGGTGTTGCTCTTCGCGATTAGCTCTGCGATATCGTGGAGCTATTACGGAGAGCGCTCTTGGGTGTTTCTCTTCGGTGAACGCAGCTCGGCAGCGTACCGCTGGATTTTTGTCGCGGTCATCGTTCTGGGCGTTTTGCTCAAACTAGAAAACGTGGTCGCGTTCTCCGACCTTATGGTTCTCGGCATGACGCTGCCCAATATCATTGCGCTCTATGTGCTCGCGCCTAAACTCAAGGTAGCGCTGGACACCTACTGGAAGCGGTATGGCCCTGGAGGATCATCACAAAACGTGGCCGCAACTGACTCCTGAACCGAGCTGCCCCTAGGTTCGGTCGCCGAAGCGAGCTGAGTCACGGCATCGCGGACCTTCCCTGCAAACTCGCGGACGGATATCTCTGTGAAAGCCGACGGCGGCATGGCCGTACCAAAAACGACCTCCACATCGCCGGGTGTCATCCGATAGGCGTGCTTCGGCAATACGTGGCCAGCGCCGCGAATCGCTACGGGGACAACTGGCACGCGCGCGCTTTGCGCGAGTCGGAAAACACCGCTCTTGAAAGGCAGCAATGGTCCGCCTTCCTGGCCACGTGTGCCCTCGGGAAATACCACGAGTGGCCTGCCCTCAGCCAATGCCAACTCCGCGCTAGCCAGTGCGTATTGAGCACTATCGCGCCGCCCCCGCTTAACAAACACAATGCCGAATGCAGCCAGAGCCGGGCCAAAAAATGGAACGTGCCGCAACTCGGCCTTCGCTATAAACGTGCAGGGACGCGGAACCGTAAGCATCAGCGCGAGAATATCGATCTGCGAAACGTGATTGGCCATGTAGATAGCCGCCCCCGCTGGGACAGGTGCGCGCTTAAAGGCCCTTATCCGTGCTCCGGTGAACCAGACCACGACCCGCACCCACTGGTAACAAAGCGCAACCGTAAGCCTGCGGCGACGTAACAAACCAGACAGGACAACTGGGAAGCTCCACCCGATTGTGAAGAGCGCAATCGCTATCGTTCGCCACATGCGCCGCCAGCCTGCGCGATTCCGCCATCTCTTCAAGCAATGTCGAGCCGTGAAAACACAATGCTGCTCGCCGTCCAAAGAGAGGACACGCGCTTTATTGCGAGTCTCCAGCGGCCGTTTCCAACCCAGGTGGCCCACAGCGATCCCGCGGGCCGGCGTGCGCCTGAGGTATTCCGTGCGGATTCCAACCGAGGAACTCGCTCAACGAAGTATCGTGTTAGGCTCGTATGTGTGCCCACTGCCCATGCGTGTCTGCTTAAGGGACTGAGCTGGCTTACACTCTCGACAAACAAGCTGGTGAACCTTACCCGCTCTCGCATTGTCGGTCAGGAGCGCGCTGACCACAGGCGCTCATCAATCAGACGTTTGGTGCAACCGACGGCACACGTAGAACCTTCGCCGGCACTGACCTCAAGGCAAACAAGAGCGCCTCTGGCAGCACGGCGCACGCCCGCAAGCGACACCCCTAAACGCAGGCGCCACAGCTGCGTGGCTGGGTGGTCTTTCTTTTTGGCCTCGTCGCTTTGTGTCAATGCGGCAACGGGATGCGGCGCGTCGGGCACCGATTCGGATCCTAAGTGCGGTCTTAATCTAGCTTTCTACGGCGCGAGCCGCGATGCCAACCATGCGGAGATTTCGAGGATATTGACCTGTGACCTGCTTCGTTTTCTTCCCCCCCGCGCGGCGTCCGAAGCGCCGCGCGACACCGCGTCGTCCACCACACCCGTGACAGACTCGGGCATGGTCATCGTGGGAACCCTGCCGGAAGGCAGCTTCTCCGTCACACTGCCAAATGCACAAACAGATACCGTAGCTTCAACCCAACGATTAGAGCTGCGCCGGCGTGTGATTGAGGCAATGGTGCAAACAGCGCTGCCTACGGCACCCCGGACGCGCGAATGGCTAACGGGCGCCGTCTCCCAAAGCGGCCCCGGGAGACCCCTCCTGAGACGAGCGCAGCACACCCTGGCCCTATACCTACTCACTGTGGTGCTTCCTGGAGACCATGCTTGGCCGCATGCGCTTGAGGTTGCAGAGTTTATGCGCTTTCTAAGCCAGCAAGAGGGCACGGCACGAGGCCGGTATCCAGAGCTTTTTCGATACCTTAATGCGACTGACTCGCTTGAATCGGCATTCTCGCAAGCCTATGACATGCCGCTCAGCCGTGGCCTCAGCCTCTGGCGCACCGAACTTGCGCGGCGACTGCAATGGCTTCCCTGGCTGGTGAGTTCTGCCTGCGCACTTCTGCTGCTCGGCGCGGCACTCTGGCGGAGGCGCAGTCGAAGCGGGCTACCGGCGCCCCAGGACCAGGCCTCCGAAAAGAGCGCTGGCGAGCTGTTAGCCCGGCCCGCGCGTAATACGAGCGCACCGCCTCCAACCTACCATTGAACGCGGATCGCGCGTTCGCCAGGCCAATGCCCCATGTCGACGCGCACAAGCAACCGTCTTTAGCGATGCCCAGAGCCACACGCTGAGAGACCCCGCGCCGGAAAGTGGCCTCGATTGCCAAGCCCGGAGCGAAAGGGAGCCGCCCTACTCCGCGACGAGTGGAAGACGGCGCTGGGGCGACTCTTCGGGATCTCCAGGGGCGATCGGGTAGTTGCCAGTGAAACATGCATCGCAAAATCCCCCATCACCCACTGAGGCGTGGAGCCCTTCGGGCTCAAGGTACGCGAGGGAATCTGCCGTTACGTATCGCGCAATCTCCTCGGGTGAATAACTTGCCGCTATCAATTCACTGCGCCGCGGCGTATCGATTCCGTAAAAACACGGCCAACGGGTCGGCGGCGAGGAGATACGCAGGTGCACCTCTTTTGCTCCAGCATCCCGCAGCATGCGCACAAGCTTTCGCGACGTGGTGCCACGAACAATCGAGTCGTCGATAACCGCGACGCGCTTGCCCGCGAGCAATTGCCGCTGCGGCTGGAGCTTGAGCTTAACGCCAAAATGCCGAATCGACTGGGAGGGTTCAATGAAGGTACGCCCTATATAGTGCGAGCGAATAAGACCGAACTCGAAAGGCAAACCAGCTTCACGTGCATAGCCCATCGCCGCTGGCACACCGCTATCAGGAACAGGAACGACTAAATCCACATCTACCGGCGACTGCCGCGCGAGAGCAGCGCCCATCCGCTTGCGCGACTCGTAGACGCTGACGCCCTCGAGCACAGCATCTGGCCGTGCGAAGTAGACGTACTCGAATACGCACATTTTACGCGGCTTGCTCTTGAACGGATAGGTCGAGCGCATCCCCCCTTCGTCGACAACAATGACCTCCCCGGGCTCGACATCTCGGATAAATTCGCCGCCGAGCAGCTCAAACGACGGAGGCTCAGACGCGAATAGTGGCGCGTCCTGAAGAATGCCCAGGCAGAGTGGACGAAACCCGTACGGATCGCGGGCCACAACCAGTGAGCTTTCGCTTAGGATTACCAGCGAATAAGCGCCTTCCACCCTGCGCAATGCCTCAACCACCCGGTCGTAAAGCGTGCGTCCCTGAGCGCGCGCAATCAGGTGCACGATTACTTCGGTATCGCTCGTCGAGGCAAAAATAGAGCCAAGGCCCTCAAGCTCTTTGCGCAGCGCCACCCCGTTGGTGAGATTCCCATTGTGCGCAATGGCGAGAGAACCGTGCGCGTAGTCTACGGCGAAGGGCTGAGCATTTTTGATATGCGTCCCGCCGGCGGTTGAATAGCGAACATGTCCAATGGCGCAGTTGCCCGGGAGCTTCTGCATGGTCTCTTCGCTAAAACACTCTTGAACACGCCCTAACCGGCGCTGCGCAAAGAGCTGCTTGCCATTCGACGTGACGATGCCCGCGGATTCTTGGCCACGATGCTGCAACGCATGCAGACCTAAATACGTAAGTTTGTTGGCTTCCGGCGCACCATAGACCGCGAATACACCGCATTCATCGTGAAAATGGTCGTCGAAATCTTCCATGCGTTCTTTAGGGTAGCGCGAACCGGACCACCAAGCACTGAAGGCGACTGACGGTTGTCACAGTGACAACCGTTTCCCAGACCGCTCCGCGGCGCCGCAGCTGCGAGCAGGCGCCCAAGGCCCAGTTTCTGTGGTTCTTTGCCCGACGCCTGGACGCCGCGAATGTTGGCGCTGATGCTGAGCTTTCATGTCTAGAACAACCCACGTGGCGTCACCAAAAATCATCGCCGAAGGCCGTGGCTGGGTGGCGTTGTACAAGCCACCTCACCTGCCGACAACCGCGCCCGCACCAGACATTCCCTGTCTAACCACCTGGCTCCGGGTCCAATCGGACTTCGCCCGCCAACCTTTTGTGCACCCAACATCGCGCCTGGATGCACCTGTGAGCGGGCTGGTGCTGTATGCGCTAACGCCGGAGGTGAATGCATACGTGCTTCGGGCCCGCGCGGAGCGTCGCTACAGGCGACTGTATCTGGCAGCGCTGCCCGCCACCGCTCCTCCGTTTCTCGGCAGGTGCTCCCTTCCGATAGGGCTCGACAAAGCAGCTCCCAAACGGAGGCGTCCCGGAGGGTCTGCGCCAGAAGAACGCCAGGGTCAGGCCGCAGGCCTCGTGGGTCTCAAACCAGCTCAGACCCTAGCTCGGCCCTGGCACGGCGACTCTTTTGTGCGACTGCACTGGCTCAAGCCGCTGACCGGTCGCACGCACCAGCTTCGTGTCCACGCGGCCGCGGTGAGCGGACCACTCCTCGGTGATACGCTCTACGGAGGCAGCCGGCGCAGTCATCTTCCGAACGGACGCATTCTCCTTTGGCCCCAGGTCATGCTTCATTGTTACAGTTTGGACCTGATGCTTCCTGAGCGTATCGGTTTGCGACTGCGCCTACCGCCGGAAGGCGCCCACTGGCAATGCACCGACGCGCTTGATCTCGGCATGCGTCAACTGCAACAACGCCCACTTCGCAACACGATAACCGATTCCCATTCGGCCGAACGGTCCTAGGGGTGAGGGGCGCTTGAACCGGCTGTGGATTGTCTCCGCGGCGCGCGCTTCACGGAAGAAGCGGGCTATTTACGCACTGAGGGCTGACTTGTGAGGTCGGCCTCGCTTTGGAGCGGCTCGCGAGCAAGCCGCGGAGATGCCAGCTCGATTTCTAGTGTCGAGAGCACAGCTTCAAACCAATCTTGCCCCCCGAGCACAAGAGATTGCAAATTGCGCAGGTAAATACACACAAAGCGGACCTCCGCTTCCGCGAGCGCCGGCCCCGCCCCTTGCCGCTGCGCACCGCTCTGCTTAACGCCCATTTTTACGCTTGAGGCCTGCGAACTAACGCGTGCTTCCTCGCCCGCGGAGTCGATTTCCTCAACATCAATATGTGCGGGGACCCTTGGATCTATTCCAGTAAGCACCAACTCCAAAGGCGGAAGCTCGCCGATGATAATCGGCGCCGAACCTAGGGAAAACAGGCTCTCGGGCGAGAGTTGCTCGCGCAACTGGGCACCCAAGCGCTCCCGCGCGGACGGGCTTGGCAGCTCAACCGCTCTTCCGGCGGCGGCTTGAGCGCTAAGGTCGATCTGGTGCAGGCTTGCGGCCTCCGCGTAGTGGAGTGTCGCCTCGGCGAGTCTACCGCGGCTTTCTGACAAGCGGCCGAGCGCGAGCTCTCGCTCGACACTTGGGGAACTTTTACGCATCGCCTCAGCCACTGGCTCCGCCAGCTCCCAAAGCTCCAGTTCTGCTGCGAGGCGCAGCAGTAGAGCCCGCTGCTCAATCTCTTCGGGTATGGAGAGAGCAAGGGCACCTTGAACATGCTGCGCCGCTACCGCTCGCAGACCCGCGCCCAACTCGACGTCGGCGCGCCGCAGGAGGCAGGCTTGTCGTTCATCATCTGTCTCCGCGACATCCGAGGCGCTCTCGAGCCATCGCAACACAGACTCCACGGGCTGTCCACAGGCCGATGCCGCGTCTGCACCAGCAAGAAACGCCTCAAAAAAGGCATCGTCGAGGTCAACCGCTTGCTCAAGAAGCTCAAGCGCCTTGCCTGGCTGCTGCAACGCGAGCCAAACGCATCCCTGCAGGTAATACGGCTCTGCTGCCTCCGCATCGCATCCTAGCGCATACGTCGCCGCTTTGAGCGCCTCTTGCAGACGTCCTTGATTAAGTTGCTCCCATCCGCGGTCGAGCTGGGCAGAAAGTTTATCCATGATGTTTCGGTCATTCTGCGCCTGGACGCGTGTGCCTACATCAAGCGCGCCTGGCCCCAGGTAGCTCTGAACTGCCGGCCTATCCAGATCCGGGGTGCGTAGCCTACCGCAAAACAGGTCGTGCCGCATTACCGGAGCGCCGATTAATCAGGCAGGCGACGCGCACATAACGTGTTTCGGACATCGCCTTCCCAGCCACGCCAAGACTCCTCCCCCGAATGCGGCGCTACGCTTCGACTCGGTTCACTTGGGGCAGCGGAAAGTACCGCGTATCGAACGCAGCTGGGCAGGCTGATAACGATTTGGTCCGCGTCCTAAAATCTCCTATCCTGGCGGCTCGCGTGTTCAGTCTAAGCCATTGTTTCTGCGCTTTTCGTTTAATGTTCGGCTCTAGGACGGCGCGGCCCGCTCGAGGGAGAGACGCAACCATGGAATGCAGCTTGCGTCGCCGAGTGCGCGCGTCAGCCGTGCGAAAAAGCGAAGGTGTTCTCGGCATGCTGAGCAGATTTGCGCGAAGCCGCAGGGCCTGCCCTAAGGGGCCCGTTATGGCCCTCCTATTCGGTCCTCGTGCGAGCCTCTTCGGCTGCTTCCTGGTTTTGATCCAACTCAGCATAACGAGCTGCTCACCCACCTCGCCCACCTCACAGTCGCTCGGGTCTGGCACCCATGGTTGGTTGCGGCACGGCACACCTCTCGACCGAAAACATCCGAATATGCGTCGACTGCGCCCGAGTGAGCCCACCCATTTCGGAACGCGAGAGCTCGTCGGGGCGCTGGAGACGGTTGCAGATGATCTCTCGTTAGGTTTTCCCGGCATGAGTCCCCTGGTAGTCGGCGACCTGTCTGCGCCCGTCGGGGGACAGCATCCCCGGCACGCATCGCACCGCAGCGGGAGAGACGTAGACCTATTCTTTGTTACGACCGAGCCGCGAGGTGTCACCATTCCACCTAAACGATCTCGGCGCTTTGATCGATTTGGTGGCCTGCACGCGGCGGGCATAGCCGCCGGCAGCGGCGCCGAAGCACGCATCTTCAGCGACTTACATAACTACGCCTACGCGCGCAGTCTTGCGGCTCACCTTCCTGTTACCTGGATTCTTGTATCCGCCGGGCTCAAGCAAAGGCTTCTCAGCATGATTGACGCGCTTGAAGAAGACCCGGATCTCGCGGAAGCCCTGCTATGGGTATTGCACCAACCCACACGCGCGCTGCCCCATGACGATCACTTCCATGTACGCATTCCATGTACTGAACGCGCCGCGACCGAGGGGTGCCAAGAGAATGGCCCACGATGGCCATGGTTAGAGCTAGTCAGGCTGCGTCGCACCATGATGCTCACTGGAAGTGCTGACTCGGAATCTGAAAAGGGCCGAGCCCCCGAACATACGAATCGCGCGCAGACGCGGCGGCTGAGGCAGCGTGCAAAGGCGAGAGTGAAAACGCGTACCGCAACACTCCGGAGAGAGCCATCGCGATGACGCTTCGCCCTCCGCTAGAGAAACACCAAGAGGCCACGCGCCATGCTTCACACACGCTCACCGCGCCGAGCCGCTGGCTCGGCGTAGATGAAAATGGACTCGGTCCTTGCATGGGCCCTCTATGCGTCACGCTCATCGAGGGCCGCGTTGAATCGATGACCCAGGCCGATAACGTGACGACGTTAGGCAAGCGACTCAACCTGACAGATAGCAAAGTGATCTGCGGCTACGGAAAGATGCGTTGGGCTGAGTCCGTCTCGCTAGCCCTGCTGGAGCGCACTTGGGGCTCTTTACCCGTTGATTTAGCCGAACTCGATCGACGATTCCGCGAGACCACATGGGCACTCCAGGCCCAAGGTCCTGCCGTACAAACACAGCGGCCCTGCCCCAGCCCAAGGCAAGCCCAACTGTGCTGGTCCGAACGCGTCACACTCCCGGCTTTTGGAGGCGATCCTGCGCTGGCACATCCAGCACTTGATGCGCTTGAGAAAGCCGGGTTCTCTTTTGTGATTGCCCGGCAGCAGGTGCTTTGTTCTGCTGAGTTAAACGTGCTGAAGGCAAACGGTCACAGCCGCCTTGCAGCAACACTACTCGCCGTCGAGTCACTCCTAGCTGAACGCCTGGACACGATCGTTTCCGAATGCAGACTGCCAGCCGTTGCCCACTGTGGCCTTATCGGAGGCATACGGAATTATTCTAAGCACGTGAGTGCGCACCTTATGGGGCGTTTACAGCACGCCGCAAAAGACGAAAACGGGGTCAGCTATTCCGTCGAACCGCACCACACCGTCTACTTTGGGCGCGCGCAAGATGACCGAAGCCTTCCCACGGCACTAGCTTCAGTTGTCGGCAAATACACGCGTGAGCTATGGATGCAAGCGATCAATCACACCTTGATTCGGCAGAAATGCACGCAGCGGCCCGTGAGTGGCTACCAAGACCCATACTCGAAACTCGCAGCAGCGGCGGCCCTCAACAACGCCAACGCGTTCGCCCCTCCCGCGCTGTGCGTCATCCGCCGCTGAGTTTGGTTTAGAGGTCGTGCACCATGCCTTGGGCCATGCACGCATCGCCCCCCCCTTCACGCTCCAGGCTGCGCGTGCGCGTGGAGACTTTAATACGCATCAGCTTAAGGTTGAGCCTCTACAGCCCCGGGGTTCGCTGCTGGGTTCGCCGCGCGCCTTCAATCGCTCACGCATGAAGGCCGGGGTCCCGGCGCGCGCGTGGCTGCGGGGCCCGCGGGGGCACGGGCGCGCAGGCGCACCCTCCGGAGCCCCCCACAATTGGGC
>SLQV01000081.1 GCA_007131285.1 Myxococcales bacterium
CCAGGGTCCATACGCAACCAGGGTCCATACGCCTATAGGCGTCCCTAGGGGCGAACCTGTTGCATGCCATCGTCAAAGGCACTGCTGTTAGGGGAACGGGTCTCGGTGAACTCGGTCGTCAGCGTGTTGGACCGGTAGCGCTGGTCGCGGTCGCGGCACATCGGATGGATGAGGCCGAGCTGTGCGTCTACGCTGGGATATTCGCTTTCGCAATAGTCGTCAATGACGCATTGTCCCGGGAGTAGGCAAGTTCGCGGGTGACAGCGGTCGTCGAGGGCAATCTCGTCGGCGACAGCGAAGGTTTCAAGGATCGATTCGCCGACGACCGTCCCGTTGCCACACAGGTCAAATGCGACGACGTCCATCACCGAAATTTTCCTGAAGACTTGCTCGTAGAGTGCGCCTTCCATCTTCGCAAAGACAGTATGAGACACGCTTCGTGTCTTCGACGTAAGATGAGAGACAGTGATCATCTCAGACAAAGATTCAGTGATGTTTTCCGCAAGTGATTCCGACTCTGCCAAGGCGACATCATAGGTTTGTGACCGTGCCAACTCTGTGCTTATGCTAGCCGAGTTTGCTTCACTCAATGTGGCAGTTTGTCCAGACGCGATGCCGGCTGACGCAAGCCGAGATCTCGACTCGCTCGACTCTGAGGATTGGGTACTTGCCGCGCTTCCTCTGCTAAGCGTTGCGTTGTTATATTCAATGCTTAGACTCTGCCTTGCGCCGATGATATTACCTGCGGTGAGCGTTCGCATGTCTTTGCCTTTTCCTGAACCATACGCTTCGACTTTAACACCAAAAGTACCTCCGCTGTCTTTGTCTTTTCCTGAACCAGACTCTCCGAATTCAAAATCACCTCCGCTGCCTCCTTTTATCTCTTCGAGTTGTCCCCGGCCGATTTCAATCAGATGTTCTCGGTTTATTAGTTCGGTTTCGGTTTTCGCACGCTCGTAAGTTCCAACGCTACTAGACGCCGTATCTGCTAATGTTCTCGCTGCTTTAAGCGCGTACGCATTTTCCGCCTTGGTTGAAGCATTAGTGGTTTGATCTGCGCTAGCACTATTGGTCGTTGTGAGCTTGTCACTGCTTCCTTCTACACGACTTGAGCGTGATATCGCTCCGATGGCTGCGCGGTGCTGGTCGGCCTGCGTGCGGCCCCATCCATCGATGAGGGTGTGGCTAAGTTTATTCGAGAGTTGTCGGCTCTCGGTTACTGAAAAGGTATTAGTGTTGTTCGTGGCGTGACCTGTGTTACATCCCGAGATCGACTTTGGAGGGAGAACTTCGGCCACTTGATTCCATAGACCGGGTCGGCGGACAAGCGATACGGGGTCGCGCACCATGAACGCGTAGTCTAGGGTAATCGGCTCGCCCACGGCCGCGTCGCCGCTTCCGGTGATTGAGATGTGCATGCGATACGTGTTGCGCGAAATTGGGACGGGGCCGGGCTCAATGATGATCGCGTGGTCGGTCGTGTCACGCTCATCGGGGAGTCGTTGGTAGGTAAGTGTGGTGGGGCGTGCTTGCGTGCGGCCATCGACCACGGCCCCGGCAGAGATCATGAAAGTGTATTGGCTTGGGGAGAAGCCCACGCTCTCGAAACGCAGCAAATATTGCGGACCGGCCAGCGCGCTCATGACGGGATATTTGCAGTCGCCCCGCCAGCCACCTTCTGTGCTGAATGGGAAAAACTCTTTGACCACAAGCGAGGGAGCGACCTCGAGCGACATGGCAAGGCAGCCATGGGCCGCTGCGGCGGTGCGCTGGCCTGTGGCCGCATCGACGTTGGTAGGACACGCTTCTCCCTCAAAGATACCGGTGGCGCAGTCGCCGCCTTCGGCGCAGGTGCCAAAAGGAATGCGGTAGCGCCCGAAGGAAGTCCAGTCGACGATACCATCTTCGCGCGCGCGCAGCATCAATTTGAGATCAACGGGCTCGCTTCCCCCGTCGTCACGCTTGTAGGTGCCTGTCATGGCGACCTCAACAAAGCCGCTTGAGCGTTCCACACAGCCCTGGCACGTAAACCGGACCGGATCTCCCACCCGCACCACGCGATGGGAGACCGCAACGAGGCTCGGTTGCGCAGCACCCTGCTGCACTGAGCCCGTCTCGGTGGGCACACTGCAGTGTGCGGTCGCGAATACGCAGAGCAGATAAGCCAAAGCGGGCGCCGAAATCAGGGTCGACGATTCATGTCGCCGGAGCGCGCTCATAGCAGCCCCTCCCGATTGCCTGGCTGTAGAGACATCTGGCTTTCGTTTTCCACGCGCATATCTGCCGGGTCGCGATAGCGTAAGTTGTTTTGTCGACACCACGGATGCCGACGCGCTGCCTGCGCTTCAAGGGATTCGTGTTCGAGTTCGCAGTAATCGTCGTGAATGCACTGCGAAGGGAGCAGGCAGGTGCGGGGTGGACACTGGACATCTTGGGCGATTTCTTTGCTTACAAGGTAGCTTGTGATGGAAGTCTCTCCAACTACAGTTCCGTTGCCACAGAGGTCAAAAGCAACGATATCGAAGAGCGTGACCGCGCGCTGCACCTGCTCGTAAAGTGCGCCTCGATTCAGCGCGTAAATCTCTTGACTCACGCCGTCTGTCTTGGTTTCGGATTCAACGACACTGAACTCGCGAAGTACAGATTCACCCGTGCTCTGGTTGAACGAGAGTGTTTGATTGAAGGCAGACGCGAAGGAGTCTGTCTGGGCTAATGTTCGTGCAATATGTTCGGAATTAGCGTCACTTAGAGACGCACTCTGGCCCCATGATCGTCCAACGTTGTTATCTCTTTGCATTGAGCTGGATCTGCGGTCCGATTGTTCGTTGGATGACTGGGATGAGTTGGTATTTCGACCCGCGAATTCTCGGTTGCCATCGCGGTTTGCCGTGAGTGAACGCGTGATCATCGCTTCCAGCTCTTCGTTGGCGTAAGGCGAATCTAACGTGCCAAGCGGGATCTGCGGAATGTTTGGGTTGTTTTCTCTGTCATCGTCCGTACATGCTGAATATAGTGTGCTTGAAGTAAGATCGCTTGCTTTTCGTTCGCTCCCCACTTGAACCCCAACCTTGACATCAACCTTCTGCGAGCTTCCGCGCTCGGTGTCCCTTACATCTCTTCCAAAGCAAGATGTTTCAAGTTGGTGGAGTGTTTCCAGCTTGGACGCTGTATTATTGTAGCGCTCTGCAGCATCGGTGAGTGTGGCTGTAGCACTAAGCGCGCGTGCTGATGAGGCAGAGCGCCCCTCGGACAGCGATTGGTTGGCGTTGCGTGTGTCGGTCGCGACGACCTCTGACGCAGAGCCTAGCGTCTCGGAGTTGCTCTCGGATCCACCAATGGTGACCTGGCTTTCCTGGCCGACGACATTGCTCCAGTTCTGCGCCAGATTAAAGCTAATAGTGCTTTGCGTTTGGAAGGTATTTGACTCGCTAAAACTCTGATGATTATTGCTGATATTGCCAGACAAGCAGGCCGATGTCATTTCAGGTGGATAGATCTCCACAACCTTCTTGTGGGCTCCGGGCCGTGGATAGATGCCCACGGCATTGCGCACGACAAACTCATAGGAGAGCGCCACCCCTTCTTGAATTTGCGGGTCGCCCACGCCGCGAATATCGACAGACATGCGATAGTTGTTCGCACGGCCTGGGATGGGGCTGGGTTTGACGATAAGCGCATGGCGCGCGGGGCTTTGTAGCAGGTCTGTTCGCTCGTAAGACACAGCGTGGGGTTCGAGCAATGCGAATTGGTCAATGCGTGTCCCTTCGGAGAGCACGTATTCAAAGCGGCGTGGGTCAAAGCCCACCGCCTCTATCTCAAGCTGGTAGGAGGCGCCTACCAGCGCATTGTGCGCTGGGTAGCGGCAGTCGGCGCGCCAACCCTGTGTGTCGCTGAAGGCAAAGAACGCTCGGACCACGATGGAGGGCAAAACTTCCAGACTCAGTTGAAGGCACTGTCCACCGCTGCCTTGGGTGGTCGTGTTGTTGTCGAAGTAGCGGTTCGCTGCGCAGACGGTGCCTTCGAAGCTGCCAGTAGCGCAAGTACCGCCTTCGGCACAGCTTCCGAAAGGGATGCGGTACCGCCCAAAGCGCGGCCAAATTACATTGCCATTTCCATCGGTCCGTAAGGCGACCTTAAAAGTGGCAGCTTCGTCTTCGCCGCGGTCGTTGCGATAGATGCCGTTGAAGTCGAGTTCAACGACGCCTTCAGAAGCGTGAACGCAGCCCACGCAGCCGAAGCTCAACGGGTCGCCGACTCGGGCGGCCTGCGCGGAGATCGACATCAAGGACGGGACGGTTGGGCCTTTCGTCTGCTCGCGTTCGATGGAGCCGACGGTGCATGCGATCAGGGAGCACGCACTCAAGAAATACCCGCCGACGAGACGTGTCCACCAAGCGAATGCGGTCGCGCGTTGGCGTTGGCTGGGGTTGAATGTCCTCATGCGCCGCGAGGCGCGGCGAGGTCTGCAGTCTCCGTCAATAGATGGCGTAAATCTGCAGCGATAAAGGGCCAGCGTTGCGTATGTGGGCCGATCATTCCTAGATCCAGCATGTTGCTCGGTGCTCACACCAGGATACAGAGCAAGGGACATGCCTACCTTGTCTGACCTGTGCGCGGCTTCCGGTGGCGCGCGCGCTAAAGTGAGAGCAGCGAGTGAGGCGCCTGCCTCCGCCGCACGCAGGCGTGCCTACCGCGGGCATGCGCATTCGGTTAAGGTACCCTAAGCTCGCTGCGGTGTTTTGGCCGTGGGGACGCGCGAGCCCAGACCCCCAACCCAGGGACCCAACCCAGGGACCCAACCCAGGGACTCAGCCCAGACCGGCCCCAGCCAAGCCAAGCCCCCCGTCCAACCAATCATGTGGCTTGCTTAATCCATCAGGCATGCCCACCGCGAAGACGTGTCCGACGTGTAGCGCTAGCCACCACATGTGGCACGGCGCATGCAGTGTCGGGGGTATGGAACTCTACTCCCCAAGCGCTACCTCACACGCGTTGATGCCGGTCCGTCGCTGCCCGCTCTTGCTCCGCAGCACGGCGCTAGCCTGTGCCATTTCCCTGCTGTCTATGCACCTTGGTGGCTGCATGGTAGACGAGCCCAGCATCGAAACAAACGAACAAGAATACGAGCAAGACGAAAAGGTGTGGTGGCTTTTAGCACTAAATGGAGCAAAAGCAGTAGCGGTCTGGTTGTGGAAGAACAAGGTCAGCTTAGCGGCGTTGGGCTTCACCGTGGCTGTGACAGAGGGGAGACTCGGCAATCCACATGGCCGAAGCGTTGAAGACCAACGGGAGATACAAATTGAGACACCGTCAGATGGCCAGATTCGCATCCGCTTCGATTGTGGTAACGCGCCATTGAGGCGAGATGAAATGTCAAGGTTGGATAGACTACGGGGGGAGAGTGCGGAAAGAATCATACAAAATCCTTATATGGCAGAGAATTGTTACGAGTGAGATATGGGCTTAAGCTGCGGCCTGATTTGCACGTGTCGTAAGCGGAAACGGCTTGTGCCGGCCGGCCGGCAACGTCTGATTGGGCGAAAGCTCGTGAGTGTCTCATAAGACCCGAAAGCGCGCACCGTCCGCCACATGATGGTGGACGCGGGCGTGACTCAGGCAGAAACACGACCAGCGACGTCCAGCGGTGACCGAGGCCACGGTGAGCCCACCCATGCGCTAGCTGCGAAAACGCGGCGCGCGTGCGCGGGTCGTGTTTAAACGGTGGCCGACGTTGAGGTGAAAGCAACGCAGTGCGCGCTCTTGTGCAGCCAGCGATCAACGCAAAAGGACCCCGTGTTTATCGACGATATCGGCTGTTAACTAGGGATGGGGCGCCAGCATGGCGGGGCTCCAATCGGAGAGTGGGCAGCCGGTCCCGAAGCAGCCCGCGCCGCTGGGGGGCTGGCGCAGGCCGTCGCCTCCTGTGTGTCGTGGCGATGGTTGTTTGCGCTATGTGGGTACTAATACGCATCAGCTTAAGGTTGAGCCGCTACAGCCCTGTGTTCGCTGCTGTGTTGGCCGCGCGCCTTCAATCGCTCACGCATGCAGGCTGGGGTCCCGGCGCGCGCGTGGCTGCGGGGCCCGCGGAGGGTCTCGGGGGG
>SLQV01000106.1 GCA_007131285.1 Myxococcales bacterium
CGCCACAGGAGCCGCTGCCGATTCCCGACTTCCGCACTCTGGCAGATCACGACCTGAGCCGGCCCAGCCCCAACCTGCTCGACACCATTTATCTGTGCCAGCAACGGCAGGACTGGTTCCGCGACTATGCCCGCGTGCACGCGCTGCCTGCACTGGACTTTGCCGGCAGCGCCACGCTGCAGCACGCGCCCGAACGGGTGGCCGAGGCGATGCGCCAAACCCTGGCGCTCAGCGTGGCCGAGCGGCAGCAAAGCCCCACCTGGACCGATGCCCTGCGCCAGTTGATCGGCAAGGCCGAGGATGAAGGCGTACTGGTTATGGCCAGCGGCGTGGTCGGCAGCAACAGCCACCGCAAGCTGTTCGTCGAGGAGTTTCGAGGCTTTGCGCTCGCAGATGAGCTAGCGCCACTGGTGTTCATCAATGGCGCCGACAGCAAGGCGGCGCAGATGTTCACCCTGGCCCATGAGCTGGCGCACCTATGGCTGGGCGAGAGTGGCATTTCCGACCCCGAGGCCGGTCGGCTGGCCGAACCGGGCATTGAACGCTGGTGCAACGCTGTAGCAGCGGAGTTTCTGATGCCGCTGGCCCTGCTGCGGCAGGACTATCAAGCCGGTGTGCCGATCGCCGACGAAATCCAGCGCCTGGCCCGCCGTTTCAAGGTCAGCACGCTGGTCGCCCTGCGCCGCCTGTTCGATGCGGGTTTCATCGACGAATCCACCCTCTGGCAGAACTACCGCGAAGAGCTGGCACGCATCCGCAGGCTGGATCGGGGCGGCAGCGGTGGCGGTGACTTCTACCGCACCCTGGGCGCGCGCACCGGCAAGCGCTTTGCCCGCGCCGTGCTGTCGAGCACGCTGGAAGGCCAGACCCTGTTTCAGGATGCCTTCCGCATGCTGGGCGTGCGCAAGACCTCCACCTTTTATGAAGCGGCGCGCGAGCTGGGGGTGATGCTGTGACCTACCTGCTCGATGCCAACGTGTTCATCCAGGCCAAGAACCTGCATTACGGGCTGGATTTCTGCCCCGCCTTTTGGCAATGGCTGCTCGACAACCATGCCGCAGGTCGCGTGTTCAGCATCGACAAGGTGGCCGATGAAATCGCCGCAGGCGGCGATGAGCTGACGGACTGGATGCGTGACCACGGCAACGGCCTGTTCATGAAGACCGGTGCGGCGGTCGCGGCGAAGTTCGGCGCCGTGAGCACCTGGGCCACGCAGCAACAATATGAACCGGCAGCCAACTCGGTTAAGCGCATCAAGATTCAGAATGCCTGCATAAGCCTGAATCTGCACTTCATGACCCCGTACGAGATGCTGCGCCGTGAGCGGGCCCGGTTTGTGTTGGGAGGGACGACCTGATGGCATTTCTTTCCGAAGCCCAACTGGAAACCGCGTTGATGGCGCAGCTTGCAGGGCTGGGCTTCGCCTGCGCCTCGGATGAGGTCATTGGCCCCGACGGCAAGCTGCCGGAGCGGGACGCCTACGACGAAGTCGTGCTCAATGCGCGATTCACCGCCGCCGTGGCGCGACTGAACCCGACACTACCGCCCGAGGCGCAAGCCGACGCCATTCGCCACCTGACGCAGTCGGAACTGCCCAACCTGCTGGAGGAGAACCGCCGCATCCACCGGCTGCTGACCGAAGGCGCGGATGTGGAGTACTACGCCGAGGACGGCACGCTGACGGCGGGCAAGGTGCGGCTGATCGACTTCGAGCGACCCGCCAACAACGACTGGCTCGCGGTGCAGCAGTTCACCGTGGTGGCTGGCCAGGCCAAGCGTAGGCCGGACGTGGTGGTGTTCGTCAACGGCCTGCCGCTGGCGGTGGTGGAACTCAAAGCCCCCGGCGGCGAGAACGCGACGCTGGCCGGCGCCTTCAATCAACTGCAGACCTACAAACAGCAGATCCCGGCGCTGTTTCGCAGCAATGCGCTGCTGGTGACATCCGATGGCTTGCAGGCCCGAGTCGGCTCGCTGTCGGCGGATCACGAGCGCTTCATGCCCTGGCGCACCACCGACGGCACCCGGATCGAGCCCAAGGGGATGCCGGAGTTGGACACGCTGATCGAGGGCGTCTTCGAGCCAGGGCGCTTGCTGGACCTGCTGCGCCATTTCACCGTGTTCGGCGAGACCAGTGCCGGGCTGGTGAAGATCATCGCCGGCTACCACCAGTTCCACGCGGTAAAGAAGGCGGTGATCTCGACACTGCGTGCGAGCCAGCGGCCTGCTCAACCGAGGGCGGCCGAGGACCCGGCCGTCTACGGCCTGCCCAGCGTCAAGGACCAACCTCCCGGCGACCACAAGGCCGGGGTGATCTGGCACACCCAGGGTTCCGGCAAAAGCCTGCTGATGGCCTTCTACGCGGGATTGCTGGTGTTCGACACGCGCATGGCCAATCCCACGCTGGTGGTGCTCACCGACCGCAACGACCTGGACGACCAGCTCTTTGCGACCTTCGCCATGTGCAAGGACCTGCTCCGGCAGACGCCGGTGCAGGCGCAGGACCGCGAGCATCTGCGCACCCTGCTCAACCGGGCTTCCGGTGGAGTGATCTTCACCACGCTGCAGAAGTTCTCGCCGGCGGCGGACGAGACCGATTTCCCGGTGCTGACCGATCGCTTCAACGTCGTGGTCATCGCCGACGAGGCGCACCGCAGCCAGTATGGTTTCAAGGCCAAGGTGGCCAACAAGACCGGCGAGATCGCCTACGGCTTTGCCAAATATCTGCGCGATGCGCTGCCCAGTGCCTCCTTCATCGGTTTCACCGGCACGCCCATCGAGGCCACTGATGTGAACACCCCGGCGGTGTTCGGCCACTACATCGACATCTATGACATCAGCCGCGCGGTGGAAGACGGCGCCACGGTGCCGATCTACTACGAATCACGGCTGGCGCGCATCGAACTGGACGAGGACGAGAAGCCGCGTATCGACGCCGCGATCGAGGTGCTGCTGGAAGCCGAGGACGAACCCAGCGCCGAACGCACCAAGCAGAAGTTGAGCACCGTGGAAGCGTTGGTGGGTAGCGACAAGCGCCTCGCGCTGGTGGCCGCCGACCAGGTGCAGCATTTCGAAGACCGGGTGGCGGCGCTCAATGGCAAGGCGATGATGGTGTGCATGAGTCGGCGCATCTGCGTGGCACTCTACGACGAGATCGTCAAGCTACGCCCCGCCTGGCACAGCAACGATGACAACGCCGGCAGCATCAAGATCGTGATGACCGGCGCGGCGTCTGACCCGGTGGAGTGGCAGCAGCACATCGGCAACAAGGCGCGCCGCGACCTATTGGCCAAGCGTGCCCGTGATCCGCAGGACCCGCTGCGGCTGGTGATCGTGCGCGACATGTGGCTGACCGGCTTCGATGCGCCCAGCATGCACACCATGTATATCGACAAGCCAATGCGGGGCCACGGCCTGATGCAGGCCATCGCCCGCGTCAACCGCGTGTTCCGCGACAAGCCGGCGGGCCTGATCGTGGATTACATCGGCATCGCCCAGAACCTGAAGTCGGCGCTGGCGCAGTACTCCAAGCCCGACCAGGACAAGACCGGCATCGACGAAGCCGAAGCCGTGGCGGTGCTGCTGGAGAAGTACGAGATCGTGCGCGACATGTTCCACGGCTTCGACTACCGCACAGGCTTGGGCGGCACACCGGGCGAACGCCTGACCATGATGGCCGGCGCCATCGAATGGATTCTCGACCAGCAGCAGCAATGGGCAGCCGCGGAGAAAACGACTGATGCCAAGAAGCAGGCGCAGCGGCGCTTTGCCGATGGCGTGCTGAGTCTATCGAAGGCCTTCGCGCTGGCGGCAAGTTCGGACGAAGCGCGCGGTATCCGCGAGGAAGTCGGCTTCTTCCAGGCCATCCGTGCCGCGCTGGTCAAGACAGCGGGCGGCTCAGGAACCACCCGGCAGGATCGCGAGCTGGCCATCCAACAGATCGTCAGCCGCGCCGTGGTCTCCACCGAGATCGTTGATATTCTCGCCGCTGCCGGCATCCAGACGCCGGACATTTCCATCCTGTCCGACGAATTCCTGCTCGAAGTGCAGCAGATGGAGAAGAAGAACCTGGGACTGGAAGCACTGCGCAAGCTGCTCAATGACAGCATCCGCTCGCGCACCCGCACCAACGTTGTCGAGACCCGCGCCTTCACCGAGCGGCTGGAAGACGCCATTGCCCGTTATCACGCCAACGCAATCACCACCGCCGAGGTGCTGCAGGAGCTGATCAAGCTGGCGCAGGACATCCGCGCCGCACGCAATCGCGGCGAGGAACAGGGCCTGTCCGACGAGGAGATAGCCTTCTACGACGCACTGGCGGAAAACGAATCTGCTCTGCAAGTAATGGGTGACGACAAGCTGCGCGTGATTGCCCACGAGCTGCTGGTCAGCCTGCGCGAGAACGTCGCCGTCGATTGGGCCCACCGTGAATCGGCCCGCGCTCGGCTGCGCGTGCTGGTCAAGCGCATCCTTCGCAAGTACGGCTACCCGCCGGACTTGCAGGACGCGGCGGTACAGACCGTGCTGCAGCAGGCCGAGGTGCTGTCCGCCTCGTGGCAGCCGGGGCATTCACGCGCATGAGGGCCCCCAGTTATTCGACGTTTTCGAATAACTGCCGCCCACGAGCCATAGCGCTGAGCCAGGTAAGCTATCGGACAGGCAGCCCGATATCGACAATAGCCGGGCGATAGGAATTGGGCGATACAACAGCAATCACCAACCGGATCAATGCGTTATATCGACTTTGGCGTGGCAGAGCCCGGCGATAAGACGCCGCTCCTCGTGTCTTTCTCGACTAGCTCTGCCGACGACTTGCAACCCTGTCGCCGACGAACCCAGTTCAAGCCGTCTTTAATGTCGAGACCTGCCATTAAAGAGCACTTTAACATTGATGCGGCCGGCGGACCGTGCCCTGTCGCCAGTTATCCGAAAATCCAGGATAACTGGTCCCCGCACCCGCAACCCCCGGAGATTCCGGACAGTTGCCTACCCGCAAGTTTACGGGAGTTCGTACCGGTTTGCACCGACCCGAAACCGCTGACAGAGGACCCATTCCTTTGGTCAACCGTCCGCCACCAGTCAACCATCCAGATAACCCAGTGGCCAGAAAGCCTGAAATGTAGGTCAGGCGCACGCTAAAGCGCTCGCAAGATCGCCGTAATTGCGCAGCGTCGGTTCGACGCGCACTTACTGCGGCCCCAAGGCCCCAAAGCTCGCGCGGAGATGAAGAGCAAGCTCAAGGATGTGCGCATGCCAGCAGGTACCTGGTGGCTCAAAGAGCAGCAGCTCGCCTCCTGCGAGCCTATCAGCCCAGGCGCCGACCCCGTCGCGCTTTGCCTGCTGCTCGCTTGAGCGCCCCCGACCCTCCGAGCCGTTACAGCGCCTAACCGTATTCGCCCATCTCACCTATGGCGAAGCAGTCGAGCTGTGTGTCAGTAAAGCTTCAGCACGGTAAAGCGGGTGCAAACGCCTCAGCACCGGCTGCGCATGACCATTCCTCTGAGGCAAACGGCCAGCTCGCAGCACCGAGGTGGCGCACTTGAGGGCGCGCAGCGGTTGATGGGTCAAAACCTCCCTGGGACCGTTCCAGAGGAAGTCGAGCGCTTAGTACGTGCTCTGGCTGGGGAGATGTCACGCAAGCAGCTACTCGACGCTTTGGGCATGACGCATCGCGAGCACTTCCGCCGTGCATACCTGAAACCAGCGCTCGAAGCAGGCGTGGTAGAGATGACCTTGCCGGACAAGCCAAACAGCAGCAACCAGCGCTACCGCCTCACCTCCCGCGGGCAACACTGGCTGGAAAAGCATCCCACGCGAACATCCAGCAGCCGCGAATAAACGAAAAAGCGGGCGACCAATCGCAAGCCATGTCGCGCCCCTCTCGCTGCAAGTGACGGCCCCGAAAAAAGGTGACCGCGATGACGGGCACAACGAGAGGGGCGCCCAAGCATCTGGAGGTCAGACGGTGAATTGCGCCACACTCGAATGGCGACCAGCACACCCTCCACCCCCTGCGCCCCCACATGGCAACAGCGAACACCCACTGCTTCAGAATACGTCGCGCCGGCCCCGTACTAGCGCAGGCATCGGTCAAATGCGCGATTTTCTAGGTGAAGTGAATGCAGTTCGTTCGTAACGGCCCAGACATCCCCGAACGCCTCCTACAGGCGCACGAAGACGGGCACGTGGTCTTCTTCTGCGGCGCAGGCATCTCCCGCCCGGCGGACCTTCCGGATTTTCGCGAGTTGGTGGGCAAACTCTACCACGAGCTTTCCGACGCGCCGAGCCCCGCCAAGAAGTCGGCTATCAGCGCGCGTCAGTTCGACACCGCTATTGGGTTGCTCGAGAAGGAGGTCGGACGAAACATCGTAAGAGAGAGACTTGCGTCCATTCTAACACCGAAGCTCGGGTCGGAAAAAGCCACAGCAACACACAGAGCTCTCCTAGCCCTAGGCACATGCCGGAGAAGCGGACAGACCCGCATCGTCACCACTAACTTCGACCGCCTCTTTGAGAGGGTCATTGACGACGAAAAAGATCCCCGCCTCGAGCGCTTCAAGGCGCCGCTGCTACCGGTACCTAAGACTCGGTGGAACGGACTGGTGTACCTGCACGGTCTGCTGAGTGACGCGCCCACCCGAAGTGAACTCGAGCAGCTGGTCCTTTCAAGTGGTGATTTCGGCCTAGCATATCTCACCGAGCGCTGGGCGGCGCGTTTCGTGAGCGAACTCTTCCGCAACTACACCGTCTGTTTCGTTGGCTACGGCATCAACGACCCAGTGCTCCGCTACATGACAGATGCCCTCGCCGCCGACCGTCTCCGCGGTGAGGCGTCGCGAGACATCTTCGCATTCGGCAGCTATCCCAAAGGGAAAAAGCAAGACCAAGAAGGCGAGTGGGACGCGAAAAACGTCATTCCTATCCTGTACCCCGAGCACCGAAAACACGCCTACCTACACCGTACCCTCGAAGTCTGGGCCGAGAGTTACCGCGACGGCATCAGCGGGAAGGAGGGCATCATCGATAAGTACGCCGGCGCGTGCCCGCTGCAAAGCACCCAGGAGGACGACTACGTTGGGCGTGTGCTCTGGGCGCTCAGCGACCCGAGTGGAATACCCGCCCGTCGTTTCGCCGAGCAGAATCCGGTGCCCTCACTGGAGTGGCTTAAACCTCTTTCCGCTAACCGCTATGGTAAGGAAGACCTAAGCCTTTTCGGGGTGCCTGCGAGCGCGTCTGCCCGGCCCTCGGTCAGGCTATCGACGAAGGAGCCATCCTCGTTCAGCCAACTCCGCAGGCCCGCGCCTTATCAGTTGGCACCGCCGCTATGCCTGGTCGATGACGGAGTGAACCGAAGCGTCTGGGACAAACCTCTGGTCCAGCTGGCGCATTGGCTTACGTACCATGTGAACGACCCGAAGCTCCTGCATTGGGTCGCGAAGGAAGGCGGAGAGCTTCATCCCTTTTGTGCAGAGATGATCAGTCAGTGTCTCATTAGGCGCGCAGGTCTCAATGAAGACGCGCTGAGAGAACTACGCGCGCGAGCTCCCAACGCTATTCCGAATGATGCCATGCGAACGTTGTGGCAACTCGCGCTTAGCGGTCGCCTGGCATCGCGGCGGAACGCGGAGCGTTTCTGGTATTGGCGCCAGCTTTATCCCGACGGCCCGTGCAGCGCGACGGCACGCATGGCGCTGCGAGAGCATCTCTCGCCGCGCGTATGCTTGAAACACGAGCCATATGCCCGGCACTTCGACGCAGAAGGTAACGCCCACGGGCCACGCCCCAAGGACATCTTTGCGACAACGATCGTGTTGGCGACACCTGAAGCCAGTGAGCTTCCGTGGACAAGTGAATCCTTGCAGGCGGCGCTGCCACACATGCTCGATGATTTGAGTGCGCTACTGCGGGAAGCGCTCGATCTCATGCGCGAGCTGGGTACCGCTAGCGAGACGCGTGACGGCTCTCACATGCAACTTCAGTCGATCGCAGCACATCATCAAAATCGCCCGACGCAGGGGTGGGCCTTCTTGATCGAACTCACGCGTGATGCTTGGCTGAGAACCAAGGAGCGCGATGTTAAGCGTGCGGCACTCACCGCAGAGATGTGGTCGTGTACGCCCTACCCTGTGTTTCGTCGCCTCGCGCTATTCGCAGCCACGCATGCTGACGTGATTTCCGGACAGCAAGCGCTCGAGTGGCTTCTCGCGGATAGCGGCAGGTGGTTGTGGTCACCAGAGACGACACGCGAAGCCATTCGCCTTCTGATCGCTCGCGCACGTGATCTCGATGCAAACATGCTCGAAAGGCTTCAAGACGCCTTACTGGACGACACATCCAACGCCATCAAGGATGGCACGTCGAATGAAAACACACCTCATACCTCTGATTGGAATCGCTGGCTTCGGTTGAAAAAGGTCGCCAGCACCGGTGTGACGCTAAACGCAAAAGCTCGGAAGATACTGGCGGCCATCTCGCGAAGCAATCCGCATTGGAAGCTCGCATTGGACGAGAGCGATGAGTTTCCTTTCTGGATTGGCGATACTGAATACGGTGATGATGAGCCGATATCCGGCACCTTAGCGGGGAAAGCACCAAAGCGCGGTGTTAAGCTGCTCGAATGGCTCCGGCAATATCCCGAGCAGCAACCGGGTGACGGATGGGATGAGCGCTGCAAAACACACTTTGCAACCGCGGCAAACGCCTTGTGCGCGCTCGCGCAAGCGCGAGAATGGCTAACGGCGCGGTGGGGCACCGCTCTGTACCGTTGGGGGTCGGACGAACGGCGCCTCAAACGCCTCTGGCACTGCATCACCCCGGTTCTTGCGGAGGCACCGGTCGAACAGCTCGACACCGACGCGCTCAAGATACGCGTGGCGTGGTGGCTTCTCGAAGGAGCGCGGACGGTTGATGACGTTGGGACGCATTTCTTCACCCTGTCAGGCCGCATGCTCGACCTCAACGGGGAGGGCGAACCTTTGCTTGCGGACGAGGATCCTGTGCAGACGGCGATCAATCACCCTGTGGGCATCGTCACCGATGCGCTGCTGCAGTGCTGGCTGCACACAGTCCCCAAGGATGGCGAGGGCTTGCCCCAAGCTATCAAGGCGTTGCTGACTCGCATCTGCGACAGCCCTGAGGAAAGGTTTCGCCACGGTCGCGCCCTTCTGGCGCTGCACGCCGTTGCTTTGTTTCGCGGTGACGGCCCTTGGGCAAAGCAGTACCTTAAGCCCCACTTCGCATGGCAACGGAACCCCGATGAAGCCGCCAGCGCTTGGAAAAGCCTGCTCTTCGCGGGCCGCGTTGACCGCACCCTCATGGAAGCCCTTAAGGCTGACTTTCTCGATGCGGCTCGCCACTTCGATGCGCTAGGGCCCCGACGCGGCACCTATGCTCACCTGCTGACCAGCATCGCGCTTGAAGGAATAGATGTCTTAACCAAGCAGGAAGCAGCCGCTGCCACCCGTACTTTGCCGGAAGAAGGTCTGCGCGCTGCGCTCTTCCGCTTAGAGAAGGCGCTATCGCGCACGGATACAGACCCAAAGGCGGTTTGGGAGCACCGCGTGGCGCCCTACTTCAAGCACATCTGGCCTAACGACAAAAAGCACCGGTCACCCAGTATCGCCCACGGAATCGGCGACCTGTGCATATCGGCGGGAGACGCTTTTCCTATCGCTTTCCGGCGCCTTCGGCGTTGGCTAGACGTTCACTTCCCGCCCGACTCCCTCGTGTATCGCCTCGACAAAAGTGGTGATCGCCTGAACGAAAAAGGCCTCTGCGAGAAGTTCCCGAATGAGGCATTAGCATTTCTGGACGTTCTGATTAAGGACGAACAGGCGTACCCGCCGCCAAACCTCAAAGCCTGTCTGGATGCAATTCAAACGGAGGCGCCGGATCTCGCATCCGATCCCCGCTTCAAACGCCTCCAAAACTATTGGCGCCGCTACCGGCAAGAATGACACAGCAGTTGACCTGGCGTCGGCCCTCTCGAAACGCTCTCGGCGCGGCCCTGCCCCGGCACGCGTGTGCGCGCTCTGAGGCAGAGGCGAAGACGCGTTCGCTAGACTGGCTTCGCTCGCGCAGTGCGAAAGCGTGCTTTTTTCAAGCGGCGCTTCTTGAACGCGAAGCTAGAAGCTGCTGCCTTCGGTTTGTAGGAAGGCGCGTTCTTCGGGTGTTGAGGGGCGGCCGAGCAGGACGTTGCGGTGGGGAAAGCGCCCCCACTGGGCGACGATGTCGCGGTGCTGCTCCGCAAACTTGAGATTAAACGCAACGCGTTCCCGGGCATCTCCCTCTAGCTTGGCCACCAGCGCCTCAAAGTAGGCGACGCAGCGCTCTTGACGCGGTAGCGCCTCTGAATGCATCAATGGCATGGCCGCGAATACCTTCATGTCGCTGGGGAGCACCTCGTCGAGCGATGCTTCGAGCAAGGCGTCGGCACGGTCCTGCGCGAGCGCATCGCTCTCGTACATGCGCGCACTCCCCCGGAACATATTGCGTGGAAACTGGTCAAGGACGATGATGGCAGCGAGCGCTGAACGTGCTTCATCCTGCCACGCTGAAGCGTGCTTTCCCGCACGCAAATCGTCGTAGATGCCTAGGAATCGACGTCGAATCTCCGCATCGAAGGCAGGGTCTTTAACAAACCACTGCTTGCGATGCGCCGCATCCGCGAAGCCCTCCGCATCCAGCGCACCAAACCAAAAAGACAAGACCTCTTCGGGTTGCATTCCAACACCCTAAGCCGAGGTGCCACACCATGCTAGCGCGGAGATCGCGCGACGTTAATGTTGATCCCGCGCACACTCGTCGTCGCTCTGGCGCGCCACGATTCAGCGCGCGAGGGAGGGGGCCATTAACGCGTAGAGCGCAGTGAAGTCTCGGCGCACCGAACTCACCCGCACGTGCGCTACCCGCCCGCCAGCGAAGCGCCGGTCCGAGTCGGAGGTATAGCGCGTTTCAAAGTCATAGTAGTGTCCACCAGGTGCGGTCGCCGCGCTGCCGTGGCCCAAAACAAGGGGTTCATGGTTCCCGTCGATACCGAAGCTTGCATAGCCCTGCTGAAAGTTCGAACGGACACCCCAGCACGCGACGTGAGATAGCCGCGCGCCATTGAGTGTCAGCGTGTTCTCCGTGCCACCGCCGAAGTTGAAGCCTATGTGATGCCAGGTTTGGGTCGCAAGCTCGGGTTCTGTACAGACAGCGTGGGTGTGCGCGTTGGTCTCTGGATGGCCCGCAAACTGCTCCTGTTGTCGCAATCCTACGGTCCAAGCCTCCCCGGTCCCATAGATACCCACATTTAGGTGCCCCGGCTCCGCCCCAAGCACGGCGTCGCGCGCTACTATCCCGACATCTCTGCCGAAGTTGGGAGCAAGTGTCTCAGGTACCCAGAACCAAAAATCGATCGAACCCTCAGCCAGATTCCAAGCTTCAGAGTGCGCTACCCAAGCGTAGCCATGGTCGTTTTCGGAGTACGTGAGTGGGAAGCCCAACGCCCTATCCGAAGCGCCGAAAGGCCCCTCCACCAACGTCACATCAGGTTGCAGCTGACCGGGGTTGGCACCGGCGAGATCAGGAAAACCAGCCTGAAACGTTTCTTGGAAGTCAAAATACGCAACGATTCCAGGCAAAGCGGGACCGAGCCCCTCAGGCCCGCATACGTTCGCAACGCAGTAGCCGCTGAAGCAGTCGCGCCCCACCTCGCAGCGGGCGCCTGAAACGCAGGGTGCGCATGCCCCCCCGCAATCCACATCCGTCTCAGCGGCGTCCAGCGCCCCATTCTCGCACTCTTCGGGCGCGGGCGCGTCAGGCCCACCCTCAGTGATTGTCGTCGTCTCAGACGTCACTGCCATGAGACTCCCCGATGCATCCTGGCGTGCAGCGTCATCGAAAAACAAACCGCAACCAAGCCAGCCGGACGCCGCAACGGCGATCAAGCCGCACAAGGCGAGCGCTCGCACATCCACTGGAACGGCGACGAGATTAAGCCTTACCTGCCGCAACCATTCCACTGTGTAATAATATACCAATACGGCATAAAATAAACCCCCGCATCACCTTTCCGCCCGCAGCCGAAGAGCCCGTGCCTGCGTGGCCAAGTGGTCCAAATACATCTCAACCCAAGGTTGATCCACTCCAGCCCCACGTTCACAGCTCGCGAACAGCTCAGGGTTACCGAGGCAGTGTCCCGCCGTGCGCCCGCTCTCCGTCACGCGTGGAAGGCGGCCAGGTTCAACCTATTTGTTCACCCCACTAGTTCAGCATTTTTGGCTTGAAGTCGAGCTTGTCGCCCTGGGCACCCACCCCGGCGATCACCGTGCTACCCGGGCTAAGGTGGCCCGCGAGCAGCTCGCCCGCGAGCGGGTTTTCGACGTAGGTGGTCAGCGCACGGCGCAGCGGACGGGCGCCAAACGCCGGGTCGTAGCCCTTAACGGCCAAAAACGCGCGCGCCTCCGGCGTAAGCTCCAACTTTAGCCCTGTCTTAGCCAAGCGGGCCGCAAAACGGTCGAGCTGCACACCGACAATGCTGTCGATGTGACTCGCATCAAGTCGATGGAAGATCACCGTTTCATCAAGGCGGTTCAAAAACTCGGGGCGGAAGGCCTGGCGTAGCTCGCGGAAGACCGCCTCACGCATCGCGCTTTCGTCATCCAGCGCAAGAATATGGTGCGAGCCGATGTTCGAGGTCAGGATCACCACGGTGTTGGTGAAGTCGACGGTACGACCCTGGCTATCGGTCAGCCGGCCGTCGTCAAGCACCTGCAGCAGCACGTTCCACACGTCAGAGTGCGCTTTTTCCACTTCATCGAAAAGGATGACGGAGTAGGGGCGGCGCCGGACGGGCTCGGTAAGCTGCCCGCCTTCGTCGTACCCCACATATCCGGGAGGCGCCCCGATAAGCCGCGCGACGGCGTGTTTCTCCATATATTCCGACATGTCGATGCGAATCAACGCCTTGGAGTCCTCGAAGAGTACATCCGTAAGCGCCTTGGCGAGCTCCGTCTTGCCCACCCCGGTCGGCCCAAGGAAAAGAAAGGAGCCGATAGGACGACCGCCTTCGCTGAGCCCGCTCCGCGAACGCCGAATGGCGTTTGCGACGGCGGTGACCGCTTGGCCTTGGCCGACGACGCGCGCGTGAAGGAGCCCTTCGAGCTTCAGCAGCTTGTCACGCTCGCTCTCGCGCATCTTGTCGACAGGTATGCCCGTCCAGCGCGACACCACCGAAGCAATATCCTCTTCGGTCACCTCTTCCCGCAAGAATGCGCCATCCTTTTGCAAAACCGCCAACTTCTCCTGAGCGGCTGCTAAGGCCTTTTCCTGCTCGGGCAGCGAACCGTATTGAATGCGCGCGGCGGCCTCGTAGTCCGCACGACGCTGCGCCCGCTCGAGCTCACCCCTCGCCGCTTCGCTCGCCTCTTTGAGGCGGCGGATCTCATCGACGAGTGCCTTTTCCTCGCGCCAACGCCCTTCTTTCGCGCGCCGGCTCTCGTCGAGGTCTGCAAGCTCGCTCTGAATCGTCGAGAGGCGCTCTTGGCTTGCACGGTCGGGCTCTTTGCCGAGCGCCTGGGCCTCGATGTGCAACTGAGTCAAGCGCCTATCCAGCGCGTCGATCACTTCCGGTGTTGAGTCAATCGCGACCCGAAGATGCGCCGCCGCCTCATCGATAAGGTCAATAGCCTTGTCTGGCAGGAAACGGTCGCTGATGTAGCGGTCGCTCAGCGTCGCCGCAGCGACGAGCGCGGCGTCCTGAATGCGAATGCCGTGATGCACTTCGTAGCGTTCTTTGAGGCCGCGAAGAATCGAGACGGCATCCTCAATGGAGGGTTCTCCGGTGTAGACGGGCTGAAAGCGCCGGGCGAAGGCGGCGTCTTTTTCGATGTGCTTTCGGTACTCGTTGAGCGTTGTCGCCCCAATGCAGCGCAACTGACCCCGGGCCAGCGCGGGCTTGAGCATGTTGCTCGCGTCCATCGCTCCGCCCGTTGCGCCAGCACCCATTAAGGTGTGTAACTCGTCAATAAAAAGGATAAAGCGGCCAGCGCTCTTCTCCACTTCGAGCAGCACGGCTTTGAGTCGCTCCTCAAAGTCGCCTCGATATTTCGCGCCGGCGAGCAATGCCGCCAGGTCTAGTCCCAGGACGCGCTTGGACTTGAGGCCTTCGGGAACATCGTCGGCGATAATGCGGTGGGCAATGCCCTCGACGATCGCCGTTTTACCCACGCCGGGCTCGCCGATAAGCACCGGGTTGTTCTTGGTGCGCCGCGACAAAACCTGGATGACCCGGCGGATTTCCTCGTCGCGCCCGATGACCGGGTCGAGCTTGCCGCTCTGAGCGAGTTCGGTGATGTCCTGGGTGTATTTGCCCAAGGCATCGTAGCTGCCTTCGGGTTCAGGTGAGGTCACACGCTGGGAGCCGCGCACTGCGTCTATGCTTTTTTTAAGACTCTTTTCTGTAATGCCCGCGCTCTCGAAATCCTCCTTCAGAGGCCCAGTTGCGAGTGCAAGCACGAGGTGCTCCACCGACGTGTATTCGTCTTTCTGCTTTTCCGTCAACCTCCAGGCTTCGGCCAAGGCTTGGCGCAGGCCTTGGGATAGCCCGGGTTCGCTGCCGCCGCTGGCTTTGGGCAGGCGCTCGAGGCGCGCGCCTAGTCGGTCACGCAGCACGCTCTGCTGCGCCCCGGCACGCTTGATAAGCGTCTCCGCCAGGCTTTCCTGCGCATCGATCAGCGCGAGGCCAAGGTGCGCTGGCACCACTTCCGGATGTTGCTTCGCGCTCGCGGACTGAAGCGCGGCGCTCAAGGCTTCCCGCGATTGGTGTGTGAGGCGGTCAAGACGCATTTTTATCTCCCCTGAGATGCAAGCTAATCACCTACGAACGCACAGCAAGGCCGCTGCGTTCGTCGTGCGTCGTCTCCAGCGCGCGCCATCTTCCGGGCCCGAATGCTGCACTGAACGCGAGTACGTTGCGGACTCTCGGCCACGGACCACGTGAAGTGTCGTCGGGCATGACCATGATCAACTTCGTGCCGCTGACAGCGCCCGGGCTGGACAAGCGGCCGCTCTCAGAAAGAGATCTTGCGTGAGAACGGCATTCTGTGGTGCGATCGAAAAGCGATGAGGAACCCCCGCCGGCATCGACGCGGCACAAGCATTGGTTTCGCGCTGCTGTTTATCAGCACTGCGTACGGCTGCACCCTGCTCAACAGCTGCACTCTGCTCAACAGTGGCCGAGACTTGCGGGAACTTCCGGACCGGGACGCCGCGCTGCGCGAGAGTCTCATCAACGCCGACCATGAGAATGAGGAGGCCAATGACGGCACGGAAGAGGACGAAGAGGTCCCCGAAGCCGCCCTTCTTCGTTATCTCCCGCGACCAATACCGTCAGGCGCGCAGCGCAGCGCACGCCCATTTACTGAAACGCACCCTAGAAGAGTAGGGAGTGGTTCGCAAAACGTATGACCGTGCGAGATCACGTTTGCGCGCGTGCGACGGCGGGGGGCATCTCTTCGGGATACGCGCCCGGCTTTGTCAACCATCGCTGCATCCGCTTGGGATACATGGTGCTCGGCGTCTTTTGGTTACATTCAGCGAGCAACGTGGCGGCTCAAAGCCCCCGCACCCAGCCTGCTGAATCCAGCGCCAAGGAAAACGTGACCGACGAGCAAGCCCGATCGCTTTATTTGGCGGGCAAGTCTTATTTCGATAGGGAAGAGTACGCGAGTGCTCTCGAACAGTTTGCGCGCGCCTACGAGCTAAGCCGCCATCCCGAACTGCTGCTCAACGCCGGTATTGCCGCCGAGCGCGCCGGCTACTTGCCCGATGCCATGAGGTATTACCGGCGCTACCTAGACCAGGCACCGGAGGCTACCCAACGGCGCGAACTCGAAAAACGTCTCGAAGGCCTTGAACAACGCCTCAGCCGCGAGGATTCCGCACCCGTGCCCGGCGAGCCGCCGATACCCGACTTGCTAGAACCCGCTGTGAAAGTGGACCCTCTCACCGAACCCTTCCCCGGCCCACCGATGGGCTCTTTGGTGGCCTTCGGCATTGCGGGCACGGGCCTTCTAGCCGCACTCACCTTCGGCGTACTCGCAGGCATTGAAGGGCGGTCTTTAGCCGACGGCTGTGGCGAAGGCACCCGCTGCGCGCCCCAGGAGTTCCGCGCGCTCGACCGCTACAATCTCATCACGGATGTCACCTTGGGCCTGGTGGCTGGTGGCGTCGTTGCCGGCGCGATTTGGTGGCTGATGGATGGTCAGCGGACCCGTGGCAAGCCCGTGCCTGCCGAGCCCTAATTCGCTTCAACCTTAAGTTGATCCGCTACGGCCCTACGCTCATTGCACAATCCCTTGCGCGTACTGGGACCATGTCGACGAACGGTTGGCGGGTCGCTATGCTCTATCTATCGCTTCGACGTATTGACGGCCACGGGTCACCCTTTGGCGGACTTGCCGAGCGTGCGGCGGAGCCGCGTCAGTTCGCCAACCGACGGATTGATGCGAATCCGACCTTGATCTGCGTCGACAAAGATACGGTCCCCCGGACGGCTCCAAGCGAAAAGGCCCGCGACCTCCGAGAGCAGCGGTATTTTGCGAGCACCTAGGATAGCGATACCGGCATCGCTATTGCGCACGTGGTTGGCCACAACAACCGCCGCACAGCGGGCGCTCGCCGCCGCCAAAGCGACGATGCAAGAGAGCCGTTCAGGTAGCATGAGCACGCTTCCAGGAGTGGGGACTTTCTGGCCGAGCACACGCGCGCCGAGTAGGAGGCAGAGATATTCGATCTCCGTCGCACGGTCGGCGAGACGCTGGCCTGACTGGTCCGATGTCTGTTCCAGGCGGTAGGGCGTGAGCGCGTAGGACCGCGCGACCTCGCGCAGCGCGCGAATCGTGGTTTGGCGGCCGCACTCGGTGGCGACTTGCTCTTCGAAGCGTGAATCGTGGAGCGCCGCGGAAAGCCCGAGACCCTGCGCACTGATTCGCCGCCGGACATCATCGGGGAGGGCGCGCAAGTGCCCATCCAGTTCTTCGCGCACGCCTTGCAGCGCCATAAGCACAGCATTCACGGGAAAATGTTGATCGGTTTCCCGTTCACGCATCAGCTCGGTGAACGTTGGGAGCGTCTGCGCCACGCCCAGCGCTTGTCCCTCCACCAGCGCGGTGCCCTCCAAACGTGCACTGCGCCGCGCCGCCTGACCTTGGTCCAAGCTCTTGTCCTGGCGACTCTCTGAATGCTCGAGTGCAAGCAGCACCGTGGCGGTGAGCGCCGTGGCCAGGGTGACCTCTTCCACCGTATAGGTGCGAGCGCCGCGCTGAAAGACAAGCACGCCCACCGGCCGAGAGCCGCGCATGATGGGAATTGCCAAAAAGATGGGGTAGCGCTCCTCGCCGAGCCCGGTAACCGGCTTGAACTGCGGCACGCTCTCCGCCTGGCCTACCGCAAGCGGCTTGAGGTATTCGGCGGCGGCACCGGTAATGCCTTCGCCAAGATGGAGCCTGACGTGACCAATCGCCGCCCGGGGAAAGCCGAAGTTAGCGCGCATGACAAGGATATCGGCCTCTTCCTCTTCTTCGCGCAGGTAGACCGAGACAATGGGCGACGCCAGAAGCGTCGCGGCGGACTGGCAAAAATCCTCAAGCACCATCGGCAACGGCCGCGGCATGGCCGCATCGCCTACCAACCGCAGCGCAGCCGTGACCGCACTGCTCTCATCGCGAAAGATCTGAACACGCACTTGCTCGCTGTCGCTGCGATTCATCGCGGCCTTGCCTATCTTGGTGCTGCGCCTGTCTTGCATCTTGCTTAGATTCGTTTCGCGGATTCGCCTGCGGAGGCTGGCGAGCCAGCGCGGCGCCTGTCGGACTTTTTTGGGCCTAGCCGCCACCCTCGCTTAAGCTCTACGTCATGCCGCGCATCGATAGCAACACGATCCCAACCTCAACCCTACCTCCGGCAACGGCCGGTTTTTCGCTTGCCCTGGCGCGCGAATACCGAGGCTTCGCGGCGCACCGTTCGCTACCTTGGGCGAGGTGGCGTCGCTTCTGGCAAGCGCGTCCTAACTTGCCACGATGCGCATCTCAAGCGGCGCGCATCATCGCCGCCGCCAGCCTAGTCACCCTCAGCTCAGCCTGTCTTTTGCGCCAAGCCAGCCGCGAAGAGCATCTCCAGGAAGTCGTCTACGAGGTCAACGATGCCTTGCGCTGGGGGCGAATGGCCGTCGTTCGCCGTCACGTCGCACCTTCTTACCTTAAAGCATTTGAAGAGCGTTATGGGGGCTGGGGCAACGCTATTTTGCTGGCAGACATGAATCTGGTCACCGCGGGCCTCGAAAAGGGCCGGGATGTGGGCCATTCCCAGGTGGAGTTCTCCTGGTACGGCCCAACTAGCACGACGTTGCAGACCGCCCGCGTCGAGCAGAAGTGGTCGCATATTAAGGGCAAGTTCTACCTAGTCGATGACCGCGTCGTCGCTGGCCCCAGTCCCTTCCCCAACGTCGAAGCCGGCAACGCCCCAAGCCGCCCCAGCAGCTGAGCCCCCTGCCCCGGTGCCATACCACAAAACTCCCTGGGACCTTGCGCGGGGACCTTGCGCGAGCGAATCCCCAGCGTCTCGCAGATAGGCTCGCGCGCGCGAAATCAAGCGCGCGTGTCCAGTCATGGACCCCAAGCCTGAGTCTCGATCTGCCATGGCAGCCAATCGATTCCTGATCACGTGGGGCCCAGACCGAAGGGCGGCGCTAGAGCTTGAAAGCGGTGCGGAGGCGGTCGAGGGTTTGACGGGCGATGGGTCGAGCACGCTGAGCGCCCGCGACGAGTAGTCTATCGAGGGCGGGTTCGTCGGCGCGGAGTGCGTGAAAGCGCGGCCGCATCGGGCCGAGCACCGCTTCCAGTGCTGCGAGCAACTCCACTTTGGCGTGGCCCCAACCAAAGCCGCCGGCGAGTAGCCGCGCACGCAGGTGTGCTTGCTCGTCTTCGGTGGTGACATGACAGTAGAGGTTCCACAGCACCGTGCCTTCCGGATCTTTGGGCGCCTCAAGGGGCTCCGAGCCTGTCTTGATGCGCATCACGCCGGCCTTCAGGTCTTTTTCGGACGCGAAGAGTGGCAGAGCGTTGCCGTAGCTTTTGCTCATTTTGCGGCCATCAAGCCCCAGAACGAGCGGGCCTTCGGTGAGCTCTACCTGTGGGACTGTCACCACGGGCGCTTCGGTCAGGTAGTTCAGCCGTTCAGCTAAGTCGCGGGTGAGTTCGATGTGCTGGAGCTGGTCTCGGCCCACCGGGACCACGTCGGCGTCGTAGAGCAGAATGTCCGCCGCCATCAAAAGCGGGTAGTTGAAGACGCCCGCGTTCGGAGCATCGCCTTGCGCAACCGCATCCTTGTAGGCGTGGCCCCGCTCGAGCTGCCCCGTGGCGACGATGCATGCGAGGACCCACATCAGCTCGAACACCTCCGGTACATCCGATTGCCGGTAGAGCAGCGTTTGCTCCGCATCGAGCCCGCAGGCAACCCAGGTGGCGGCGACATCGTAGACATGCTCGCGGATCGTTCCCGGCGTCTTTAGTGTGGTTAGCGCATGGTAATCCGCGATGAAATAACGTGTCTCGTGGGATTCCTTGAGGGCAAGCGCGGGACGTATCGCCCCAAGGTAATTGCCGAGATGCGGCAAACTCGTCGGCTTAATACCCGTTAATGACACCTTTCGGCCCGGCAAACCTGGTGCGGTCATGCCTGGAGCCTAGTGGATCGACTCGCATCTCGCAGCACGTTCCGTATCAAGCGTGATGCCGCGCACTCGCCGTCAGCCCCACCTTCGCGAGGATCAAGGGGCGATTTCTCGTCCGGCGTAGTCGTAGACGTGGCCAGATTGGGAGGGGACCGAACGGTCGATGACGCCAAGAAGCTGAGCTGCGCTTTGTGCGGGCGTCTTCAGGGATCCTTCTGGCACGCCGCGCTGGAAGGGCTTGGACAGTTGGGTGTCAACCGTGCCGGGATGCAAGCCAAGCGCGCAGAAATTAGGGTTTTTCCGCGCCATCTCGATGGCAATGTTGCGCAGGAACATGTTGAGCGCACTCTTGGCAGCGCGGTAGGCGTACCAGCCGCCCCGGCGATTGTCGCTGATGCTGCCCACGCGCGCCGAGAGAGCGGCGAAGACCGCTCGGCGGCCGTGAGCCATAAGCGGCGCAAAGTGCTTCGCCGCCAGGAGCGGGCCCAGCGCGTTGACCTCAAATACCTCCATTACGCTGGCAGGCTTGATGTCATCTAGCCGGCGCTCCGGCGCAATGCCCGCCGCGTGCAGGAGCCCCGCCGCGTGAATGCAAAGGTCAAGCGCGCCCACCTCGCCGCGAATGCGCGCCGCCCAACCCGCTACATCGTCCTGCGAACGCACGTCACCCGTTAGCGCCAGCACCCGCGGGCCGTGCACTTGCTTCCAGGCGACAAAACGCGGCACCTCCGTCGGCGCGCGCCGCGACGTGACCAGCACCAGCTCGACGTCCTCGCGCGCCAGCAAGCCTTCCACAAGCGCCGCCCCGACGCCTTCGCTGCCACCGATCACCATGGCAATCGGCGGATGCCATGGCGCATCCGGCCCAAGCTCTCTAGGGCTTAGCGTTGTTGGGCCTAAAATGTGCGGCTGAAAGTGCGGTTCGTCCGTGTTTGGCATCACCGCGGGAAGCTAGGCGCACCGGAGCGCGCTGCCCAGCACCCTAGAGACACTCGCTACTTGGGGTTGACGGGGGACGAGACACTCGAGGGATACGCGAGCAAGCCCGTGCTCCAGAGCTGTGCCGGGTTCGACTCAGCACGATGGTCGCGTTCAGAGCCGAAGGGCACAGCGTAGAGTTCGCCCGTAGAGTTCGCATTCCAGCTCCAGAGCTCGCTGTGCGCAACCGTACGATTTTTTTCCAAAAGCTGCACCACCTCGCTGTAAAGATCTTCGAGGAGCTGCAAGGCGTCTTCGGGCAAGTCTTTGCGCGTAAGCTGGCGCCGTACCCCCGCGAGCATAAGCGTCTGCTGCCAACCCCACACCACCGCGCCGTGGTAGTGGTTGCGCGTGAAGGTCAAACGCAGCGTCGTATCTTCCAGAAAAGCCGGATTTGCAGAGACGATGCCCGCGTCAGACCTCAGCCCTGCGGGAAAATCAAGGAGCAGCGACTCACAAATAGCGATGACCTCCTCAGGCGAGAGGCGATTGAAGAGTAGCCGCAACGCGATGTCGTTGTGCATCACCGGAATCGGTTGGCCTGTTCTGCTCAGCGCGAGCGCCGCAAACGCAACGAGCATCTGGTCGTCTAGAACCACAGTATCGATGTTCAAGCTATTTTCCTCGGCGTACACCGCGAGCGCTCGCTCGGCCTTTGCCACAGGCATCTTAACGTCGAATCGCGCAGCCACCTGATGCCAGCGCTTCAGCCGCTTCTTCGCTTCCACTTCAAGCTCGCCACACACCTCTTTAAGCACACCGCCGCAGAGCACTTCGATCGCGTCGAGGGCTGCGGGGACAAATACCGCGTTTACGCTGTAGGCGTAGGTGCCTCCGCCCAAGCCTTCGAGGCTATCGCGCCAATCTCCAACGGCGCTGCCGCTTTCAAGCGCAATCAGATCTCGGGATTTTCCGGATTTAGCGAAGGGCGTGGCCCGAGACAGTACGTACTCGAAGTTACGCTTAAGCCCGTGGGACAACGGCTTATCATCGGCACCTAGCTCCTCGAGAAACGCGACGACCGCATCGCTCTCTTCGAGCGTCTCGACGTAACGAGCGAGCACCGGGGCTAACATAAAGTCATCGTCGACCATCGAATGGTCCAGCGTTGAGCCGTCCGCACGCGGCGCGGCGACCGTCTGCTGCGTCACCACAAAATCCCCCACCGTTTCCTCGTGCGCGACCCGGCCTTCATCATCCAGACGGTCGATGACAGACCGCAAAGCTGCTTCAAACGCTTCGTTCTGTAGTGCGGGCGCAAGCAACGTCGCTGTCAGCAGGGTATCTCGGCCGAAGTAGGTTAGAAACCGCCAGGAACCCGCGAGCCACTTCTCCTCATAGACCAGAAAGTCTAAGACTCTACGCAGACGCTCAAGGCCCTCACCGCTGCCGCTCTGCGCGCCCCCTCGCAGGTATTCCGGGCGCAGTACGGATTCCAGCCCCAAGGGGGTCAACGCGGGCTCGCTTGTAAGCGCGCGCACTCGAAAATGGACGGGGCCGCCCTTCTTTTCGGGCTCTAATATCAGCTGACTGTCATTTTTGACGAGACGGGTGCCTTCTCGCGCGCCTATCGCCAAAAAGTAGCACGCTTTGCCATCCTGACGACAGCGCTGAAAGCGCATGCCGTTGGCGAACGGCTTGCTGGTCAACGGTAGGTCCAGGATACCGCGCTCGTCGAAGGACCTCAGAAAACGTATGCTGCCTATGCCTAGCTGCTCGACGTGCAGGGGTGTATCCGCTTCCACATCAAAGGTGACGCCCGCGGCGGCGACCTCCGTGCCGAACGCGCCCGTCAGCATCTGCCTTGCGGCGCTGGGCGCCGAGGTCATCTTGAAGGTAGTCCCGACCTCGCCCTCGCGAATATCTTCGAACCAAATCGCGGCACCGCTGTTGCCCGCGGGAAAAGCCGCAAGCAAACGGGGATGTGCTCCGGATCGGAGCTGAACGTGGGCAGCTATTTCCTTGTGCCGATAGAAGTAGTTCTGCGAAGGGCCCTCGATAATATCGAAGCGCAGCGCGTCATCCGCCATCGAAACATCGGTCGCTTGCTCCATGCGCTTCGCCGCTGACGGGCGGCACCCGGCGCAGACCCCCACGAGCAGTATTAGGCTCAATCTGGCTAGCGCCCCAGCAGCGAGCGCGCTGCCCGTCTGCGGTGTGCGCAGACGCTCAAACTCGTCGGACGCGCGCGCGCTCCATGAGGTGTTATCGGCGATCCTTGAATTCGGTCCCCGTTCTAGACGTTCTTGATTATCGGCCACGGAAGTCCCTTAATGTGCACGCACCCCTTTAAAGCTTGACACTGATGCCCCAAGGCGGAGTTTTCGCATTATCGCCGAGTAAAAGCCAGAGCACGGGAACCGGGGGAACCTTGGGCGGGAGCGGGGTCATACCATCCGTGAAACACAAGAGCCCATCAACACGCCGCGCACGCACCTCAGGCAGGGCAAAAACCGGCCTTAAGTTCGTGCCGCCGCGACCCTTTGCCGAGTGGAGCTCGCCGGCAAACGGGTACCGACGCTGAATGCAAGCATCGCATTCTATGATCTCGAAGGCAACATGTGTGCGCAGTGCCCGTAGCTCGACGGCGACGCGCTCAAGCTGTGCGCGGCGCACGCTCGCGGACGTATCGATAACCACGAGCAAACGGGAAACTCCGGCACTCGACTGTCGGCGCGCTCGACCGGGGACGATGCCGACGTGTTGCCAGAACCGGCGGTTGGGCCTGCCGTACGCGCGGCCGGTGCGAGATCTTCCGAGCACAAAGCGCCTGAGCAAATCGCGAAAAGGCAGCGCCGCGTATCCCTCCGCATTCAGGAGCTCCAGCCATTGACCGGGCTCTTTGCCAGCGAGGAGCTCATGCCGCGCCAAGTCGCTATCCCCGGCGCCCTGTGTCGCGCCCGTCTCAATGGCATCGCGCAGGAGTGATTCTAGCCGCGCTTCACTTCCCGCTTGATCGGGCAGCGTCGACGTATGATGACGGCCATGATCGTCAAGCGTTCCCTTGGGTAGTCGCCGGGCTGCCGCTGGCTCGCGCTTGGCGTGCAAGAGCAAGAGGCGATAGCGCTCCAGCGTCGACTGCCCCTCCTTCATGCCAAGGCTGGCATAGGGCGCGCATGTCACAGGGCTCGGCAGGGGCTCGCATAGGTACTCGTTGGCGCTCATCTCTTTCGCGAGTTCAAGCAGATCCGGCGCAGCTACCTGGTCGGCACGCAGCGCAGGGCGCGTCAGGTGACCCAGTACAACGTGGTGCACTTCGTGGAGCAAAATCCCGAGCTTGAACTCGGGAAAGGCGGCAAAGTAGCTCGGCGAAACGTGCAGGAAAAAGTCGCGCCCATCGAAGCTCACGGCCATGGACGACACCGAAGCGTCGTGCAGCCAGCGCAACTTAGACAGCACCGCTGCGTAAAACGGGTAGCGCCGCCAAGCCTCCATCATCACCGCCTCGAATCCCCTCAACATGCTGGCGCTCTTTCGATTAGGTGGGCCTGATTGGGGTGATGCCCGTCGCACGGAGCGTGTCCACGAGTGGCATGGCGTAGTCCATACCTACGGTGCCAAGCACGGCCCCTAGCCCGCGACGCAACACATGACTACGGCGCACCGTGGCAAGCGCGTCGCCTTGGAGCCAAAGCACCAAGCCGGTAATGAGCAGATGTACCTGGTGATGCTGCGTCGGCTCCTTCAGCCAGCTTTCGAGGGCGCGCAGCGCCGCGCCTCCTTCCGCGAGTTTCGGCAGCCATGCCTCGACGGCCTCAGGCAAAAGCGGCAATGCCGCAGGATTGCGACCTAGGACACACTGGAGCTCTTCGCGGACATCGCCCGGCAAGATGCCGAGCAAACGGCGCAAGCTGCTCTCTACGATGGCGTCACTCGCCCACAGGGCACCGAATTCCGGGCCTGCAAAGAGCGCCTCGAGTCGCCGCGCGAACTCCATCACCGCATCACTGCGCCCCTGCTTTAGCCAAGCACGCAGCTGGGCGTGGCCCGCGGTGGCATCCCTTCCGAGAAAATCCGAGACGTCGAGACCATCTGCCTCGCTGCCCAGTGCCAAGGCAACGGCGACCGCCATCGCCTGCGGCAAATAGCCGGAGAGCAGTGTCACAACCAGCGCTTCGTCCTCCACCTCCGCCGGGGTCAATGTGGCAAGTACTTCAGCGGCGTAGGTGTAGGCACGCGGCGATGCAACAGCGAACGCGTCGCTATGCCGACGGACCACATTCACGACAGCGGGATGAAGCGCAGCCGCTTTGGCCCATTGTAGCCAGGCACTGCGGTCGGCGGTTACGCTCAAAACGAGAAAGCGCGAGCGCAACGCGGGATCTAGTGCCGTAACGTCGTAGCCTTCGCCTTCGGGGTTGACCGCTGCGACACATACCCACCCTGGCGGCAAGCGATAGTCGTGGAGGGAGCGAGCGCTTAGGAGCTGAAGCGCCGGTTGCTGGACGAAGCGCTCCGCTCGATTGAGCTCCTCCAGTAACAAAATACCCTCGCCTTCCGTCGGCAACATGGCGGGGCGTGCGTAGCGCGTTACCCCGGCCTCGATCATCGGCAGCCCCACCAAGTCTGGGGGCTCCAGCAAGCTGAGGTCCAGCACGCGCACCTCCCATCCAAGACTGGCCGCAACCGTCGCAACGATCTGCGACTTGCCGACCCCTGTGGCGCCTTCGAGCAAGATAGGCTTGCGGGCACGCAGTACTGCACGCAACAGCGCCTCAAGGCGGGGACCTACGGGAGTTTTTTGCTGCGTCATGATCGTGAACGTCAGTGAGTTGCGTCGGTCGCCGCGCGCCCGCTGAAGCTGCCCAGCTTCAACCGAGGGCCCTCCCTAGAGGGGCATCGTCGCGGCGCCACGGAACCTCAAGGAGCTTGAGCGCCAGACGAGACATAGGTACAGACTCGAACTCCGCCAGGGCGACCAAGGCCTGCGGGGCAGGCACGCTCGGCTGCAGCCCTTGCATGGGCCCGGTCGCATTCTGCTTGCTGCCGGAAACCGAGGTTATGCTCGCCTCGCTCAAGGGGCACAACCCCACCTGCACCGAAGCATTGACTCCCATATCCGGACGGATCCGGCCGCGTAGCACGCGCACCTTGAGCCTGCGGTGGGTCAGCACATGGGTCACCCTCCCCGCCTCCTGCAACGCTACGGTCGAGGCTTCAAGCGTTGGGTCAGGCTCCGTGCGTAACGGCGGCGACCATAGCCCGCGAAATAGGCTGCCGGTGGATTGCTCAAGCAGCATCTGGCCGCACTGCGTTTCCAGAACGTACGCGAGCAGGGCGACGGTAGCTTGAGGCGTCTTTGGCTTAGCACGCGGCAGTTTGTCGGTAAGACCCCGGGCGTGCGCGCAGCAGGATTCGCGCCAAGGACATGCATAGCACCGTGGCTTGCTTTTTGTGCATACGAGCGCCCCGAGTTCCATCAATCCTTGGTTGAGGGCACTGGGTTGGGTGGCCTCCTCGACGAGCTGCGTCGCGACAGCCCAGAGCGCCTCGGTACTCGCGCGGCTTCCGAGCGGCGCGGGCAAACCGCACAGACGAGAGAGCACGCGTGCCACATTGCCGTCAACGACCGCCTCGCGTGCTTCGAACGCGATGGAGCCGATGGCACCATTGGTATATGGCCCGACTCCCGGCAGTGTTCGGCGGGCGTCCCGGGCAAGGGGCAGCTTGCCCCCGTAGCGGGCCACGACCTCACGCACGCCCGCGTGAAGCAGCCGCGCGCGCCGGTAGTAACCAAGCCCCGCCCAGGCTGCGAGCACCTCTTCCTCGCTAGCCTCGGCAAGCGTCGCAAGCGTCGGAAAGCGCGCCAGGAAGCGCTCGTAGTAGGGGATGACGGTCGCCACTTGGGTTTGCTGCAGCATCACCTCTGATACCCAAATCGCGTAGGGATCAGCGCTGCGGCGCCAGGGCAGATCGCGCGCAGAAGCGGCGAACCAGCGCTCAAGTGCGCGCGCAAGCGGGCCTGCGGTGCTGGGCGTCAGCGTTTCCCCTTGCTTCAGCTCTTGCGCCATATGATGAATGCGACCCGAACTCTCGACCTGATTCTTAGGGAAACCTGCACGCGCCGTGCGCCACTGGGGAGCGCCTACCTCTAGGCGCTCGCTTTCTCCGCAATCACGCGGGCAAGCACCGCTTCTACCTCCGATCGAATCGCGACAAGCTCGGCTTCGGTGCCCGCCTCGAAGCGTGTAACAAGGACCGGACCCGTATTAGAAGCCCGCACAAGTCCCCAGCCATCGCCGAAGGCAATACGCGCACCGTCTAAGCGATTCACTTCGTGACTTTTGGCAAAGTGCTCCGTCACCCCCTGTACTACGCTGACCTTGAGCGCGTCGGGGCATGAGGTGCGCAACTCAGGGGTCGTAAAGCGCGTCGGCAGGTCGGCGATCAGCTCGGAGACCTTCATCTGACGCTCGCTGAGGATTTCAGCGAGACGCAAGGTCGCATAGATCGCGTCGTCGAAACCGAAGAACTTGTCCGCAAAGAAGATATGCCCGCTCATCTCGCCCGCAAGAACGGCGCCCGTCTCCTTCAGGCGCGCCTTAATCAATGAGTGCCCCGTGGGCGACATCTCCGGCACGCCACCCTGGGCGCGAATATCGTCGAAGAGCACTTGGGAACATTTCACTTCACCGAGCACGGTAGCACCGGGGTGCGTCTGCAAGATTTCGCGGGCAAAAAGCGCGGTGAGGCGGTCACCCCAGAGGATATTGCCCGTCTCATCGATCACACCTAAGCGGTCTCCGTCGCCATCAAACGCCACGCCAAACGCGAGCCCTTCTTGCAACACTTTAGCGCGCAACGCTTCGAGATTCTCTGGGACTGTCGGGTCGGGATGGTGATTGGGAAAGCTCCCATCCATATCCATGTAGATGCCATGCATCGGCAAACCGAGTGCGTCGCTAACGGACTGCATCAGCGGGCCTGCCGCGCCATTGCCCGCATCGACCGCGAACGGGGGACAGGGACCCGTAAAGCGCAGGTTGCCCTCCATAAAGCCGATGTAGGCCGGGACAATATCGAGCTCGGTCACCACGCCGCCGCCCGGCACTTCGAAATCTCGCTCCGCGATCATGCGCCGCAGTGTCTGGATATCCTCGCCGAAGAGCGAATCCTGACCCGTCATCATCTTAAAGCCGTTGTCCTCCGGCGGATTATGGCTGCCGGTGATCTGAACACCGCCGTCGAGTTCGTAGTGGAATACCGCAAAGTAGAGGGCGGGGGTGGGGCCTTCACCCACATCGATAACTTCAAGCCCTGTCTCGGTCAGCCCAGCGGTCAGTGCCTGTCGCAAACGCGGCGATGAGTGGCGGCAATCGCGCCCGAGAGCGACGCGCTGCTTGCCCGCCCGTCGCCAAAACGTGCCTAGGGCGCGCCCAAGATCCGTCGTGAACGCGTCAGTGAGGTCGCGCGCGGCGACGCCACGGATATCGTAGTGCCTAAAGACATGCACATTCATGTGGTCAGCGTGACTCCGAAGTGCCCACCACTCAAGCACCTGCACGTCCCCACGCGCGCCACGGCCTAACTGGAACGATTGTAGCCATCGCTCCTTACCCCGGCCCTTAATGAAAATACTTTCCCCCTTCACTATTTTATTTATCGATATTACACTGGCACTCCATGCGTTGCGCTCGAAAGATCGCCGTTATTTATCCCAAATAAACGACTACAATATTGGCTATCAGCATGACAAAGACGACGACACACCGACTGCCGGTATGGTTTATGCGATGGCTTCCGCCACTACTGCTTTCGATTTGCACTTTCTCTATTTCGATGGTTTTCGATGCCTTGATCTCTGGAGCAGTGGCGCAGGAACTCGGAGAGGCGCCCAAGGCAGAAGAGGATTCAGGAGGCGATGTTCCCGCGGAGGGAGCGTCGATCGAAGCAAGTGCAAGCGAAACGCCCCCCTCTGATTCCGTGGCCACGAACGAAGAGACGATCGACGGGAGAGCGGACACGGCGAGCGCAGAAAGCTCAACGGAAGCAACGACCGACGGGGGTCCTGCGGACACGCCCTCGATGCGGGCAGAAGCGGCCGTCGAAAGGGAACAGGGCGCGGAAGCGGCCGTTAGCGAGGACAGCGACGATGGCGCGACGACCGAAGCCTCTGCCACCGGCGGGGATGCTGACCCCTTCGCCACCATGCCAGAGGATGAGGCGCTCGCACTTCCTGCGGTAGTGGCAGCACCCACGCGCGCCCGGACGGAGAGTGAAATCCCTCAAATCGATGTTATCGGACGAACATCACGCCAACTGGCTGAAGTGCCAGGCTCGGCATACGTGGTGACGCAGGAGGACCTGCGGGAGCAAGGGGCCGTTTCAGCCAACGAGGCGCTGCGGGTCGTGCCCGGTGTACACGTGCGTGACGAGGAAGGCATCGGCCTTAGGCCCAATATCGGGTTCCGCGGCTTAAACCCCGACCGCAGCCGCAACATCCTTGTACTCGAAGATGGTGTCCCCATTGCGCTCGCGCCCTACGGCGAGCCAGAACTTTACTATGCGCCGTTTATTGAGCGCATGGAGCGCCTGGAGATCGTCAAGGGCTCGGGATCCATCCTCTGGGGCCCTCAGACCATCGGCGGCGTGCTCAACTACATCACCAAAGACCCGCCCAAAAAGCTGACCGTCGGCGGAGAGGTGCGCTACGGCAACTTCGGTTACCTGCTAGCCGAAGGTCACGTCGGAGATACGGTCGGCGCGCTCGGCTACCGCCTCGGCGTGGTGCACAAGCGTTTTGGCGGCCACCGCGGTCTTAACTTAGAAGCGACCGATGCCACGGCCAAGTTCCGCTTCCAGGTTTCGTCTAAATCGACCCTAGGCCTCAAGCTGCAAGTCTACGATGAGGTATCAAACGCGACCTACCTCGGCCTCACACGCCCGCAGTATGAGAATAACGCTGGCGATAACTTTGCCGTCAACGATCGCCTCCCGGTGAAGCGCTACGCGATAGCAGCAACGCACAACATCGCCTTCAAACCGAACCTGCTTACGCAGAACACCGTCTACGCCAGCTATACCGAGCGCAACTGGCTGCGCCAGGACTTTGACCGATCCTTTGACGAGTCTCGCAACTACGACCGCATCATTGACGGCAACGGCCAGAACATCCTAGGCCAAGGCCCACCCTACCCCGGCGACGGCTCGGCTACATTCTTTCGTGACTCCACCGGCAGCCGCAACCGCGCCTTCACGATTGGCGGCATCGAATCGCGTACCACCTGGGACTACCGCATGTCGGAGCAAGCTCGGGGCGAACTCATTGGCGGCATGCGCTTTCACATTGAGCACACGAGCGAGCAGCGGATCAACGGCTCGTCCGCACGGGCGCTCAGCGGGGCGCTGCGCGACGACGAGAACCGCCAGGGCCTTGCCGTCGCAGGCTACCTGCAAAACCGCTTCATCTTCTGGGACAAGTTCCGCGTCAGCCCTGGCCTGCGTATTGAGTCCGTGTGGAACGAGCGTGAGATCTTCCGCTCCGGCAATGAGGACCTCGTGCCTGCTGCGTTGGAATCCGAAAACGTTTTTGCGCTGATTCCGGGTCTGGGCCTCTCTTATGAAGTCATTGACCAGCTCAATCTCTTTGGTGGCGTCCACCGCGGTTTTGCGCCGCCTCGCACAAAAGATGCCTTCGGACTCGCTGACGGGGAGCTGCAAAACTTCAGGCTCGCAGCCGAGTTCTCTTGGAACTACGAGCTAGGCGCTCGCGTTAGCTACGCCGACTTCCTCTTCGCGGAAGTGACCGGCTTCATGCTCGACTTCCAAAATCAAGTCATCGCGCCCTCTGACGCAGGCGGCGCCATTGCCCAAGACGCGGCCGATCTGATTAACGGCGGCGCGTCACGGCATCTCGGTGTCGAGAGTTCGGTCACGTTTGATGCGATTCAAGCCGCAGGGCTCAGTTTCCGCATGCCGCTGACGCTGAACTACACCTTCGTCGATGCCCGTTTCGGGGATGGGTGGCGCGAAGACTGGGTAGGTAACCACTTGCCCTACGCACCCCGCCACATGCTCAGCTCCCAACTACGCTTCGTACACGATACAGGGGTATCCGCACAGGTCAACGGCCACTACATGAGCGGGCAGTTCACCGACGCCGACAACACGTTAGAGCTTGCACAAAACGGCACGCTAGGCCGCATCGACGGACGTTTTCTGCTCGACGCCCGGGTTGCCTACACCTTCGCGCGGCTTGGTCTCACCGCCTACGTATCCGGCAAGAACCTTACGGGTACGCAGTATATTGCTTCACTTGCGCCCTCGGGCATTCAGCCCGGTATGTTTCGACAGGTCTTCGCTGGAATTCAAGGCGAGATCTGACCTCGGACGCTGGCTCAGCTGAGCGCGACTAGAGGCTGGTCGTTCATAGACGGCCAGCCTCTTTGTTTTTCTCGCGCTGGATTATTGCATCCGCTGCGTGCACTAGCCTCGGCGACACAACCGAGGGCTGCGCATCAGCCACGGCGAGGAAATTCGTTGAGACTTCGAGGACATTCGCACTAGCCTGAAGGTGTAGTTTCGAGATGATGTGACCTTGGGGCCGACAGAAAGCCTCGTAAGCGGAGCGTGCGTGGCGCTGGACCGAGACAAAGTTTTCAACTCAGCCCAGAAGTACCTGCAAAAGGGCAACGTCGATCGCGCGCTTACTGAGTATCACAAGCTCGCGGCAGACGATCCGACTGATGCCCGCGTCTGGTTGCGCATCGGGGATTTGCTGGCGCGAAAAGGCGAACGCAGCGGCGCGTGCGACGCCTATCTCAAGGTGGGGGCGATCTACGCCGACGGCGGTTTCTTTCTCAAAGCGGTCGCGGTCTACAAGCAAATCACCAAGCTAGACTCAAGCCGGCTCGTCGCCTTTGAGGCGCTCGCGCAGATGTACCAGAACCTAGACCTGCCATCCGATGCCTTGACGGTGATGATGCGGCTGGCAGAGCAAGCGGTGAAGCTTGAACACTTCTCCGAAGCCGAGCGCGCGCTGCGCCGTATCTGCGAAGTGGAACCCTCGAATTTGCCTGCACGAGTGCGGCTGGCGGAATGCCTCTCGCGGCTCGAAAAGACGGAAGCGGCTGCAGACGAGTTCGATATTGCCGCGCGTATCCTGCTCGAACAAAACCGTCTCGATGACTACACCAAGGTTGCGGAGCGGCTGCTCTTTCATTCAGGGCATCGCATTCACGTCGCCCGCAAGCTTGCGGAGGTTTACCTACAACTCGAGCAACCGAAAAAGGCCCTAGCTAAGCTACACATCGCGTTTCGGGTCAACCCCCAGGAGCCCGTAACCCTCCAGCTCCTGGCCACCGCGTTCGAACAACTCGGCCAGTTTGGTAAGAGTATCAGTGTGCTCAAGGAGCTCGCGCGCGTTTACCTAGAGCGCGGTGACCGCAACGCCCAAACCGAATGCTACGACCGCATTCTCTTACTCGATCCTTCGGACGCCGAGGCGCTCGAGGCCTTGGGCAGGCACGCTGGCGACATCGGCGACGAAGCGCTGCTTGACGACATCGAAGAGCTCGCCTTGGAAGAACTTGAGGACGTCAGCGTCGAAGATGCCAACGAGCACGTCGCTGCGGGCCCTTCGCAGCCGCGTGGCCCCGGCGCCGCCCCGCCGCATCGCGCCCCGAACGCGCACGCCGCCCTACTTGAGAGCGATGCATGGGAGAGTGACCAGCCAAGCCCTGACTATGAGGAGACTTCACAGGCCTACGAAGAGCAGGATTCGGTGAATGCTGCACGCATTAGCGTTGGTGCGGACTTGCGCAGGCAACACGCCGAGGCGCCCGCTGCCAACCTTGGAGAGCCTCCTACTGCTTTACGCGTGGATCCTGCCCGCATGCTCGGCGAATGCGAAGTGTTCTTGCGTTACGGACTCAAGAAGAAAGCGCGAGATCACCTAGAAGCGCTTTTGCGCATCTCACCTGACCACATCGACGCGCGCACGCAGCTCAAAGATATTCTAATGGAAATGGGGGAGTTTGACCCTGCAATCTTCCATTTGCGTGAGCTTGCTGAACTGCTCGAGACCTCAGCCCCGGGACTTGCGCAACAGTATCGGGAGCAAGCCGAGGCACTAGACGCCTCGGAAGGCTCTTCTTTTGGCAACGATAGCGACCTGATGACCGAAGCCACCGAACCTGCGGATGCGCGGTTCGCGCGCGCGGACGCGGAACTCGATGCGCTGACAGGCGACATCCCCCTCAAGCCAATCGAATCCGCTGCGAGAGCGCCTAAAAAGCAACACGCAGCCGCAGCCGCGGTCGAGCACGTGAGTTTGGTTGAGGAAGCGCTCGACGAAGCAGACTTTTTTATTGCTCAGGGGCTTTTTGACGCCGCACATGCTTCCGTAACCGAGGTGACCCAGCAACACCCAAACAATCCACTCCTTCAGGAAAAACTTGAAGAAATTAGAGATCTCATGATGTCGAGCGTCCTCACAGACGACGCCACCGACAGCGCAATGCTCCTGGAAGATTTCGACCACTTTGGCGCAGCACCTGTGAGTGTCGATGAGCCGCTAAGCGAGGACGAGAGTGATTTTGATAACCTCGATGATCTACTCGGTGGTCTCGAGAACCATGACGATAGCGTCGAGGTCAAAGAGAGCCACTTTGATCTGGGCATCGCGTATCGCGAGATGGGGCTCTTTGACGAAGCCATTCAGGAGCTTGAACTGGCAATTGAAGCCCGTGAAGCTATTTGCTCGGCACGGATGCTGATTGGCCTATGTCACCGTGATGCCGGCAATCCGCAGGCCGCGCTGGCGAGTTTCGCCGAGGGCCTCGCCTCGCTCGCGCGGACGCGGGATGAAACCCTCGCGCTGTACTACGAAGTGGCGAGCCTGCACCTGAACCTGGAGCAGATCCCAGAGGCGTGCGTCGCACTCGAAGAAATTCTTGCCATCGACCCAACCTACCGTGACTCCCAGGTTATCTATGACCAACTCAGTCGCGTGCGCTAGCACAAGGTCTGACTTGTAACATCGCAGATGGCACCCTCAGGGCGGGGGAGCCTCGGCGACAGGGGAGCACCTCCGGTGCTAGCCCGCTCACGGTTGGCTTGCTCGATTCGAGACGCTTGGTCACGCTATGGCGCGTGAGTGTTTGGCAGCGACAACATCGCCTAGAGTTTTTCCCGCATCGGCGCGCCACAAGCCACCGCGAGTTGACCCGTTCCCCCGAGCGTACGGCTACGCTCACCCCGCAAAGCATGCTGCTCGCGGCCGTTGTGCTCGCCCTCGCCCCGCGCTGCGGAGGGAGCCTTAAGCCCGAAAAACACGCGTACAGCTCTGGACACCAGGAACAGGAGCGAGCTGAGCTGTCGGCGCCGACCGCACAAGGTGCCATCGTATTAGCTTTGATCCTCGACCAGCTTCCCTCCGACGCTATCGACAGATTGCAGCCGGTGCTGGATGCGGAAGGCTACATCGGAGGCCAACTGGCCGGGCAAGGGCTGCGCTTTCAGCGCGTACGCTTCCCTTACGCGAATACCTACACCGCTGCGGGACATGCGACGATCTACACCGGTTACGCCCCCACGCACCATGGCGTGAGTGCTAATGCCGTGTGGGATCGCCTCAGCCAAAGCGTCGTACCCGCGTATACCGACTCGCAACACGCTGTACTTGGCACCAGCGGCGCGACCGCCGGCCCTGGACGACTACGCCTGCCCACGGTTGCAGATTGGCTGCACCATGCGCGCAAAGCGGGCCAGTCACGCGTCGTAAGTGTCTCGCTCAAAGACCGGGCAGCGATTCCCGGAGGCGGTCGACAGGCGCGGGACGTTTATTGGTATGAAGCAGGCCTATGCGGCTTTACTACTTCCACCTATTACCATCGCAGAAAACCAACCTGGCTCGCAGCTTGGCAAGGCGAGGACTATGTCCGAGCGTATTTAAAAACGCCCTGGACTCCCCTCAAGCCCGATGCCTATGCGGCGCTAGGGCTCATCGACGACCGCCCGGGAGAAGGCGACTATCAGGGACTTGGCACCACCTTCCCGCGCACCTTGGACAACCTAAGCGAGCCGTGTAAGGCCATTCGTGCGACGCCTGCGGCAGGGCCACTGCTACTCGACTTCGCGCTGCACCTAGCCAAGGCGCGCAAGCTCGGACAGGGCGACACCCGCGATTTCTTGGCCGTGTCTATCTCTCATACCGACTACATCGGCCATATCTTCGGCTGGGACTCCGTGGAATACACGGATAATCTCGTGCGAACAGACCGTGACGTCGCGCGCTTTATCGCCGCGCTGCGCAAGCTAGCACCCGTGGATGTCGTGTTGACCTCCGACCACGGAGCCCTCGCGTTACCCGAAGCCCTGGGAGAACCATTTGGTCGCATAGGTCCGCAAGCCCTAGCCGCGGAACTTAACGCAGCCCTTGAAGCGAAGGGGCTGCCCGCTGCGGTAGCCCAATTTGTCCCCCCCTACGTGTATCTCGACGAGGGAGCCTATGAGGCAGCCGCTCACGCGCAGATCATCGCGACGCTGCTCGAGACGCTTCAGCAAAGAGTTGGCATCGAGGCCGCGGTGCATGTCGGCAACGGCGCAGTCCACGCACCTGTAACCAAGTCCGAGGAACCGCACGCGGCAACACCGGCCTCGGCAGCTGACCGCAGCCCCTCCTTGCAAGAAGCGATAGCCGCGGGCATTGAAGTGGCTCCCCAAGGTGATATTTTTGTCGTCCCGGCGCGAAATTATGTTGTCGACGCCGAGCCTCCGACCCACACCGGCACAAGCCACGGATCGCCTTTTGCCTACGATACCGATGTGCCGGTCTTTATTGACTCTCCGCGGGTGAAGCCCGGCGCGTGCTCTGGCGTCCATTCCATGCTGCGCGTCGCTCCCACGCTACTGTGGTTGCTCGATACTCCGCATATGCTTCCCGGGGAACCCCTTCTAGGCTGTTCGGTCACGCAAGCCCCTTCGCCCTAGGTGACTCGTGGGTTCACGACACCGCCGCGTGCGGGTCTTCGGGCTTTACGTAGGGTCTCGGGAGTCTCGAGATGGGTGCGGATCGGCAGAACAGTGCCCCGTTCTGAGGGGCACGGGAAGATGCGCCTGCGCGTTTGCCCCCCCGTGACCCGCGCATAGCTCTAAGTCAGCTAACGGAAAGTACAGGCGTGAAGGTAGGTTTCTCGAACGCCGGAACGGAGGTGTTGCTTCCGACACCTTGGGAGTATTTTGCAACAATTCCTACTGAGCAACTAGGGTCAACCTGCCGTCATGCTGAGATCGCTGCGAGCTTATGCCAAAGACCTCATCCTTCGCCTTGGGAACCGCCGCCGTGGCCGGTGCCAAGTTACTCTTCGTGCTCTCAAGCTACGGCACCTTGCTCCTCTTGCCTCGCGTACTTGAGGATGCCGCCGAATTTGGCCGGTTTGCAACGGTGCTTGCACTCATCGGCATCATCGACAACGTCATCGTCGCAACCACGCTGCAAAGCGTCGGTCGCGAAATCGCAGGCATTGGGTCATCTGTTAGTACGGCTTTGCGTTTTGGACTCCTGCGTCACGCTCTGCCCGTCATAGGAGTGGCGTTGATATTGGCGCTCTGTGCGGCGCTCGTGACCGCCTGGCTGCGAGACGACAGCCTCACACGGCCGCTTCAGGTCGCAACCGCGAGCGTCGCAGGCTACGGGCTTTACGCCGTTTTTCTTGGCATTCTGAACGGAACGCAACGCTTTGGTTTGCAGGCGCTTGTCGATGGCTGCTTTTCCTTGCTGCGCTTTGCCGGGCTCGTTCTAGGAGCGTGGTTTACGGGGCGGGCTTTCGGTGCTTTTCTCGGCCTTGGTGCAGGCTTGGGCGCAATGATCCTGATCTGCAGCGCAGTGGTAGCGCACTTGGCACGGCCAGGACTTTCGGTTACCGCAGCCAGCTGTAGCGCCGACCCGCGAACCCTCAGCGCAGGCCCCGATCGCGGGCTCCAGCGAGCGCCGCAAGCTGGCTTGACTCGCGGCGAAGCACCCGACGCAATGACGCATGCACCGCGCGACCCACACGGCACCGCACTGAAGCCCTGGCTGAGCTTCGTTCTACCGTTGCTTGCGTTTCATCTAGGGATCAATGCGCTCCTGCAGCTTGATATCACGCTGCTTAAGCTCTTTTCCGGCAGAATGCTTCTGCTAGAGGGGGCGAGTGCGCTCGAGGCGAGCGCAACGTCAAGTCGCCTTGCGGGGCATTATCGCGCGGCACAAAGCTTTGCCTTCGTTGCTTACCAACTGGCGGTGCCGCTGGCGCTTACGGCCTTCCCTGTGATCTCACGCCTCAAGCGTGAGGGCGCGCGCGCACTCACTACGACGCTCGTGGGGACGCTGCGAGCGGCGTGGCTCGGCGCGCTTCTGGTCGCGATCCCTATCTCGGCCAACAGCGGCGCCCTGCTATCTTTTGTGTACCCCGAGGGCTACGCCCTTGCTGCCACATGTCTTGCCGTGCTGGCGCCAGGACTCGCCCTTTTCGCGGTCTTTGTGATTGTCGCGACGGCGCTTGCGGCGCTTGGGCACCCGGCGCGCTGCGCGCTCTTCGCGCTCATTGGCACGCTAATTATGGCGCTAGGTGTGGCGCGCGCGCTTCAAACCCCACTCATCAGCGAGGCCAGCACCTTGACGCGCACCGCTAGCGCCACGAGCGCGGGCATCTTGGCATCTCTGGTGCTTGCGCTCTACACGCTGCACACGCGCGGCGCACCCCTACCCTACCGCACGCTCTTGGGCGGCGGTCTTGCAGCGACGGCCGCGTGGTGGGCCGGCTATGCGCTTAGCGGTGAAGGGTTTTTTCGGCTGTTATGTGCGGGCGGCGCCAGTGCGCTGGTCTTTGTTGCCGCATCCATCCTAACAGGCGCTATCTCGCTCCCGGAACTTGTCCAGCTTCGCCAAGCTATCCACACGAGGCTGCGAGGCCGCTTCCAGAGCTGAAGTGTTAGCTCTCGATCATCAGCAGGGCTCTAAAGTCGCGCCGGCGGACTCGAGCAAGCAGGGGGCTTAGCCGTCGCGATCCGCCGTGTTCGGATTAGCGGCCGGCGGGGCGCAGGCGAATGCCTAGGACCTCACCGAGCTTGATGCCATGGGGGCGCGGAATCTCATAGAGCCGGGCCTCAACAACAAGCCGCGCTCGAGCGTGAGGCTCGCCCTTCAGCGACGGCAACACTGTCTGCGACCAGCGAACTAGCGACTTGCCATCACAGGTACGCAGCGCCTCGGTCAACGTCGGCTCCAAGCGCTTTTGATAAGCCACTGATGCGGCACAAAGCGCAGAGAAAGTACGTACCAACCCGTCCCGCCCGATCGGCGTGGCCTCGGCGTAAGCTAACTTAAGCGCATCTAGGTGCTTGGCCACACGGGCCGGCGCGATACGTGCGAGCGCGGGCAGCGCATCGGAAGCGGCCTGAGCACTACGGCGCGCCTTGCTCGATACCGCGCGCGTCAGGCGCTCAATCGCCGGCACAAGTGCTTCCGGGCGTTCAAGCGCAAGCCGACCTACAACTTCAGCGGCCTGGTTCACGGCCGGCCCTTTGCCTTCGATCAGGGCATCCGCATAAGCCTGTATGGTAGGAGCGGCATCCTCAGTAGCATCGCATACTGTCACTTTAGAAGCCTCCCCGTGGGCGCTAGCGGCAGGTCTATCTGCAACCACTTTCTCCGCGATTCCCGCGCGCCGTGCCGGAGCGACCGAGCGCGCATTCCTCCCAGGTAGTCCATCGTTTTCCTGTGTGCGTTTAACTGCGCAAGGCATCTGCTTTGTCGCCGGCGCTGACGCGATGCCTTGTGCAGACGCTGACGTCAGTCCGTTGGTGGATGCATGGCTCCGAGCCACGCCGTGGCTGACCCTCGTTACCGGTGTCCTATCTGCAGGAGCGTTGGCACCGCACGTTGCGCCATTCGAGACAGCGCCCGCCGCGCGCGCAGCACGCTTAGACGCAACCGGCTTGACCTCGAAGTGCGTAGCAGCTGTGGAAGTCGCGCGTCGCGCCGCTGGTTTACTCGCCATCCGTCTTGTCTCCCCGCTCACTCACTGTCCAGCATCGCGGCACGAAAGGCGATCCTGCTTGCATTGGTCATCACCTAGCTGGGCAGCAAACCCGATGAGCGCGGCCGCTTAAACGGCCGAATCCCACAAGGCTCTGGCCATCATCGGCAGCGAGTGCGCGAACCGTGCACTCAAGCCCCGATGACCCCCCGCGAAGCGCTCAAAAACCACTTCCGACCCATGAACCATGGCTCGGAAGAAGGCATCCGTCGCGTAGTTTAGGCCGAACTCGTCTTCTGTGCCCGCATCGAGATACAAAAATTTGACGTCCTTAATGACTCCGGCCTGCTGTGCGAGCCGGCGCAGCGGATCCGCCAAGCAGATCTCACCCCATGCGACCTCATCGACTTGTCCTGTCTCTAGCGAGAACGGCACTTCGAAATGCGGCCAAGCTGCGCTTGGCCGCTGCGTATACGCCGCAAGGCAAGTCAGAACGATTGCGGCTTCATATTCGAGCTGATCCTTGGGCCCCTCCGTCGCGATGCGGCGCGCCAGATGTTCAAGGCTTCCTGCGCGCTGTTCAGCCTGCGCAGCGCGCAGGAGCCACGGCCGCAGGGACAAATCGAAAGCGCCGTCGGGCGCGTGCGCAGCCGCCGCAGCGTACACGCCAGGGCAATCGAGCAGCATGCGCAACACCCCGAAGCCGCCGGATGAAGCGCCCATCAAGCCCAGTGCACCTGCGCCGGGCTTGATATTCCAATGGGTCCGCAGAAACGCTGGGAGCTCATGTGCCAGAAACTGCTGGAAGTTACCCAAAATTGGCGAATCGACAAACTGCGATCCTCCCAACGGGGTCCAGGTGTCTACTGAACAGGCCAATAGAGGCGGGACGGATCCGGCAGCGATGAGCGCGTCGAGGCGTTCAATCGGGCTCGGCTTCCAGGGTTGGCTAAAAAACAGCTCGCCATGGCCGCGGCCGAAAGCGGGCAAGAGAACCACGCATGGCAAGGCGGTCGCCTGCGTATAACCGGGAGGTTCGTAGACACAGAGCTGACGCCGGGGCGACAGTCGGAAACGCCCCTTGGCCACCGCCGCTGACGTAATGTGCCGTGTTTGAATCGTGCCTTGCACCCGCCCACATCCCCCGTTTTAAGCGTTCCATCTGCCGAGACATGAGCCCTTCACCAGCCATGCCTCGACCGGAGGTCGACTAGGCTCGGCGCAGCGCGGCGATGCGCTTCTCCAAGGGCGGGTGCGATGAAAATAGCTTTGCCATGCCGCCCCCGCGAATACCGAACGCGCGCATGTTCGTGGGCAGCTGCGCCTCGCTATGACCACTACTCAGGCGCTCAAGCGCACCAATCATCGCATCACGACCTGCGAGCTTAGCCGCGCCAGAATCGGCGCGGAACTCGCGAAAACGCGAAAACCACATAACGATCATCGTCGCAAACAGACCGAAGACGATCTCGGCCGCGATGGTCACCATCCAGTAGCCCATGAATCCGAGTCCACCGCCCTGACGGTCACCGCGCAGCCAGGTATCGATGGCTCGCGCCGCCAAACGCGCGAAGAAAAAGACGAAGGTATTAAGTACGCCCTGTATGAGCGTCAGCGTGACCATATCGCCATTGGCGACGTGCGAAACTTCATGCGCTAGAACCGCCTCCACTTCTTTGCGGTCCATGCGAGAGAGCAACCCCGTGCTCACGGCAACCAGCGCGTTGTTGCGCCGCATACCTGTGGCAAAGGCATTCATGTCGGCGGCCTCGTACACCGCAACCTCGGGGGTGATGATCCCCGCCCGCCGTGCCTGAGCACTGACCGTTTCAAGCAACCAGCGCTCGGTTGGATTGGCCGGTTGGGTGATGACGCGCGCGCCCGTCGCGCGCTTGGCCATCCACTTGGACAAGGCCAGCGAAATAAATGCACCGCCGAAGCCAAACACCGCAGACATGACCAAAAGCGGCATATACGAGCCGCCTAGGTCGAGAATGCCTGTGGCACCAAGCACCTTCATTACTACTGACAACAGCAGTAAAATCGCAAAGTTGGTAGCTAGAAATAGTGCGATACGCGACAACATATGACCGCAATCTGCGTCGCCTACGCGAGTTTGCAAGAGGCTGACGCCAAGATCGCGACGACCGAGTCACCCAATGCATTGGGATTGGCACGATGTGCGCGAAGCGGCAGCGCACGCGAACCAGGCAAAGCTGGCGTGATTCAAGCATCGGAGGCACACTCAGCAACTGGCTCGCAACACGCACCGGGTGGCGGCGCGCCACGCGCCACGCCGCCCTTAGTGCAAAATCCAAGCGTCCATCTAAGGCGATTATACCCAATGAATGAGCTCACAGACGACCTACGCATCCTGGGCCTCCGGCCTCTTATTTCACCCGCGATCTTAATGGAAACGACCAACGCGAGCGATGCGAGCTTCGCCGAGGTTGCCCGCCATCGCGCCGCGGTTACTAGCGCCCTCAATATGACCGACGACCGTCTGGTCGTTGTGGTGGGTCCGTGCTCAATTCACGATACAAGTGCGGCCTTGGACTACGCGGGGCGGCTTAAGGAACGCGCTGCTGCGCTCTCCTCAAATTTGCTCGTCGTGATGCGCACCTACTTTGAGAAACCACGCACCACAGTGGGCTGGAAAGGGCTCATCAACGATCCGCACCTCGATGAGAGCTTCCTGATTAACGAAGGGCTTCGGCGCGCGCGCCAGTTGCTCGTCGACCTCGCAGAGCTTGGAATCCCTGCCGGCACTGAGTTCTTGGATCCCATCACTCCGCAGTTTGTTGCTGACCTCGTGACTTGGGGCGCAATTGGTGCGCGTACATCCGAGAGCCAGGTTCATCGCGAGCTAGCCTCGGGGCTTTCGATGCCGGTTGGTTTCAAGAACGGGACCGGTGGTTCGGTGCGCATTGCCATCGACGCGGTCCGGTCAGCAGCCCACCCACACCATTTTCTCTCCGTCACCAAGCAGGGGCTTGCTGCTATTGTCGCCACCGAAGGCAACCCCGATTGCCACATTATCTTGCGCGGGGGCTCGAAGGGAGCCAACTACGATCGCGAATCGGTAGCGAGTGTTGTCGGCGAACTCGCCCAAAGCGGCCTGAGACCGCGCCTCATGATCGACTGCTCCCATGCCAACAGCGAGAAAGACCCGACGCGTCAGCCCGCTGTTGCAGGCGCCGTTGGCGAACAGGTGGCAACAGACGACGCCGTTTTTGGTGTCATGCTCGAGAGCTTTTTGCTGAGCGGACGCCAAGACTACGTCTCGGCGGACAAAGCTCAATACGGTCAGAGCATCACCGATGGCTGCCTAAGCTGGGAGCAAACCCTTCCCGTGCTTGATGGGCTTGCAGAGAGCGTTGAAAAGCGGCGCGTGCGCAGACGCACCTAGCGAGACAGATCGTTGCTGACGTCGTTGGGGTTGAGGCGATGCCTGCTAGCAGGGCTGCAAGCGAGGTCGTTTGCGGGAAGCAGGCGCAGGGCTCACGAGGATCATCCGCCGGCTGAGGCACAGGTAAAAAAGCGCGCTGCGACGCACCACGGAGGCGAGTGCGTCCTTGGACTCCTACAACCAGGCAATATGCTGAACGCGGGTGCGGTCACGTAGGTCTTCGGGCGAAATGCGAGCACCTCGACTGGCTTCAGGCCTTGCGGGGGGTGGCGAGTAGCGCGGGACGTCTACGCGTCGCTGCGGCGGCGGTGCGAGCTGATTACGATGGGTTGGCGGGGCGTGGCGCGGCGGCGCCGGAGCGGGCGTCAACTGCGGCGCTCGCTGACTTTGGCGTCCGTAGTGCTCGGGGTAGCCGACGGGCGGCGCAGCCTGAGCATACCTACGGTGGGTCGACGCCGATGAGGGACCGGTAACGTCAAGATCAATAAACGCAACGAGAGGTCGGGGCACGCCCCGAAATGGCGCTCCGTGGAGCGCCGCAACAATGCATTGATTGAGCGGGGAAGCGGTTGTGGACGCATCGAGCACCTTCAGACTAACCCCGGGGCTCGCGGGGGGGAACGCGAGGCGCAGGTGCATCGTGCGCACTTGACCTGGCGGGGCATGCCGCGCCACGCACCCATTCAGTGCCGGCTGATAGGCATCGAGCGCCTGGCCCACATCGTCAAGCGCTGCACTCCCGGCACCGAGGACCGTGTGCAGCTTAACCTGAACTTGAGCGCGGGGGAGCGCGCGGTCCTGACGCTGACCCGAGGCAAGCGCGGGCAGTGCGAAGCTGCCTAATGCACACCAAGCCATGATCCAGCTCAGCCGAAACCAAGCCCGTTGCTTCACTACATCTATGCGCTCATCCCTGCCTTCGTCACCGCTACCCATGCCTGCCTCCGCTATGGTGTTGTTGCCCGCTCGTCTGATTCGATCTTGCCTGCTTCGACGTGTCTCCCTGGACCGCACCGTGACCGAAGCGCTTAAGCGGCGACACGCTGGCGCCGCGTGTGTCTAGTGAACCCAGACTTATCCTTAGCTTCTCACAAGTGGAGACAATTGACCAGCCTAAGCGCACCCTTATAACGCAATTTGGCAGTATATGCGGATAGACCAACTCAGAGCGGCCCTTATTTCAGCGCCAAAAAAACGACACAACTATATGATAGAAATGGTATATTTCCGTATATACCCACGATGAAATCGCGTTAATAACGACACCCCTCCAGCAACAGCGATCGCCGCGCGCACTAAACGCGCTGCGGCCAGATGCGCAGGCCGGACACCAAATAAACGTAACTTGCGCAGTTAGTCGCTTCGATGACCCAGAAAAATGCAGTAAGGATCCTCTCCAGGCCCCAGCCCTAGTGCTCCCGTGGTGAACCGTCAGACCCCAGCAGTGGGCAACCTCCTGCGTCAACCCAATCCAGATCCTTCTCGGGCCCATGCTGGCCTTTCGGGCGCGCTAGGAACGGCCCTCTGGCCGCCTCCCGGAACAACTTCGGGGTTTTTCGGGAGGGCCTGCAGCAAATGACGCGGAGGGATTCACTCCCGGAACGATTGGGAGATGTTTGGAGGATGTCTCTTGAACAACAACGGCCTCTCGCAGAGACAGCTCCGATTCATCGACGTGTTGCATCGAAGGACAGGCAAGGCCGCGCGCTTCACCGAATCAAGCTCCCCGCGCCTCGCCTAGCCCGCCATGCATCCGCTGGGTTCTCGCGCCTTAGTGCGAATATCTTGCTATAAGCTTCGCCTTGGCGGCCCCTGACGTGAACGAAGCCCGAACCGCACGCGCAGCGAGCACGCGACGCTCCGCCTGGCGCGCGCTAGGCCCAGGTCTCGTCTTTGCGGGCGCTGCCATCGGCGTATCACACTTGGTGCAAGCGACGCGGGCGGGCGCAGAAGCAGGTCTAGCGTTCGCGCCTTTCATCGCGGCTGCACTCTTTTTTAAGTTCCCGGCCTTCAGCCTGGCTCCCCGCTACGCGGCAGCCCGCGGACAGTCGCTGCTTGCGGGCTACTTGCGGCTCAGCCCCGCAGCGCTCCTTTTCTTTTGCCTATATTCGCTGGCCACCATGGCGGTTGTCCTCGGCGCCGTGACCTTCGTCACCGCTGGATTGGTTGGAGCGCTGGTAGCGCCTGAAACCTCAACAACATGGATAAGCGTTCTGCTACTCGGCTTATGTGCACTGCTTTTGGGGAGCGGTCGCTATGCGGCGCTGGACCGCGCCATCAAAGTGGCTGTCGCGGTACTCACACTGGGCACGCTCGTCGCGACGTTCTGTGCCGCAATGCGACTGCCTTGGAGGCAACTTGCTCTCTGGCCAACCGAGCCTCTTTCCGGAGAGGCACTCACATTCCTTGCCTCGCTGATGGGCTGGATGCCAGCGCCCGTCGAGATCGCCGTGTGGCATTCCCTGTGGACGCTGGCCCGACCCGAGCCCCAAGACGCCCGCGCCTGTCTTCTCGACACCATGGTCGGCTACTTAGGCACGGCGCTTCTAGCTTTTTGCTTTCTCGTACTTGGGACCGCGGTCTTTCACGGTAGAGACGTTGCCCTCGCGGGAGGCGCCGCGGCTTTCGCCACGCAACTTATTCAAGTCTACGGGGAATTATTGGGCGACTGGGCACGACCGCTCTTGGGCGGCGCGGCCCTCGCCGTTATGTTCTCGACCACCATCACAATCGCAGACGCTTACCCCCGGGCCCTAGCCGCTGCCTTCGACCTCTTTAGAGACGAAGGCGCCCAGCGCCAACAGACACGACACACCACCACCCGAGCGTGGGTGTCGCGGCTAACCTTTGCCGTATCCGCTGTGGGCGCGGTGCTTTTGATCGCCTGTTTCCACAATAACTTGGGTGCTTTCGTCGATTTTGCCACGCTCCTAGCGTTTCTGAGTGGACCTATCTTCGCCTGGCTCAATCATCGCGTTGTTTTCCACCTCGACGCCAGCCCCATCGCCGGCATCTGGATGCGCCGCTGGAGCGTCAGCGGGATTGCCTTCCTGATCGGCTGTGCACTTTTTTTCCTTTATGCGGGGCGCGCTTAGCGCCGGCGCCATAGCAACAGGGCTTCCCGGCCCCGGCGGTCCGGAGCCGAGGGCACCTCGACTGCAACATCCTCCAAAACGAAGTACGGCATCAGGCGCGTTGCGAGTTCGTGTAAATCAAGGACAAAGGGCGGTCCTGCCCCAGGGTCCACCGGCACACGCCCCGTCCCGACAAGCGCGCTCAAAGACTGTAGCGTTGCCGCACTCCGCTGCCTTTCATCAAGCGGAAAGGCGAGGTGGAGCAAGCGGCCGCCCTGCTTGATCCGCGTCGCGCAGGTTTGCGCCCAAGCAGCTCGAAGCGCGGGCGGCAGTGCACAACAGAATGTGTAGTCGAAGAGCAGGTCAAAGGGCTCCTGCAATGCCTCGGCTTTTGGAGGGGACTCGAAAAAATCGGCACATATGACGCGCGCTTGCACATTGATGCCTGCCGTCGCAATGCGCTGCGCACAAGCGACAACTGCGGTAGGCGCGATATCGACCGCGGTCACGTCCCACCCCGCATGCGCGAGCGCAAGGACATCATGGCCGTGCCCTGCACCCGGCACGAGCGCACGGCCCTGCGTAGTACGTGTGTCGCACGCATGCGGCACACGCGGGGTTGCCAACGACCCAGACTGCGGCACATCCTCCAGCCGACGCGGCAGCAGCGCCTCGGCATGTTGGCCTAACCACCACGCTAACCCGGGCGCTACGGATCCTCGGTCCCAGGGCGTCGCTCCGCGTTGCCACGCGTCCTCCCATGCAAACGTCATCGTTTACGCTTACCTTTCGCCCGCACTTAACTCTGTTGTCGCCAGCATTCGCATCTTTCGCCCACGATCGGCTCGTTTTAAGTCATCGCATCGTCGCAGAGGCGCTCTTTGGACTAGTTATTGCAAGCCTACGCAAGTCGTGGGCTGCTTGGAGTCGCGGAGCTTGTTAACAGGCAACCAACGTAAGCAAAGTTGTATGTATAACACACTAACATGCCAGCAAATCCTGGCCGTGACGTATCAGAAGCCTGCGGCGAGAGCGGCGTTTCGCTCCACCGGACTTGGCGTGGCGCTAGTACTGGCGGCGACCACATCGGCCTGCGTCTCTGAAGAGACATCCCGGACCCGCGGCATCAACCAGGCCGCATCCGAGCACCGAAACACTGAAGCTCCGATGCCGCAAGAGCCGCACGTCGAGGGCCCTTGCGTCGACTGCGGCGCCAGGAACGCGGCCTTCCGGATCTCATCGCTTCGCATCGTCGAGCCCGACTTCGGCATCTATGCGCGCGGCATTCAGCTAGCCGTTGGTCAACAGTTAAGCCGCGGATCGATGAATATCCTCATCGGATTCAACCGCTATGATTACCGGGTACCCTCCGGAAGCGTCGAACTTTTTCGCTCTGCTGAGTGCGATGATGAGCCCACCGGGCGCTTTAGTCGCACGTGTCGCGCGCAAGGCACGAGCGACCGCTTTGATATCAATAATCGGGAGAGGGGCATGTGCTCGGGCCCGATAACAAGTGGCGCTCAACACAACCAGCTCGCGGACCTTGCACCCAACGGCCCCTGCTTCGATTCAGTACCCAAGCCGATTTCTATGGACGTCGGACCCGCGAGCTTTGTGCTCAGCGAAGGTCTGATTGCCGCCGCCTACTCAAACCAAGGCGACCATTTGCATCAGGGCATCATCACCGGGTTCGCACGCAAAGGCGCTTCCGCCGGCATCGTCCTACAGGCCGACGTGCTCGGCCTACCGCTCTCGGTTTCGGTGACCGACCTCATCGCCCCCCCCAATGCACAGCGTCGCGGGGAAGAGGGTTGGAACGTAACGATTGCCTTCGAAGCAGAACGAGTGAATGTAGAACGGCGAAGTTTTGGTACATTCTGAGCGGAGACCTAACGCGACGACGACGACTAACGTGAAGCGGGCTCTGGAATCTTCGTCGCGCTTGCTGGAATGCGCTGGCACTCTCGCGTACACCATTCTTTCCAGTGGTGTCATTTCTCGCCAAGCTCGCTCAATACCTCGGCTTACGACGCCTTGGCGACAAGGCCGGCGCCTCTCGCAAGTCGCCCTTGCGCGACGCTAATCCGAGCGACGCTGACGCCAACGCCCAGAGCACGATCTCGCGCAACGCAAAGATCACGCGCTTTTTCGCCGCATACCTACTAACATTTCTTGAGGAAATTGGGATTCTTGCCCGCCTGGTAGGCGAAACGGTGCGATGGACGTTTCGGCGACCGTTCCATGTGCCACAACTTCTCGAAGCGATGCGCTTCATCGGCGTTGGCTCAATCTTTATCGTGGGGCTCACTGGGCTCTTCGTCGGCATGGTTTTTAGCCTGCAGCTCGTCGACGGCTTTCGTCTGTTCGGCGCAGAGAATATGGTGGGAGGCGTTATCGGCATTGCCCTTGCCCGTGAACTTGCCCCGGTATTTTCGGCGCTGATGGTTTCTGCGCGCGCTGGCAGTGCCATGGCCACCCAGCTCGGCTCGATGCGCGCCACCGCGCAGATCGATGCACTTTGGACCATGGCTGTTCAGCCCGTGAACTTCTTGGTGGTGCCGCGGGTCGTCGCGGCCACCCTGATGGTACCGCTGCTCACGATTCTTTTCGATCTGATTGGGATCTTCGGCGCCTGGCTGGTGGGGGTGAAGTTGCTTGGCCTCGACCCGGGCATCTTCGTCTATCGCGTTCGGATGCTAACCGACCCAACGGACGTCTCCCAAGGGCTCGTTAAGGCCGCATGTTTCGGTTTCGCGCTGGCCGTGATCGCCTGTCGCCAAGGCTATTTTGCCCGCGGCGGGGCGCAAGGGGTTGGCGAGGCCACCAACCGAGCCGTCGTACAGAGCGCCGTCGCGATTCTCGTGCTCGACTACTTTATTTCCGACCTTATTCTGAAGTTTATGCGGAGTTCAGGGTAGAAGCGTGACAAATCCCGCCGAGATCCCCCTGTTGCGTGTGCGCGCGCTCCACAAACACTTCGGCACGCTGCATGTACTTCGCGGTCTCGACCTTGAGGTGCCGCGGGGAGAAGTCACTGTTGTGCTGGGGGGGTCAGGTACCGGAAAAAGCGTCTTAATGCGGCAGATCGCCAGCTTGGATACCCCCGATTCAGGTAGCATTACCTTCGATGGCCAGGAGCTAGTCGGCTTGGGCGAACGCGAACTTCTGCCCTTTCGCCGGCGCATGGGCATGGTGTTTCAAGGCTCTGCCCTCTTTGATTCATTGACGGTCTTGGAGAACGTCGCGTTCCCCCTGCGGCAACATTCCGACCTTGGGACTAGCGCGATTCGCGAGCGGGCCATGAAGCTTCTGGTAGCTCTCGAAATCGACCATGCCGCTCGGAAGTTGCCGAGTGAAATTTCCGGTGGGATGCAAAAGCGCACCGCCATCGCCCGAGCACTCGCGCTCGACACAGAGCTCATCATCTACGACGAGCCGACCTCCGGACTCGATCCCGTGGTATCCCGTGCGGTTGATGACCTCATTCGCAAAACCTCCGAAGATTTCAACGTGACCTCACTGGTTGTCAGTCATGACATTCAGAGCGTCTTGCGCATCGCTCAACGCGTCGCCTACCTGCACGAAGGTCGCGTACTCTTCTGGGGCCCTCCCGCAGCGATGCTCAAGAGCGACGCGCCTCAACTCAGGCGCTATCTCGAAGCCGCTGGCGTATAACGCGCCGACACGTACCCACTCTGGCGCGGGGCAAGCGGTATCAGTGTTAAGCGAGCCGTACGGCTCACGGGCACACGTGTGCGAGAGTCCCTCTTAACGCAAACGGGGTGCCGGGCTTGCGCTCCGGCGAGAGACTACAGTACCCTATTCCAGTGAGACTAGCTATTTTCATTTGTATGACAATTATGGCCTGTGGTCGCATCGGCTACGATCCCGTGCCGGATTTCGAAACTGACGCACCGTCAGAAGAGGCGGTGAACGCCCCGACCGGCACGGAAGGTGAACATATTTCAGAGATCGCGACAGAAGTGTGTCGCGAAGCACACTTTGGCGATGGCCTAGACGGTTTTGCGCTTATCCGGTCCGGTAGGCAGCGCATCCTCAACGAAGGGACACGCATCAATAGGACACTCGCCGCTGGAACGGATGCGTTGTCGCCCGCAGACATTCCAGACCTAGCTGTCTTGAACGGGCTCCGACCGGGCAGCGTGGTGCTTTTCTGGCAGGCGCAGCTTCCGGTCGAAACTCACCGCGGCGGCAATGACGAAGCGCGTGACCCGTCGCTAGCGCCGCGCTTCGGCTACTACGAAACGCGCCGCGTAGCTGAGGTCGCAGAAGACAGCGTCAGGCTATGCGGCCCCCTCGACGCTGCATACACGAGGGGCGCGCAAATGGTCGTTGTGCCCCAGTATGCCGCGATGGTGGTCGAAGCCGGCGCAGTATTAACCGCAGATGCGTGGAACGGCGCACTCGGAGGCATGATCGCACTAATGGTCCAGGGGGCGCTCGAAATCGACGGCGACCTGTCCGTGGCGGGCCTGGGTTTCCGAGGCGGCGAGTACCGCGATCGCGGTGCCGGTGAGAACAATATAGACTGTGAAAGCCAAGACTATGGCCACGTAGGGGAAGGATTTGGCACGAGTTCCGGGAAAACGGTGCTGGGCACGCCGAACTACGGCTCGGGCGGTGGCGCCGCTATCTGCGCTAATGATGGAGGTGCCGGCGGCGGGGGCTGGGGCACGGGCGGCAGGGGTGGGATGC
>SLQV01000107.1 GCA_007131285.1 Myxococcales bacterium
GTTCGGTTGAGGGTCTGAGGCGAGCGCGCCCACAGCCAAAAACCGCAGCGAACTTGGGGTTCGTGAGGATTTTTGGCGAGGACGTAAGCCGGCTCAGGCCCTTAACCGGACACGCATGGGCCTTAAATACACCAACGGTCTCGTGCGCGAACCACGCGGCAGGTCGACTCCATCCAAGGACGCGAGCGATTGCGCCGCCTCGTTCCCGGGACCCAGCCTTCATGGGCGAGAAATTGTTGCGAGCAACGAACGCAGCAACGGTCACAGGGCAGCAGAGGCGCACCCTTAAGCTGAAGCGTATTAATACAAGGCCGCGCTCAGGCGGAAGCTGCGTTGCGGCACCCCGGTGCCCTGGAGGTGGTCGGGGTTGGGCTCTACGCGCGTTACCGTCACTAGGACGTGTGCTGCGTCGCCTACATGCAGCGGAAGATAGAGGCGTTTTTGGTCGAGTACTGGCGAACGCAACGTTCTTAAGAGCAGGCCATTCTTGCCTAGGATAGCGGCGCTCATCGCCCAGTAGGTGTAGCGGTCTCCTTCCAACCAAAGCCTGAGTTCCTCGATTTGCGAAGCTAACCCAATCGATAGCAGGGCGAAGGCGCTATCGCCTGGGCCGATGCCCGTCGGGTGGATGGCAGACACGGGCTGCGTGAGCGCCCGTTGCATCCAGAAGCGGAGCGGGTGCCCGGCTGTTTTAGCATCTGCCACGGGCACTTCACTGATTTCGCCTTGAGGCACCCTGCCTTGGGTTGGCCTTGGGCAGAAGCCCGGCAGGGGGGCTTCACCAAAGTGGGCCCGCCGCAACAGTTCTGCGCGAAAATCCCCAAAGTCCAGAATGGGTTCGGGCCACGGTTTGCCTTCCGCGGCGCTGAAGCGCTGCAGCGTCCGGGTCCAGGGTGTTGGGCGTGCTTGCTTGAGCTGCTCGCTCAGAGCAAGCCAGGCCGCAATTGCTGTTGGCCCTTGTGCTTCGCGGCCCTGCGCTGCCAAGAAGCGCAGGTAATCCCGATGGGCTGTGTGGCCGTCTCCAAGCGGGACTCCCGCTCGAGCGACTGCGCAGCGACCTGTCGCAAATCCACTAACAACCGCCGCGACATCATCGAGTTCCGCAGCTAAAAGCCAGGGAGATGTGGTCTGGATCCAGGCACGCAGGACGGTGAAGGCGTCACGCGGCGAGGTCGGATAGCTTGGCTTCGTACCGCAGCTCGCGAAGACCGGTTTGGGGCGTCGCGCGAGAAAATCTGGCAGGCATTGCCCGCAAAAAGGACCGTCTGGCGCCGCGAGATCGAAGGCCGGGCTACCACCGCAGAGTCCGTCCCCGGGCCACGCCTCAAACCCTTGAACGCGATACCAGCGATAAAGTTCGCTGACCTCAGGGGCAGATAGATCCTCTGTTGCAAGCGCTCGCACGCTTCGTAGTTCCGGTGCTCGTTCCTGGCTGTCAGCCGAGGCCCTGCGGGGGGGGACCGGTGCGATAGACAGTGCCAGCAGGATGGCGACAAGTGGGGGGCTTACAGCCAACCTGCGCCGTCGCTGCGCGTATTTCGTGCCGTGCGGCGTTTCGAAAGTAAGGGTGATCATCGGACCGCGTTCGCAGGTGCTTGATAGCAAATATTTTGACTGCCAGAGCCATGCGCGCGGTTTAAATCCGCCGTTTTGGCCTTAAAGCAGCGGATCTGCCTCGGAGGACCGCTAACGATGGACCCCGGGGCATCCGGAATGGGGCAAAACGGCTCTCCCCAATGTGGGCCGTCCGCGCACCGGTTCACCAAAGATTTGACAGATAGGCGCCCCGGCATGTTTGATGGTATGCGCCTGGGGTCACGCGGAATTGTGTAGGGTGGCCGCCTTCAAATGACCACATGGTTAGGCGGATGTTGGGATGAAGGCCCTCGGTGCGCGATGCCCCGCGTGGAGAGTGTCGTCATGAACGCGGAGAGTGCAACCTTGGAGCAAGCAACAGGATCCTCAGACGGTCTCGGCACGGTGTCTGCGAACGCGTCAGCCGCGCAGCCCGACGCCGCGACGGCTCGCTACCACCTCGATGTAACGCGGGGCATGCTCAAGTCCTGTCCACTTGATGAACGCGTTGTGACGCTGCCGGTAGAGGTACTCCGACGTGTTGTAGCTATGGCGATGCAGGGCGGAGACCTGACCGTCCTTCGTGTCGCAGGAAAAATGCTCGCAGATGCGGCTCGGGCTGGGCTAGAGGGTCGGGACACGCAAGTTCATGCATTGCCCGCTACGGTAGTCTTCGCGCAGGCACGTCAGGCGCTGGCCTATGCGGGTTGGGGATCGCTGGACGTTGAACGCTGGGGAAACGCGTTAGTTGTGCTGCTGCGTCAAGCGCCCGGGCTCGACACCGAGCAGCTTGGCATCGCCGCGCTCCTCGGTGGTCTCTTCTCGACCTTGGCTTTGCGTGACGTCGCCTGTGTGCCGATGGACGAGCATCGTTTTCTGTGTATCGACCCGTCTCTCGCCGAGGCGGCATGGAATTGGTCTAAAACGGGTCGTTCGCTCTACTCGGTTCTGTCGGAACTCGAATCTGTAATGCCCGAATAGGTTAAGGCCGGTCGTGAAGGCGAGAAGTCAGCCGGGCAAGAACCTGGCGGGAGCTGAGGTCGCGCGCGTCGCTTCAGGTTTGTCGGGGAGGCTTAGTGGGATTGACTCCCGCAAGGTCGGGGGGGTTTGGCAAAATGTCCCCGAGTAAATGGCACGGAGGGTGCGAGAGATGACAGCTCAGATTGCGAAACTCGAAAGCCTGCTCGAACGGGTACAAGCTAGGCGGCGCAGTGCCCAGGTTGGTGATGCGCAGGTCAGCGTGGACGCCTACGCCGACATGGCGCCAGGAGTCACACCGAGCGCTGCCCCGGCTTTCGAGGATGCGGAAGATTCAGGCGAGCGGACCGCGCTCACACCGCTCGACGCGGCACTGCTCAAGCAGTCTGAAGAAGTGTCCGCCAGTGCGTCTCAGCTGCCGATTTCTGTAGCCGCGCAAACAGCTTCTGCGGGCGTATCCGCGTCATCCTCCCCGCGCGCGCCCGAGCGCACGCAATCCGCGGCCGCCGCCCCAGCGGATGCGAAGCTCGCTGACAACCAGCCTCATGTGACGACATCGCCATCGCCCAGCGCGCCGACGCGTGTTGCGCCGCAGGAAACCCGTGTTGGTGGTAGCGTTCAAGCGTCCGGAACGAGCGAGCAATTTTACTCGAGTCGCCCTCCGGGACGGATCAAGCCGGCTCCGCTCCTAGACCGCGGGCGGGCCATATCTAGCCTGCCGCCAGCCCCCAAGGATATGGAGCGGACGCCGCTCGCTCTGGACGATGCGCTTGCGGCGCTGCCTTCGTCCACCTTACTCGTCCAAACCGGCGCAGTGCCGGGCGAACCAACATTCGACGACATCATCAAGGCAACGCTCGCCCTTCGTCTGCGCCGTTAACAGAAGTGGTCCAAGAGTGCTTGTGTAGGCAACGCCTCAGAAACTCGCAGCGCGTGCTCGAAGCCGGGCTCGCCGCGAAACCATAAGCGTTGGCGTCGCGCATAGCGCCTAGTCGCGCTTATAATGCGGTCGACGAGTGCGCGGTCTTGCGGGGCTTTGCCCGAAAAGTGCTCGTTGATTTGGCGGTAACCCACGGCGCGCAGCAGGATATGTGTGGCGCCGAGCTGCGTACGGAGTGCGCGGGTCTCAGCGACCCAGCCCTGTTCAAGCATTGCGTGAGCGCGGGCCGCCAGATCGCGATCATAGTTGTCGCCCTCGCGCAAAAGAAGCACGCATTTCGTCTGGTAGCGCGGCTTGCCTAGGGCGTGCTCGGCTTGCCAGAGCGACAGCGCTTTGCCCGTGCCGAGAGTGACTTCGAGGGCGCGAATAACCCGCAGCGTGTCGTTGGGATGCAGCCGCGCGGCCGAGACGGGATCAACCTCACCGAGGGTTTGGTGCAGCGCGGCAGATCCCTCGCGGGCCGCGCGCGTCGTGAGAGATACGCGCAGGTCAGGATCGAGGGTGGGCATGTCAACCAGGCCACGCAGCAGGGCGCGCAGCCAGAGGCCCGTGCCTCCGACGACGATAGGCTGGGCGCCGCGGCGCCACACATCCGCAATGGCAGCATCGGCGGCCCTCGCAAAGTCCGGCGCCGAGATAGGCTGGCGCGGGTCGAACGCGTCGATGAGATGATGCGGGATGCCGCGTTGTTCTGACGGGCGGATTTTGGCGGAACCGATGTCAAAGCCCGGATAAACCTGGACGCTATCGGCGATGATAATTTCGCCCGCACACGCTTCGGCGAGTGCGAGCGAGAGCGCTGTTTTGCCCGTGCCGGTGGCGCCGGCGATGACCCACAGCTCTGACCGTCCGCCGTTGCCTTCGGAAGCGGTGACTTGCCGCGATGGGGATGCGGTTAGCACGGAGCACGCGCGAGCTGTCGTGTCAATCTTCCCATCCAAGCTGAGTTCACCAGCAGCGTCAGCGCCCTCTTTTGGGCCCACGCAAGCGTCTGGCACGTGTCTGCTGCTGGCGCACACATTCACGGGCATATCCGCTAGAGCGCGCACTCGGCGAGCGCAGCGAGAGGCACTACGCGCAGCGTCGCTTGATCGGTGGCTTCGAGGTCTACCTTGGGCGCGCAGCCAGCTACGAACGCCTCATGCCAACGGGCGGCGCAGACGCACCAGCGATCGCCCGACTTGAGTCCCGGAAAAGCGGCCGCCGGCCACGGGGTGGTTAAGTCATTGCCCTGGGCCTTGGAAAACGCGAGAAACTCAGCGGTCATCACCGCGCAGACGGTGTGGAGTCCGCGGTCTCCGCTTTCCGTTCGGCAGCAGCCATCCCTAAAGTAGCCGGTTAGCGGCGTGCGCCCGCAGGTCTCCAGCGGGCGTCCAAGTACATTAAGGGGGGTATTGACAGCGTTCATGGTCACCTCCCCAGTCCTACGTCAAGTCCACCAAGTCGGGTAGGCGGTCGTATACAAGTAGGTTCGCGGAACGCGTTGGCTGTGTGTGCCACGCGTATGCGGCTGGGTTTTTTTGGGGAACTTGGAAGAAGCTTTAGGCGGCAAGGCCTTTGTTGAGACCGCGCGCCTCTGGGACTCGAGGGACACAAGGGACCAGTTGCAAGAGGTGGCGCGACGCGCGCTGGTGTTCGCGCCACCAGGATGACAGTTCGGACTACTCGATGCGGCTGCCATGCGTACTGGCAACCGAATGTCGTGGCGTTCGCGCCTTTCTGGCTTGCGCCTGAGGACACTGCTCGGTCAATCTCATAGAATGACTTCATTGCTTCGACAGTGGGGCTCCCGCACGCAGCCTGCCGACATCGCCCGAGTAGACTACGCTAAGCTAGGCGCGACTGCGGGCGCCACACACCGCCCCAGAACGGTTTGTTTACGTGCATTTTGTCTTGGGTTATTCGTGACTGCGGCGGTAGCGTGTGGGGACCGGCGTGAGGTTCGTGTCTGGACTGCAGACCTACATGCAAAACCCGCAAGCGCTACGAGCGATCAAGGGCATGGGAGCGGGACCGATGAAGCCGTAGAGGGTGCTGCGCCACCGGGTCATCCTTAGGGGTGCTGCACCTGAGTGCGGTGACCGCCTTGCTGTGAGTATGTATGCAGCGTGTCTCGGGTGTAGATGGAATCCGGGTCGCTGAAGGACACGTAAGTGCGTCGAGCAGACGGCCGGGCAATGCCTCAAGCATTAACAAGACGAGGAACGCGCAATGACTTTCTACGATGCACAACGCCGGGTTGCAGTGGTGGCCGGGTTGCGGACCCCCTTCGCAAAGCAAGGTACCTCCTACGCCGAACTGAGCGCCCTTGATCTCGCGACGCTGTTGGTGGGCGAGATATTTCAGCGGGGAAATGTACGGCCGGAGTGGGTAGAGCAGGTGGTCTTTGGGCAGGTCATCCCGACGGTTGAGTCCGCAAATATTGCGCGGGAGGTCGCGCTAAACACGGCACTTGGCCCGAATGTAGAGGCTTACAGTGTGGCGCGTGCTTGCGCGACTAGCCTGCAAGCAACGGTGAATATCGCGCAGGCTATCCGGCTAGGCACGATCGAGTGCGGGCTCGCTGGCGGCGCTGAAAGCCTTAGCAATGTACCCATCGCGGTGAGTCGTTCGCTCGGCAAGTCGCTGATGCGTTTCGGCAGTGCCAAAAGCGTCAGCGCGAAGCTCGCCGCCTTTGAGGGCTTAAAGCCCAGTGATTTCGTGCCCGTGCCTCCCGCGATCCGCGAGCGTTCGACGGGCCTTACCATGGGCGAGAGCGCCGAGAAAATGGCCAAGCTCAATGATATCTCGCGGGCGGCCCAGGATGCTTACGCGCATCGCTCACACCAGCTCGCCGCGCGGGCTTGGCAGGACGGGCTCTTCGCCGCAGATGTGATGACGGTGTACGTGCCGCCGCTTTATCGCGAGCATCTCGGCACCGATAATCTCGTGCGTCATGAGTCTGACCTTGAAGGTTACGCGTCACTAAGGCCGGTATTCGATAAGCGCTACGGTACGGTCACTGCGGGCAATAGTTCCCCGCTCACCGACGGCGCCGCCGCGTTGGTCTTGATGAGTGAAGAAAAGGCACGTGCGGAAGGTCTGACCCCTTTGGGTTTCTTGCGCTCTTACGCGTTCTCAGCGCTTGACCCAAACGACCAACTCTTGCTTGGGCCCGCGCTCGCCACGCCCAAGGCCCTCACGGAAGCCGGCCTGACCCTCGGGCACATGGATGTCATCGACATGCATGAGGCGTTTGCGGCGCAGGTTCTTTCCAATACCCAAGCGTTGGAGTCGAAACGCTTTGCGCAGGAAAGACTGGGCCGTGATGCGGCAGTGGGCGCCATCGACTGGGATAAGTTCAACCCTCTCGGCGGCTCGATTGCCCTCGGTCACCCCTTCGGTGCGACCGGTGCGCGCCAGATTTTGCACACGCTGCGCGAGTTGCATCGGCGCGGCGGTGAGTTTGCGCTGTGCACGGCCTGTGCCGCTGGTGGTCTCGGCGCCGCACTCGTGTTGGAGGCAGCCTAATGACAAAAGCAAACCCGGGGCCTTTTCATCTAGAGCGGCTCGGCGCGACGATGCTCGTCTGGCTAGACGTACCTGGCCAGAGGTTTAACAGTCTTGGCGCGAGCTTTCCTGACGATCTCGAACGGCTCTGCGAGCATCTCGACAGTCTTTCTGGGCTGCATGCGGCAGTATTCCTATCGAGAAAGCAGGATTCCTTCATTGTGGGCGCAGACGTGGGCATGCTTGAGCAGCTCAACTCGGCCGAAGAAGCGACGGCGCTCGCCGCCAAAGCACAGCGGGCGCTGGGACGGCTCGAAGGGCTGCGCGCCGTTACCGTGGCAGCTATTCATGGCCCTTGCTTGGGTGGCGGGCTGGAGTTTGCGCTTGCCTGCACAAGCCGCGTCGCGACCAAAGCCGACGTTACGCGCTTGGGCTTGCCCGAGGTTCAGCTCGGCCTCTTGCCTGGATCGGGGGGCACGCAGCGTTTGCCCCGACTCATTGGGCTCGCCCAGGCCCTCGATCTGATGTTGACGGGTCGCAAGCTTTCAGCGCCCAAAGCGCTAAAAGCTAATCTCGTTGACTTAACGTTGGCGCCGGAAGGGCTCGTGCAGGGCGCGCTGGCGCACGCGGCCTCGTTAGTAGAGGGGAAGGCGCTTAAGCGGTCCAAGGTGCCCATCGCGCTCAAGGGACTTGGTTCCCAGGAGAGCGATATGCTCCGCATTTGGACCGAAACGCAGCTAGCTCCAGTGCGCGCGCTGATTGCGCGCCAGGCGCTAAAAGGCGCGCGTCGGCAGACCAAAGGCCACTATCCGGCACCTGAAGCCATCATCGCCTGTGCCCGTTTCGGACTCGAAGCCGGATTAGAGGCAGGCCTCGCTCGGGAGGCCGAAGCTTTCGGTGAGCTATGGGCGACCCCGGAGTCGCGCGCATTACTTTGGTTATTTCAGGCGCAGAATGCGCTCAAGCGCGATAACGGCGTCAGCGCCGATTTGCCGTCTCAGCCGCCACTCACGCGGGTGGGCGTGCTCGGCGCGGGTCTAATGGGTGCCGGAATTGCGTACGTTAGCGCGCACCAGGCGGGTGCCACGGTGCGACTGAAGGACCGCGACGATGCCAGCGTGCTTGCGGGCTTGCGCCGCGTCGGCGCGTTGCTCGGTCAGGCGACGCGTAAGAAGCGTCTTTCGGCCCACCAGGCTGAGGTCATACGAGCCCGCATCGGCGGCTGCGCGAGCTATGCCGAGATGGGACCGGTAGATGTTGTTATCGAAGCGGTATTCGAAGATCTTGAGCTAAAGCGCCGTATCGTTAAGGAAGTCGAAGAGGCGGATACGCGCAACGCAGCCATCTTTGCCTCGAATACGTCTTCGTTGCCGATTACCGAAATCGCGGCTGCCTCAGCACACCCAGAGCGGGTCGTTGGCATGCACTATTTCTCGCCGGTGGACAAAATGCCACTGCTCGAGGTTATCGCGACCCGCGAAACGGCTCCCGAGGTCGTCGCGCGCTGCGTCGCGCTCGGCAAAGCTCAGGGAAAAACGGTCATTGTTGTGAATGACGGCGTGGGTTTCTACACCACGCGCGTCCTCGTACCCTTCATGAACGAAGCGGTCCGGATACTGAGCGAGGGCGTGCCTATTGAAGTGATCGATGCAGCGCTCGTAGACTTCGGCTTCCCCGTCGGTCCGATTAAGCTCATCGATGAGGTCGGTGTCGATGTGGCCTACAAGGTCTGCAAGATCACCCACACCGCCTTCGGTGCACGCATGGAACCGCCTTCGCTGATAGAAGCGATGTTGGCGGCGAAGCGGCTTGGACGCAAAGGTGGCAAAGGATTTTACGACTACTCTGGTGAAAAGCGGAGTGTCGACGCGGAGATCTATGCCTTGCTCGGTGTGACGATGAGCAAGGCGCTGCCACAATCCAGCGATATAGCAAAGCGCTGCGTGTTGGGCTTTGTCAACGAATGCGTGCGCACCCTTGAGGAAGGCATTCTGCGCTCCGCCCGCGACGGCGATATCGGCGCAGTCTTCGGCCTCGGCTTTCCGCCGTTTCTGGGGGGGCCCTTCCACTACGTGGATTTGCTAGGTGCTGCCGAAATAGTCAGCGAGTTAGAGGCCTTGGAAACGCGCTTCGGTGCGCGTTTCAAGCCCGCGCCGCTCTTGCGATCGATGGCGCGGGACACGCTCACCTTCTTCGGCAAGAACAGCATTGTTAACGCGCCGGCAGCGGCCTAATCTCGCTGAGATGCGAATTGCGGGCGTAGCCCCTTCTGAAGAATGACCCCAGCATGCTAGGCTGCAAGGGCGTGATGGGGAATCAGTCGAGAGATATAAGCGAGATTCGACGTATGCCCCACGTCACGGAATCTCTGCGGCCAGCGGCCGGCGCGTCCGGGGCAGAGGCAGAGACGGCCGCTGCGCATCTCGCGAGGGCTGTTGCAGCAATCCATCCAGAAGTTACGCGGAAGGATAGCTCAGGGCGTGCCATGGAGGTCCATCGCGGCGACCGCTCCCCTAGCGGTGACGAAGCGAGAAAGTCGCCATCGCTAGAAGAGCGGTCCGTGCGAGGCAAGGAAATCTCGCTGCGCGTGATGGTTGTCGAAGATGACCCCGACCAGCAATGGCGCCTAGCGCGCTGCCTAACGGTGCGTGGTCATCGGGTCGTGGGCACATCGTCGTTTGAAGGCGCGATAGCGCTGAGTCAGGGTTGGAAAGTCGATCTAGTGCTGATCGCCGAGGAAGTCGGGGGGGGAGCGGGCCTTGATGTGGTGCGCAGGCTTAGGCGTAGTCTGTCGGGCGTTGGTTTGATCTTGATGACCAGCCGCTCGGATATGGCGTTTCAGCGAGAGGCCGCTGGGGAGGGAATTCTTGCGATATTACGCAAGCCTGTGAATCCGATCGCACTCGCTGATACCCTTGCCGCGCTGGCACAACTGCGCAGACGTCAAGGGGTGCGCGCGGTTCTGCGAGACGCCAAGGGCAAGAAACAAATGCGTACGGATCGGCTCCGTGCGGCTTCGGTTGCGCTTGGCTGAGCGCGTCATCCAGTGAGCGGTGTCACGAACGGTCCCCGGTGCTCCGCTAGGTGCGCTGGCAGGTCGAAGCGGTGAAAAGACGCGTGCGCAGCCGTTCGTGACGCTAAACCCCTGCGGGGTTTACCCTTGCCCCCAAACCATCTGCTCGCCCATCCGCGTCTAGTTCAGGGCCTGAGCCGACTGTCTGGCTGCGCCGGGAGTGCCGCGCGTTTCAAAAAGTACGCTTCGGTGTTTCGGTTCTGCGCGCCGCCTCATTCTGCGAACGTTTGGGACAACTCAAGCATCGATCGTCTGACTTTCTCACCGCCAAGGGATGAGCTTTGTTGCTTTCTCGCTCAAAAGTTTGCACCCTTAGCGTATGGGGATTGTTAGCCCCCAATGGGCTACCCAAAAGGAGACGCCCGCGCGAGCGCGCGGTCGCGTCATCCCTTTTGGCAAGTATCTACTTCTCGAGCGCTTGGCGGTCGGGGGGATGGCCGAGGTGTTCCTCGCCAAGTCGTTTGGCGTTCAGGGCTTCGAAAAGCTGATCGCGATCAAGCGCATTCTGCCAACTATGGCGGAAGATCAAGAGTTTATTCAGATGTTTATCGATGAGGCGAAGATCGCTGGCCATCTGAGTCATGCGAATATCGTCCCTATTTATGAGCTCGGAAAAATAGGCGATGCGCACTACATCGCGATGGAATTCGTTTGGGGCAAAGACCTCCTGCACATTATCAATCGCTTCCGGCGGATGCGGGAGCGCATGCCACCAGCGATGGTCATGTGGGTTGGCGCCATGATTTGTGACGGCCTCGATTACGCGCACACGAAGCGTTCTCGGCAGGGCGAACCCCTCAATCTGATTCACCGCGACATCAGTCCCCAGAACGTCTTAATTTCTTACGAAGGGCACGTTAAACTCATCGATTTCGGGATCGCGCGCGCCGCGTCGCGCACCACGCGCACCCAGGCGGGGGTGCTCAAGGGCAAGTTTGGTTACATGAGTCCCGAGCAAGTGCGCGGAAAGGCTATCGATCAGCGTTCCGACCTCTTTGCTGTCGGTACGGTCATCTATGAAATGATCACCTGCGAGCGGCTCTTTCTCGGCGAGAGCGATGTTTCGACGCTTGAGAAGGTGCGTACCGTTGATGTGGTGCCACCCTCTGAAGTTGTCGAAGGCGTGCCGCCACTGCTCGATAAGATCGTGATGAAGGCGCTGGCTCGGGAACCCGATGATCGCTACCAGTCTGCCTGTGAGATGCGTCACGACCTCCAGCACTGCCTTGCGACCCAGATGAAGCCCTTCGGCGTTTCGAAGATGTCGGCGTGGATGAAGCGCTCATTCGTTGAGGAGGTGGACCAGGAGAAGTCGATGCTCGATGCCTTCGCGACCGTCCTTCCCCCCGCGCGAGGCGAGGCGAGTGCCCACGGCGCTCCCGTGGCGAATGTGACGCCTCTACCCGCTGCGGAGGCGGCACAGCAAGTCACGGAGAGCCCTACAGTCGACGAACCGGCCGAAGGTCACGCGCGCGCGAAAACTCCGCGAGACAGCGACGTCGATGATATCGCGACCGCATCTACCGAGATCTTCTTCAACGCGGAAGAGGATTTGGATGAAGAAGAGCGTGCGGTCACGCCATCGAGCGAGTTCCCCTTTCCGGTGCTGCCGCGCCCCGACGGAAGTATTGGCGTTCCCATGTACTTAGGTCGTTCCCAGCGCGATGAAGAAACGGCTAAGCACGAAGAATTGCAAGGGCAGGCATACGCGCCACCGCCGGCCTCGCTTGGCGCCTCGAAGCGAAGCGCCGCGGGCTCAGATTCAGACAACTGGCGTACGGCCTCACCTCAATCTGGCGGAACGCGCTATCCCGCGCTTCGCTCCCGTAAGGCGCTCTTCGTACTCTTCGGCGTCGCCGTGCTCGGTGCGCTTGCAATCATTCTAAACTCGGTGCTGGGCGGTGCCGCGTCGGGCATGATCACGATTCGTGTGATGCCAGCGGTGACAGCGCGTGTCGAGATCGACGGCGAGCTTAGGGGTACGACGCCCCTCGTGCTCAAGAATGTGCCTGCTGGTTCGCGCTTCATCGTCATCGACGCCGAGGGCTACGAAAGCACGACACGCGAGGTGATCGTTCCGAAAGATGGCAATGCCTTTGTCGAGCTCGCTCTTGTGCCACGTGCCGATGTGGGTCGAGCCAAAGATCAGGGCACTAAAGACGCCAAAGCCAGTAACGAGGCAAGCGTGCCGGTGGTTCCCGCCGATCCCGATCCCGACCCCGCGCCGAGCGAGGCGGCGGCGGAGGATGAAGACGATGCGCCCCAGGCTGACGTGCCGGAGGAAGTCAAGGACAAGGCCAGGCCCACGCCGAGCACGACGCGCCGTCGGGCGACCCGTCCCGCCTCACGACGACCGAGCAAATCCTCAGCTGTCCCAGCCGAATCCGCTGAGCCTGCAACCTTGGTTGTCAACTCAGTGCCGGTCGCGCGGGTGTTTATCGATGGCAAAGATACCGGTCGGAGCACACCGATATTCAGTCTTAAGTTAGCGCCGGGGACACACACGGTCAGTTTCGTGACGAAAGACGAAAAGAAACACTCCTTCAAAGTGGTGCTCCAGCCGGGTGAAACCCTGCGCCTAAACAAACATCTGGATTGACCGGCATAGGCGTCGATGCCAGCTCTCAAGCATGCACGCATGTTTCGTCTGGGGGCTGGTCCGACTTAAGTCGTTGCCCGTAATCCTCTATGTATTCGATCGTTTCGCTCCCTGCTCCAGGGCTTTTTCCGAAATGCTTACGCGACCCGGCAGCTCGGTCAGATACGCACCATGTGCGAGAAAAGTAGCCCGTTTAGCCAGCGTTAACCGAGCGCTTTCCAACGGTTTCGCACTCAGCCTGGCATGTGGTGGTGCCTGCGGCGGTGGCGTGGGCGAGGTGCGCAGCCCCGCACTCGACCCGCAATCAGAGGCGGCTGCGCTCGCGGTGCCCGTTCCGGGTGCCGGGACGGGTCTGCAGGAGCTGGCACGTGGACAAAGGGGCGCTGTATCGAGTGTTGAGCGTCATGCGTCGCTGGTGGGAGTTGAGGTCCTGACCCAAGGAGGTTCGGCCATCGACGCAGCGGTTGCCGTTGGTTTCGTGCTCGCGGTGACCCACCCCAGCGCCGGCAACCTCGGTGGCGGGGGATTTATGGTCTTGCGCGATCCCAATGGAGAGCTCGTGACCATCGATTATCGGGAGTCGGCCCCAGCCGACGCCAGCCGTGATATGTACCTAGGTGAGGCTGGGGAGGTAACACAGCAGAGCTTGGTGGGCCCGCTTGCGGCGGGTATTCCTGGAACCGTGGCCGGGCTATTCGAGGCGCATCGCCGCTACGGACGGCTGCCGTGGCACGCGCTGCTGATGCCCGCCATCGTGCTTGCCGAGGATGGGCACGTTGTGGATGAGGCCCACGCGATCCTCCTTCAGCGCGGTGTTGCGGCGATTCACGCTGCCGGATATTCCGACACCGCGGCGCTTTATATGACCGCTGAGGGCGCTGAGGTGGCGCCAGGTGGGCTCTGGCGCCAACCCGCCTTGGCTGCGACGCTGCGACGTATTGCCGTCGACGGAAAGCTGGGCTTTTATGGTGGAAAGGTCGCAAAATCGTTGGTTTCTGCGGTGCGGTCTGCCGGCGGCGTATGGACCGCAGCGGACCTTTCGGGGTACCGTGCCGAGCTACGCGAGCCTCTGCGCTTCGCCTACAGAGGATTGGAAGTCGTTACCATGGGACCGCCCTCTGCCGGGGGCGTTGTATTGCGTCAGATGCTTGGCATGCTCGCCGAGAAGCCTACGAGCAAGCCTTGGCGCGACCCGCTCAGCCAACACGTCTACCTAGAGGCTGCGCGGCGGGCCTACGCCGACCGCAATCAGGTGCTCGGCGACCCGGCCTTCGTCAAGATGCCCCTGACGCGTATGCTTGCACCGGAGTACCTTGCAGAACGCGCCCGCACGATTGATTTCGCTGCGGCGACGCCCTCGACAGCAGTAACTTCAACGCTTGTAGCTGAAGGGTTTACGCCCGGTCGCGCGCGTCCGGAGTCGCCGGAGACCACCCACTTTTCCGTCATGGCGGCGGACGGCAGCGCGGTGGCGAATACCTACAGCCTTAACCAGGGCTTCGGCAGTCGTTTTGCGGCCGTCGAAACCGGGGTGTTACTCAACAACACGATGGATGACTTCGCCGCCAAGCCGGGGGAGGCCAATCTATTTGGACTTGTACAAGGCGAAGCGAATGCCATTGCTCCTGGGAAGCGTAGCCTCTCTTCGATGACGCCAACGCTGGTGCTCAAGGGCAGGCAGGTCCATCTAGCCCTTGGCGCCATGGGCGGTTCGACGATCACTACCACCGTCGCTCAGCTACTCGAAAGCATTGTCGGGGCCGGTGAGGAAGCCAGCGACGCGATGCGTGCGGCCCGGCTGCATCACCAATGGTTGCCCGACAAGGTACTGGTTGAGGCGCGTACAGATGCCTCGCTGCGCGAGGGACTCAGCGCACTTGGCCATACCGTCGAAACCGTATCTTACGGCGGCCAGGGAACGATAGGTCGTGCGCATCTCGTACGGCTCCTGCCCGACGGACATTTCGAAGCCGTGGCCGACACCACCCGCGAAGCGGGCTACGCCGCCGCATACTAATACGCTGACGGAACAGATTGAGCCCGGCGGGGGCCGGGAGAGGGCGCACGGTGGGCACGTCCCGGCCTTCATGCGTGATCGATTGTTGCGCGCAGCGAACCCAGCAGCGAACCCAGGGCTGTAGAGGCTCAACCTTAAGCTGATGCATACTAATACGCTGAAGAACAAGGTTGAGCTGGCCGTTTTCCGGGCGCGACGGAGCGAGGGTGCACGGTGCGGGCGTTCCGACGGTACGCTGCTTTGATAAAAGCGACATCTTTGCGAGAAGCGCGTGCAGGTTTCTAGACGATAACGATTAAAATGAGGCGTCTCGGGGGGGAAAGCGCGAGCCTACAATGGCACTAAGCTTGCGCTCAATGGGTCGTGTTCGAGGGCATTGAGGTGCGCGAGCTGTTGCTGGCGCCCGCGGATTCCTACGTCTCTACGTCGGTTCACTGCACGCAGGGCGGAGGCTTTGGGCGTCGCGCCAGGTAGACATGAAGACTCGGGTGCAGCCTGCCACCAGTGTGTCGGGTAGGCTGCTACAGCCGAGGGGCGAATTGCTCGATACGCCCTCGGCAACGCACTGCGCCAAGTCTGATAAGGCTCGGCTGTCTTGCTGGCGAAAGTCCACGTATCTCGTCGAGTCCTGGCGACACAGGCTTAGTTCGTCGTCGATGACGCTGGGCTGAAGCTGGAGATAGCGCGTCAGCAAGTCGGCGGGAGGGGCGTCGCCCTGACGCGTTGCTGTCTGTCGAATGCAGGGCTCTAACGGCAGGATGCGCAAAACGGGTTCCTGATAGCGGCGAAAGAGACGGGTGCCGTCTTCGGCGTCGTTGCTGGTTGAGTTCACGTTTAGGGAAGCGTTCGCACCAGCAATGGGTGCGGCTTGATTGCCGGGCGTGGGTTCCGTGCTCCCCGGCGTGGGGACCGTTGGAGGGGCGTCGGGCGGGGCCGCGACACAGCTAGAAAGTACAGCCAGCGCTGCGATAAGCGGCAAGTGCCGGCATTTCTCCCGGCTGCCCGGAAGCGTCCAGCACCCGAGAGATGGGAAACGGAATATCCGCATATCTCGAAGGAGTGCAGAAAACATTCCACACCGTGGCACAGGTGCCTACACGCGCTGCCCTCAAGGTTTAGCGTCGCCGATATAAAGCTTGGTGGGTCGGGCGCGCAGCGGAAAGGTTCCCTCTGCGCATGCCTCAAGCCAGTGCGCTCAGCACCGCGTCTAATGTGGCCTGCGGGTTTTCCACGTGCAGCCAGTGCTTCACCTTCGGAATGACCTCGGCGTGCGTCCGTCCGCCCGCGGCGGCGAGGTCAGCGGCGCGGCTTCGCTCGGTTTCGCTGTAGGAAATGGACCCGCCAGCGATGATGAGATGCACGGCGACGTTTCCCGGTGGCTCGGCCACTAGATGCCATAAATCCGAGCCGAAGTAATCCGCAAGCATCGCGCGAATCACGTTGGGTTCGATCCGGAGGGTAAAACCCGACGGACCCGGTAAAAGGTTGGACGTTAGCCAACGCGCTGTGCTCACTTCGACTTCCTGCTGCGTTAGAGCCTCCACAAGGGCCTCGCGTCTCTCCAGCGGAAAGGGCACGGCCTCAAGCGCTTCGATCACCGTGAAGAGATCGTTTTTGAGCTCATGGCGCTTGCGTGGGCCCGGTGACGAATCGAGCGTGATCACTGTACGAAGGCTGGGAGGTGGTTCGTCCAAAAGGTTGAGTGCGACCTTGCCGCCATAACTGTGGCCTACCACGGCGCTGCAGGGCCCAGGCAGCGCGGCGATCGTCCGCGCTACCTCCCTTGCACAGATTGCGAGGGTTGGCGGCTCGGTTGTATCTGGCGACTCCCCGTGGTTTGGGAGATCGACGAGTACCACCCCGAAGTCGGGGCGCGCCGCAACGATGCCCTGACCCAGTGTGCGCAGATTCTTGCCTGCCCCCATGATGCCATGCAGCAAGGCAACCCAGTGACTAGGGTTTGCATCAGGGGCGCTGAGGGATTGTGTGTGAAGTTCTGCGTGCATCCTGATGTCTCTGCCAACTTCGGCGCGCTCCTTCAAGTCACAGTTGAGGTTCCAGCTGAATTTCCAGGCGCCCAGTTAGCGGGCGATCACCGACTGGGCAGCTGCGTGCTCGGCTTTCGCGTCGTAGCGTCCAAGGCTGTGGCGCAGCGTTGCCTCCAGGGATGGGGTCCGAAAACGGAAGCCCGCATCCAGTAGCTTCTTCGGCTTCACGTTTAAGCTAGCGAGTAGCATTTCGTCCGCTGCCTCGCCGAGGGCCAGGCGCAGCAGTGCGGCCGGAAATGGCAGGCACGCGGGGCGGTTTAAGACGCGTCCGAGGCTGGCCATCAGGGCTTTCTGCTGGACAGCCTCCGGTGCAACGACGTTAATGGCGCCCGAGAGCGTTGCCTCGCTCAAGGCGAAAAGGAACGCATCAATAGCGTCATCAAGCCCAATAAATGACAGCCACTGACGGCCGTTACCGAGAGGACCGGCCACGCCCATCCGTGACGCCGGCAGCATGGTTCGCAGGGCGCCGCCCCTCGGTGACAGCACAATTCCCAGGCGCAAGTGCGCAACGCGTAGCCCTGCCTGCTTGGCGGGCTCTGTGGCTTGCTCCCAGGCGTTGACGATCTCCGCCAGAAAGCCCGTGCCCTGTGGTGAGTGCTCATCGCTGGGTGCCGCATCAAGCGGGAGATCCGAGCCATAAATGCCCACAGCAGAGGCCGTAAGTAGCGTGCCGGGGCCGCCGCGCCCCGCCCGCTGGTTGCTCGCTAGCGCTTCTGCAAGCAGGGTTGTCCCTCGGATACGACTCTCTCGAATACGCTGCTTCTTTGCTGCCGACCAGCGACCAACGATGGACTCCCCGGCTAGGTGAATGACCGCGTCCACATCGCTCAGGTGTTCGGGATCAAGCAGCTTTTGGTCGGGGTCCCACCGGCGTTCCCAGGGTGCGCGGGGGACGCGCCGCACGAGGTGGATGACCTCCGTACCCGCGGTGCTGAGTGTCGCGCTCAGCTGCGAGCCAATCAAGCCCGAAGCGCCTGTAATTGCTACCTTACGTGGCAGTACAAGCTGGGCGTGTCGCGCTAGATCCCACGCCAGGGTGTCATGGCGATAACGCAGCATCCGCGCAAGCTTGTGACGCAGTACGCCGCCGCCCACAAGACGCCCAAGCGCACCGAGGGGTGGCTGGAACTCGATCCGGTCGGTGTAGCGGCAGCCATCCGCCACATCTTCGAAAAGGTGGTCGTGGGCGAAGTACTTGAAGGGCCCACGTTGCTGGATGTCACGAAAACACCGGCCTTCGCGGTGCCCCTCGTGGCGGGCCACCCAAGGCATATGCAGCGCCCCCAGCCTCATCGAAAGGTGGACCTCGGTGCCATCTTTTAACGGCGCTCCGTCGACGCGCTGCACCGTCACATCCTCCCAGGGAGGCGTCAGCCGCGCGAATGCTCCTCTGCGCTGGTGCCAGCGAAAGACGTCAGCGGCGGGTGCGCCGAGCGTTGAAGTTGCAATGCAGTAGGGGCCCATCGCTTCCACGTTGGGACTTTCTTCCCGGCGGAGTGGCTCAAGTGCGAGGCTTTGGCTATCGTAGTGGAACATGCGCGTCGCCCTTTTCGCAGAAAATTTTTCTGATTCAGCCTTCGATTCCGCGCCGGAACGCTACGCCTCCGGTTTAGCGAAGGCGCTCGCTGCGGCGGGGCACGAAACCCATGTCGTGGCCTTCATCAGCGCTGAACCTGGCAGCACAGTCGCAAGCGGTTGGCCGAACCTTCCACTCGCTAAGCGTCTTCGGGGCATAGAGGTCGAAGGGGAAGGGGACAAGGTCCGGCTTGATCTCTTCGAGGGTACGACTTCGGCCGGTGTGGCGCTGTCCCTGTTGCATGCAACCGACGGCGCCGATTTAGACACCCCGCTTCGGGTGCGCGCGCTCGCTGCGTGTGTGTCGCGCTTCGCGGATGCGCCGGAACTCGTGTTGGCGTTCGAGCCGGTCGGGGCCTACGCCGCGCAGCTTCTCGCTGAGGGCAAGCGTGAAGGTGAGTCGCGGCAGGGACTCCTCTTGGTGAACGCTGCCACCTTAGATATGCTCAAAGGCCGCAAGGCCGCGCCGCTGCGCAAAGCGTTGGGGCTCGCCAAGGCGACATTGCCCGATCAGCTCAAGCGTTTCGATCTATGTCTCGCTCTCACGCATTTTCCCCTAGGCGCACTCGAAAAGGATGAGCGCCCGGAGTGGATCGTGTCGATGCCCGACGCCATCGATGCGGCGGTTTTTAACCCGTCAACATCCGCGGCCTTGGCTTTCCGTTTCGATGCCTTCGACCAGCGCGGCAGGGAGCTGGCGCAGGGGGAGATTCGTCGGCGCCTTGAACTCGATATTGCGCCTGACGCAACGCCCCTTGTCTTACTGCCAACGGTGTTGGGCGATGCGCCGACGCTTAAGTTGGAAGATGTCGAACTGGTGGCGGAGATGTGCCTGGCGGATTCCGCCCAGCTCGTTATCGAGTGGGATGGGCAACAAGAAGAGCTAGGTCGCCTCATTGAGCGCCTGAAGGAGGCGCACCCGGGGCGCGTAGCAGGGGCAGCCGCATCCCCGGGAGCGGCACACCTTGCGCTTGTGGCGGCTGCCGATATTGTCGTGCTCAGCGGCGAATCCGAGGCGCGACGTCTTGAAGGGCTACTGGCCTTGCGTTTTGGCGCAATACCCGTTCTCGCGCGTGCCGGAGGCATCGACGCTCGCTTGCTTGACCTCGATGAATGCGGTCTGTCGGGCTACGCAGTCCTGGCGGATTCTGCGGCGCCGGAAGCGTTGCGTGAGGCCCTTAAGCGTGCGCTCTACATGCTCCACCGTGTTGAGCAGCCGAGCACGCTGCGTCAGCGGCTCATGTTGCTCGAGGTCGGCTTCGAACCGCTCGCGCGCCTCGTGGAAGTGCTCTTCGCGGAAACCAACCGCGACTAGCCGAACACGAGAGCGCGATAGGGCTCCGCAGCTCATAGCCTGGAGACAAGGCGAAAGGGAGTGCGGGAGCGGTTCCGCAAGCACGCCTACCCAAGAACCCTGGCGTCCATGCGACCCTATATCTCGGTCACCCACTCGGTGACAGGTATTGAATAGCTACACTGGAACCGCTAGAAACCAGTGACCTAATACGGTGAAGGAACAGACTGAGCCCGGCGGCGACCGGGAGAGGGCGCACGGTGGGCGCGTCCCGGTGGACTGGGGTCCCGGCGAGCGCGTGGCTGCGGGGCCCGCGGGGGGCACGGGCGCGCAGGCGCACCCTCCGGAGCCCCCCACAATTGGGCACTGCGCGCGGCTCCGTACCCAATTGTGGGTCCCCCCGA
>SLQV01000143.1 GCA_007131285.1 Myxococcales bacterium
CTCGCCGCGCATCTTGGTCCCTGGTAGTGCGGGGGAATCGATGCTTCACGCGCGGATGGTACGGCGAGACCGCTGGGGCATGCCCAGCGTGGGCTCTAGCCGTATCGATGACGCAGGGGCCGCGTGGATTGCCGAATGGATCGACACGCTCGCGTCGTGTCCCTAGCGCCCGTGGCCCCGCGGCCGTTGGTGAGTAGTGGTGCAAGTGGGATGCTCGGCTTCACGTTCGAGGTGAGGTTGATGGGCTGCCACACCCCGGAGCGTACGCAGCGGGGTGCGTTGGCTTGCGTCGCAGCACCGTAGTCCAGGTACCTTGAAAAACACGCGTGCCCCCAAGACAGCCGTAGCCCGATTGGTCCTGGGCCGTGGACCTTCGTGAACCCCTGTGGCACCTTGAAGGAAGGTGGTAGGGTTGTCAGATACCGATAGACGCTCAGAAACGACGGTGCCCGGCGACGACCGTGGCGCTTCCGCGCATGATGAGAGGGCTGGCGGCGCGGTTGATGACGACATGGGGCGCGCGCCTGCGGTATCCCAGCGCGTCGTTTTGGCAGATAGCCACCAGATAAACGCCCGAACGCAGAGCGCGGATGCAGAGCCTGGGCGCGACAGCGCAATCCACCCAGCGCCTTCCGGTGCATCGCCTGTGCGATGGGGCGCGGCCGAGCCCCGTTTGATCAATCGTGAGCTGTCTTGGCTGGCGTTCAATGAGCGGGTGCTGGAGGAGGCGCTGGACCCGGGTGTGCCGCTGGTTGAGCGACTTAAGTTTTCTGCGATTACGGCCTCGAACCTTGAAGAGTTCTGCATGGTGCGCGTGGCGGGGCTGCGCGGTCAGGTGATTGATGGCAGCGATAAACGCTCGCAAGACGGGCTGAGCGCTCAGGAGCAGCTCGCGCTGATTGGGCCGCAGGCGGCGTCGATGCTGCGGCGCCTGCATGACCACTTTCATGACGTCATCCGTGTGGAGCTGGCGCAGGCGGGGGTGGAGCTCGTCCAGGGCGACGACCTCACGGAAGCCGAGCGCGTCTTCGTGGCGGAATACTTCGAGCGCGAGACTTTCCCGCTGCTGACGCCGCTGGCGATTGACCCAGGCCACCCCTTCCCGAACGTGCGCAATCAGTGCCTAACGCTGCTGTGTCAGCTCACGGGTGCGGGCGGCAATCTGCCCGAATCACGGGTGATACTTGAACAGCATGCCTTGATTGCGCGCGGTCTCGCGCGGAGCGCGCCGGCAGGTGTTGGCCAGACGCCCTCAGCGGAACACGGCGAAGGGCGTACGGGGCGCCCGGCAACGTTTGGCGTGGTGACCGTGCCTACGATTCTGCCGCGCGTCGTGGCACTGCCCCGTACCGTGGACACGAAGAGCGCGCGCTTTATTCCGCTCGAAGCGGTGATAGCGCTGCACATCAAGCGCCTCTTCCCGGGGTTCGAGTGCCTCGGCACCTGGCCCTTTCGTGTGTTGCGCAACTTCGACCTCAGCATCGACGAGGAAGAGGCGGACGACTTGCTGGAGAGCATCCGGGAAGAGGTGCTGCGTCGCCATCACGAACATGCGGTGTGCCTGATTCACGACCGCACGCTGACGGGGGAAGGGCTCGCCTTGCTGTGCGAGGCGCTCTCCCTTGAGCCCGAACTTGCCTTTGGTGTGCGCAGACCGCTGGATCTGCCGGGCCTAAGTGCCCTTGCCCAGCCGCTCAAGGACCAGCCTGCTCACCACGAGCGCCCTTTCAAGCCGCAGCGCTTGGGCGTTTTTCGTGAGGCGCACTCTGTGTTTGAGGCGATTGCGCGCGGCGATATTCTGCTGCATCACCCCTACGAGAGCTTCGATCCGGTGGTGGAGTTTATCGAGGAAGCGGCCGCTGACCCGGATGTGCTGGCCATCAAGCAGACGCTCTACCGGACCAGCGGCGACTCACCCATCGTCAAAGCGCTGATTCGCGCCGCCCAAGCGCGCAAGCAGGTCACCGCGCTGGTGGAAATCAAAGCGCGCTTCGACGAAGAGAACAACATCATCTGGGCGCAGGCGCTAGAAGAGGCGGGCGTGCACGTGGTCTATGGCCTCGTGGGCCTGAAGACACACTGCAAGATAGCGCTCGTCGTGCGGCGCGAGCGCGGTCGGCTGGTGCGTTATGTCCACCTAGGTACCGGCAACTACAACCCCAGCACCGCCCGCATTTACACGGATATCTCGCTTTTCACTGCGAGTGAGGTCTTCGGAGAAGACGCCACCCAGCTCTTCAACATGCTGACCTCCTGCACGGTGCCCAGCGAATGGCAGCGTTTCGTCGTGGCGCCTATCGACCTACACGACCGCATTCTGGCGCTTATCCAGCGCGAAACGCGGCATGCGCAGGCGGGCAATGGCGGCCGCATTATCGCGAAGATGAACTCACTCGTCGACCCGGAGGTTATCGAAGCGCTCTACGCCGCCTCAGACGCGGGCGTGGAGATAGACCTCATCGTCCGCGGCATCTGCTGCTTAAGGGGTAGCGTCCCCGGCCTCAGCGAAAACATCCGCGTGATATCTATCGTGGACCGCTTCCTTGAGCATGCCCGCGTCTTCTACTTTGCGAACCAAGGCGACAGCGACGTCTTCATTTCGTCTGCCGACTGGATGCAGCGCAACTTCCACCGCCGGGTGGAGGTGATGTTCCCCATCGAAGATGAGGCGATTAAGCGGCAGCTCGTCGACGATATGCTGGCGGTTCAGCTCGCCGACAACGTCAAGACGCGCATCCAAGGGGCCGACGGAACTTACACACGCCGGCGTCCCGCCAAAGGCGAAGCCCCCCTCCGCTGCCAGGCGACCTTGATAGAAGCCGCCGAAGCGCAAGCCCGCGCCGCCGACGCCCAAGCCCGCCAAGAGCGCCCCTTCCTAGTGCGCCCGACGCGCACGCGCCCCCACCTAGGCTTGCCCCTCGGCGAGCCCCACGGCCCCGCCGCCGAACGCGGCCCATCACCTGCAGACGCCCACCCCGAACTCCCCCCCGTAGACGCCCCGCCCGAAGGCACCCCACTACCGTAGGTCGCCTGCCGCGGCCCGAGCACTTGCGTCGTTGCGCATTCGTTCCCTCAGCTATGACGCGCGCAGAGCCAGGCGTTCGGCGGGCGTCGACGAAGCAGCGTCATCGCTATCCACGGCACCCTGGTCCCGAAGGTCGGCCACCCTGAACGCCGGTTCCATATCCTTAGGTTACCACGGGCGTAGTCTGCCAGCAGCGGCCCCGTTTACGGGGGCGGGCGAAGTGGAAGAGTGCAAAAAGTAACGCGCAGTGTTATTCTTTGCATCCATAAACTTTCCGTGACTCAAGTTCAGAGTCACTGAAAGTATATTCGAGCAGTGAACGCAGCCGCCGACTACATCGAAAACCTTCAAGTGAACGGAAAGCTCACCTTCACCACGGAGGATATTGTCCACGCTTTGGGCAAATCGCTGCCGGCGGTCCGGGGCCAACTGCGTCGCCTGAAAGATAAAGGACACATCGCTGACCCTTTTCGAGGCTTTCATGTCGTCGTCCCGCCCAGGTATCGGCGTTTGGGGTGTCTGCCAGCAGACCACTTCGTCCCGCAGCTGATGGCACACCTTAAACAGCCCTACTACGTGGCTCTGCTAAGTGCTGCCGCCTACTATGGCGCCGCGCACCAGAAGCCACAGGTGTTTCAGGTGATGGTGACCAAGGCGCGTCGTCGCCTAGCGTGTGGCGGCGTTCGGGTCGCTTTCGTCGCGCGCCGGGAGGTGGCTGATACGCCGGTGGTGGAGCGAAATACCCCTGCGGGCGTTATCCGCATCGCGACGCCGGCAGCCACGGCGCTCGAGCTTGTCGGGTATCCCGAACGCTGCGGCTACCTCGACAACGTCGCGACAGTGCTCGCCGAGCTCGCGGAGTCCATCGATGGCGACGCGCTCGTAGCGGAAGCGCGCCGTTCGCCCGTCGCCTGGGTCCAACGTCTCGGCTACCTGCTGGAAATAGTCGAGCGGCACAAACTCGCCGAACGTTTGGACGAGGTACTCGCGGCAAGCAGAGTGTTCACGGTGCCGCTCGCCCCGTGGCGAGGCAGCGAAGGCGCTGCCAAAGACCCTCGCTGGCAGGTTGCTATCAACACCGACGTGGAGCCCGACGTATGATTCCCGAGCAAGCCATCATAGCGTGGCGAAAGGAAGCGCCCTGGGATGCAAGCTCCCTTGTGGAGCAGGACCTCGTCATAAGTCGGGCGCTTGTCGAATTGTACTCGCTGCCCGAGATTGCCAGGTGCCTTGCGTTCCGCGGGGGAACGGCTCTGTACAAGCTCCATCTCCGACCGGCCGCGCGCTACTCTGAAGATATCGACCTCGTTCAGGTACAACCGGGACCCATTGGCGAGACGCTCGATCTCGTTCGCAGCGTCTTGGATCCATGGCTTGGCACACCACAGAGGAAGCTCAAGGATGGACGCGTCAACCTCGTTTATCGATTCGAGTCGGAAGACAGCCCGCCGCTTAAGATGCGGTTAAAGATCGAGATTAACTCGCGCGAGCACTTCGCGGAACTTGGGTTGGTGCGCGTGCCATTTGCGGTCGATAGCCAGTGGTTCCGCGGCCAAGCAGACATCGCGAGCTTCGCTATTGACGAGCTTCTCGGAACCAAGCTCCGTGCGCTCTATCAACGGAAGAAGGGCCGAGATCTCTTCGATCTGTGGCTCGCACTTGGGAAAGATGTCGTGGACGCCGATTCGCTTATCAGGTGCTTCCATCGTTATATGGCGGAAGGCGGCCATGCGGTGACCCGGGCGCTTTTCGAAGCAAACCTGAACGAGAAAGCGGGGCGCCCGGACTTCCGTCGAGACATGGAGGCCTTGTTACGCCCTGGATTGACGTGGGACTTTGACGCGGCAATGCAGGCTGTTCTTACACAGCTCGTAGCCAGATTGCCGGGTGAGCCCTGGAAGGGGGGTGCTGAGTAGCATCACGGGGGTCTCCGAACCGGGAGTCGTGCCGCTCGAGCCTGCAACGGCCGACGAATTCGCCAGGCAAGCCACGCTTGCAGGCGCGAAGTCTTCCTCTTGAGTCTGCACGCAGGTAAAGAGCAACGCGCCCACGTTCTTCAACATGACACGATGACGTTGCCATTGGGCTGTCCGGGGTGCTCGGGCGGTATGCTAGCCTCGGCGGGCATGGAAGCGGCGGCAGTAGGAGTGGAGCCGAGGCGCATTGCGGTGATCGGTGCGGCGGGTGGCATGGGCCGCTGGTTTGTGCGCTTCTTTCGGGACCTTGGCCATGAGGTGCTTGAGGCGGACTTGATGACGGCGCTGCGGCCTGTGGAGGCGGCAGCGGCGGCCGAGTGTACGTTAATCAGCGTGCCGATGGACCGCGTGGGCGAGGTCATTGCAGCGGTGGGCCCACATGTGCCTGAGTCAGGCTTGCTGTGTGATGTCACCTCGCTGAAAGGCGAGACGGTGGCGGCGATGCTGGCGAGCACGCGGGCGTCGGTGCTGGGCATGCACCCGCTCTTTGGCCCGGGCGCCACCGAGCGCAGTGGCCACCGCATGGTGCTGTGTGCGGGCCGTGGTGAGGCCTGGGAGCAGCGCATGCGTGGCTGGTTGAGCGAGGCTGGCTTGGTGCTGCTCTCGTCGAGCCCGGAAGCGCACGACGCGATGATGGCGGTAGTGCAGGTGCTCGTGCACGTGCGCACGCAGGTCTTTGGCCTGGCGCTTAAGGACATCACCGAGAATCAGCTCGGCGCGACCTTAGACGAAACGCTGCCCTTCATTTCGCCGGCCTACCTGCTGGAACTCTACATTGCAGCGCGCCACTTCGGTCAGTCAGCCGACCTCTACGGGCCGCTGGAGATGAACAACCCGAAGCTCGAGGGCGTGCTCGACGCGCTCGCAAGTGCCCTGGGGCGCGTGGCGCACACCTTGCGCAGCCGCGACCAAGAAG
>SLQV01000025.1 GCA_007131285.1 Myxococcales bacterium
CCGCGCGCGGGGCAGGGACGCGGGCGCTTGAGGCGGCCATTGTGCAGCTGGAGGGCGCGCCGCTTCAGGTCAGCGAGCTTGAGCGCTCGATCCTACCGGCGCGGGTCGCGGGCTTCGAGCCGGCAGCCCTTGATGCGCTGGGCGCCGAGGGCTTTCTTGTGTGGGTTGGCCGCGGCCCGGTGGGCCTCACCGACGGCCGCATTGCCCTCTACCGGCGCTGGGAGGTGGGCAAGCTCCTTGAGCCGGTCGCTGGCGAGATGGAGGCTGACCCTGTTGCGGCGAAGCTCGAAGCCCACCTCGCCAACCGCGGCGCCTGCTTCTTCGTCGAGCTTGAGCAGGCCTTGAAGCCGAGCACGCGCAGCGAGGTGCTCGAAGCGCTCTGGCGCTTGGTCTGGCTCGGCCGCGTGACCAATGACACCCTGGAGCCGCTGCGGGCCTACCTGCACCGAGGAACGGCGCTTGGCGGCCCGGGACGCGGGAGCGGGCAGCGGCGCTCTGGCAGGGGCGGCAGCGACTGGCGTGTGGCGAGCGGTCGCTGGAGCCGCGTGGCAGACCTCGGCGACGCCCGCCGCAGCCCGACCGAGCGGCTGCATGCCCACGTGCTCACGCTGCTCGAACGCTACGGCTTGGTAACCAAAGAGGTGAGCACGGTCGAGTCTCTGCCGGGAGGCTTCAGCGCGCTGCTGCCGGTACTGCGCGCCATGGAAGAGAGCGGCAAGGTGCGACGGGGCTACTTCGCCGAAGGCCTTGGCGGGCAACAGTTTGCGCTTGCGGGCGCGGTCGACCGCTTGCGCGCGCTCAAGGACAAGCCGGCCACCGCGCAGGTCGTGCGCTTGGCGGCGGTCGACCTGGCGAACCCCTACGGCTGGCTGCTGCCCTGGCCTCAGTCCGCCGCCGCGCCGCCGGGCACGCTCAAGCGCATCTCCGGCGCCCGCGTCATCCTGGTTGACGGTAGCCTGCTCATCTACGCCGATAAAGCCTGCAAACACTTGCTCGTTTTCGGCGACGATGCCCCCGAGGCGGCCTGCATCGCCGCCTTCCGAGCCCTCGTCCGCGGTCGCCGCGAGCTACGCATCGAAACCATCAACGGCGAGCCCGCCCGCGCCTTCCCCCGCCCCATCGTCCTCCGCGACGCCGGCTTCACCGCCGACCACCGCGGCCTCATCGCCACCCCTCGCTGACCTGCTTGCCCCCAGGGGGCGTCGGCGGGGGGGGCGTTTCGAGTCGACCGGGTTTGCGGCCTCTGCGGGGGGACCGGGCATGCATGCGCGCTTGGTTGCGTTCCCCCTAAGATTTGGGTCCAGGGCCGAGCTGCCGACCCGAATGGGCTTGGGGCTTCGCGTGAGATGTGGAAGAAGCACTTTATGACCGACGAGGTGCCCGGGGCGCCGAAGCTTCGCCCGTTTTGGGCCCTGGCGCTGGCCAATACGCTAAGCAGTGTCACGATTCCGCTGGCGTCGCTGACGGATGTCGCGGTGCTCGGCCGGTTGCCCGAACCCGAGCCGTTGGCGGCGACGGCGTTGGCCGGATTGATTTTTGACTACCTGCTGTGGTCGCTCGCATTCCTGCGCATGGGCGTGACCAGCGAGACCGCCCGAGCTTGGGGAGCGGGCAACGGACGCCAAGTGCGCGATACCCTGCGCGACCATCTGGTCTTGGCCGCTGGCTTCGGTCTCTTGATGCTGATGTGCGCGCCCTGGATTCTCACCCTGGGGGAATACGCCCTCTCGCCCACCGCGAGCCTTGTTGGCGATCTGCGCGCCTATTTCTACGCGCGTATCCTCGGCGCTCCCTGTGCGCTTACCAACTACGTCATCTTAGGTTGGTTGCTCGGTCTTGGGCACTCCCGTGCCGCACTCGTGCTTGCTGTGTTGGGCAACGGCCTTAACGCGTTGCTCGACATCGTGTTGGTACTGCATTGGGGTCTGGGCGCGGCCGGTGCAGGTTTCGCGACAGCCGCGGGGCAAGCGCTGATCACCAGCACTGGGGCGCTCTACATCGCGCACCTTTTCTCACAGCGCCGCCTTCCAGCGCCGGCGCTGGAAGGCGGCAGGCAAGTTGATCAGCGAATCCGAAAGGAGTCGGTTCGGACGCCGCGCTTAGGGTTGGGGTCTACGCTAGCGCGTCTCCTGCGACTGCTCGCGTTTCACCGCGACCTTTTCGTGCGCACCTTAGTGCTCATCACGGCGTGTGCGCTGCTCGTGCGGCTGAGCGCCTCGATGTCCGTGTTGGCACTTGCGGCGACGAGCCTGTGGCTGCGTGTCTTTTCGTTTGTCTCGTTTCTGAGTGATGGCGCCGCCCACGCCCTTGAAACCTACGCCGGCGTGCATTGGGCTCGGGGCGAGTTCGCAGCGCTGCGTGCACGCGTGCGCCAGGTGCTCGGTGTGGCGCTCGCTATCGCTGTGCTCGCGCTGGCAGGACTCAGCGCCGCGCCGGAGTTTTGGCTTGGTCTCTTAACCACCCAAGCTGAACTTATGACGCCCGCGCTGACGCTGCTTCCGGGTCTGCTTTTGGCACTGCTTTTCGGTGCGCCTGCCTGGGTATACGACGGCCTCTTCCTCGGTACAGGTCAGGCCCGTACCCTGCGTAATGCGATGCTGCTCGCTTTCGCTGCGTTCTCCGGCGTTGCGGCAATCGCCTACGCATTACGTTCCCCGCTCGGGCTCTGGTACGCTTTTGCAGCCCTGATGGCGGGTCGCTCGCTCACGCTCTCCTATGCTTGGCATGTTCACGCCCGCACCGGCGCACGCGCACGACACGTCTGAGCCGTCCAAGTCAGGAAGGTCGGTCCTCTGTGCCCCTAAGATGCGCTTCTCGCACACATTTCGCACTAAGATCGCGTGCTTCAGGGCAGGTATCGCGCCGCTCCACCCGTTCTCCGTCGTGGCTGGCCGCCGACCAGGCTCAACCGCTTTATTCTAAATCTTCGAAAGTCGCCGATGCGCCGCATGGTCTAGCAACGCCGTTGGCCACTTGCGCGTCGATGCGGTCACGTAATAATCGTCGGAGCGCGAGCGGATACGAGGCGAATGCAAGCTTGGCAGAGGTCGACGAGACTGGCGGATGCGCGGCGGCCCCGGGTCTATCGCGCGCGGCGCCTCCGCGCGGGAATCAACAATGAAGTTTAAAGAGTACTTTGGTGAACAAGCGGCCTGGGCCCTAGGTCGGCAGGTGGCGGCCGTTTTCCCCACCTTTGCGCTCGACGACTTTGTGGCGGACGCGAGCCAAGGCATGGATGCCCTGGAAATGCTCGACCGCGTCCGCGCGCTTTCTGCGGGCCTACGCGCTCGCCTGCCGAGCCACGTGCCGGAGGCGCTGTGCATCCTCGAGCGGTCGCTTCCGCCGGCACTCGACGCCTGTTCGCCGATCAATGGCGGCTTCATACAGTGGCCTATCGGCCAGTTTATCGCCGATTACGGGATCGATCACTTCGAGGACTCGTTTCGACTGATGGAAGCGCTCACCCAACGCTTTACCTCCGAGTTTGCGGTGCGGCCCTTCGTGCTCCGCGAGCCTCTGCGCACCTTTGCCCGCATGCGCACGCTGACCACGCACCCCAGTCCACATCTGCGGCGATTTGCATCGGAAGGCGTGAGGCCGCGGCTGCCCTGGGGCGCGAAACTCCATGCCTTGATCGCTGACCCATCGCCAATCCTGCCCATCCTAGAAGCGCTTAAGGACGATCCCGTGGCCTACGTCCAGCGTTCCGTGGCCAATAACTTAAACGACATCACGAAAGACCACCCGGAGCTCGTGCTTGACCTAGCCGCGCGTTGGCTCCGCACCGCCACGCCCGCCCGGCGCTGGATCCTTGGTCACGGCCTGCGTACTCTGGTCAAGGCCGGTCACCCCCGCGCGCTAGACCTTTTAGGATTCCAGCCAGATCAGAAGATCGAAGCGAGCTTAAACGCAGCTCCCCTTGCGCTGGACCCGGGTGAGCACGCAAACCTGACGCTGACGTTATGCTCGAATGCGGGCGAGCCCGCACGTCTCGTTGTCGACTACTGCGTCCATTTCGTTCGTGCCGGCAATAAGCGCTCTACTAAAGTTTTCAAATGGAAAACACTTGTCCTAAGCCCGGGGACAACAGTGGTTCTGAAAAAGACCCATCGCTTCGCGCCCACAACCACGCGACGCCTTTACCCCGGTCCACACACTCTCGATATTCAAATCAATGGTCAGCGTCTTGCGTCTGCCATCATCATGCTCAATCCCATGCAAAAGAGCGCCAAGGCATCAGTGGGCGCTTAAGTGCGTTATTTGCCCCGGATTTTCGAGGGATAAGTGCTCAGGGGCATTCTACGCGCATGCCCTGAGTGTTCAGGCGTCAATCCCGAATGCTCCCCACGTGGCTTCTTAAAATAAGTGTCGTAAAGCGGCGTGCGGGGGGGCCAGAACGCCGCGTGCGTTCCACAGCAGACGGCTTTTGCATGCCTCGCCCATTGAACGCGCTCAGGGCAGCTTCCCAGCTGCGAAAGCATTCAACTCGGATGCGGCTTTCGAAAAAGTGGGGGAGTGTAGTTGCATTCGTGCGTCTGTTTCATGATCATCGAATGAATGATAAGAATTGTCATCGGGAAGTGGCAGCGAAGCCTAGTCGTGTTGTTGACGGCTGTGGTATCGGCTGGGGGCGTTGCGGCATGTTCGGAGGCGTTGTCTGGGGCGGGCGGTGAGGGGGCTGAGAGCGAACAGGTTGAGGGTGCTGCGAGCGATGCGAACGCGACAACACCGGATGCGGAGAGTTTCGGTACGAGCCATGGCGCAGCGGAAGACCAGCAGGTCGATGGCCTGGTCAATTTGACGGCGCAGCAACTAAATGCGCTCGATGCGTGCGAGGCGGAAACCGGAACACGTTCCTTTGAGGACTGCCCGGTGAAGGTTCTTTGTTCCACGCTTACCCCCGACGATTCGGTGAAACTCACCGTGGACTTTGAGCCGCAAACCAACGCGTGCGAATGGGTAGCTGGAAAAGACGCCCACGTGGATGATGACGACCGTTCGAACCTGAAAAAGAGAAACAGATATACCCAAGCGCGGGTTGAGCAGGTTAAGGATATCGAACCGCTATTGACGGTGCCCGGAGGCCAAAAAGCGATATTTTGCTCAGTAGATATCGCGGTGACTCCAACCGATCCTGGTGGCAAGCTCCGATATGATGACGACCTGATGCTGGTGTTCGGCGGTTACGATGCCGATTCAGGCGTAGAGGGTGGGGCCCTGCTTATTACCCGACATACACAGATTCCCGACGCGCTCATGGCACCTGTTCCGGAATTCACCGATGTCACCTGGCCGCTTTATCTCTGGACAGACAGGCCTCGGCACGGCAACGACAAAGCGCTAGTGGGGTTGCCTTTGTCTAACAGCGGTGGAGGGTTCCAGTTGTTTTGTCTCGGGCAGGGTAAGTCTGCGACCAGCACTGAAACGTGTTCCATCCCTGTGACCGATAAATTTGGAGATTTCGCTATCTCTCTGCCCAATGAAACAGCACAGGCACTCGGTATTCGAGCGGCACTCAATGGCAACTATAACCTCAGTGTTGTCGTCACGGGCGACGACGATGCCAGACCAGATTGCCAACACAATGGCTTCGAGGCTGAGCTAGATGTGGGCTACATTCTTCTGCCTGAAGTGGAGGTGCAGACGCTCGCCAGTGGTGGCGGCCTAATCTAGGCGCCTGGTGAACAATGCTGTGTCTCGCGTTTCAGGCGAGGCCTTTGCGTCGCGCGGGCACCGGCTCACGCGCAACGACGCCCCATGCCGGCTAGGTAACCGTTCAGGGGGTCCAGAAAGCAAAAACGCTGCGGAAAGAAGCAAGTGGGCGTTGGGACTCCGCTTGCCGGCTTTAGGCCACCCTTTCGAGGTACAGTGGGGGAGGGTTTGCGGGA
>SLQV01000150.1 GCA_007131285.1 Myxococcales bacterium
AAGTCCGCTTGGGGGTTGGCCTTGGCCATAACGCCGGCCAGCGTGCGGTTGGTGCCAACAGGCACAGTAGATTTAGTCACCACTACGGTGTACCCGTTGAGCGCCTGCGCCACTTTCTCTGCAGCGTCCATCACGTAGGTAAGGTCCGCGTGGCCATCACCGCGGCGAGCAGGGGTACCCACGGCGATGAATACCGCGTCTGCGGCCGCTACGGCTTCAGCAAGCGCCGTGGTGAACTCCAGGCGCCCTGCCGCCACGTTGCGCTCGAGCACAGCAGCCAAGCCAGGCTCGTAAATCGGAACCTCACCCGCTCGTAGCTGGGCAACTTTGGATTCGAGCTTATCGACACAGACCACATGGTGGCCGAAGTCCGACAGGCACACGCCGGAGACAAGCCCCACGTAGCCCGTGCCTATCATGGCAATCTTCATCTGCTGTCCCGCAAAGCCATAGAAACATCCCTTATCCCCGGGCGCCGAAACCGTAGCCCAGCTTACGAACTCGCGCACAGGGCGGGCCGGGCATGTGACTAAATGGCCAGCCGGACGGGCTCAGCTATTGCACTCAGCTAATATCCTAAAGTGCAACGACACCTTTTGAAGAAAGCAAGCGGGGCGCGCGCTTCGTCATCGCGTTTCGGAGCACGTGTTTCTGCTGCGTGCATTCTCATATTTGCGGGGTGCGCAGGCGCCGAGTCGCGTGTCGACGCAGGCGCAACGCGAACGGCGGCGGCTGCAGCTGATGCGTTGTTACCCGCCGAAACGAGCGCTGACGTCACTTCGCAGCCGCCATCAACACTCACATGTTCTGGCGCACTACAGGACTGCGACGCCAACCCTGCGAACGGCTGCGAGACCGACATCTTTCTTGATTCACAGCACTGCGGCGATTGCAACCAGCCCTGCACCCACGCCTGCATTGATGGCCGTTGTAGTGCGCCCATCCAGCTTAGCGCTGGGTACAGCACTACATGTGCCCTGCTCGGTACTGGGCAGGTGCGCTGCTGGGGCCTGAACTACCGCGGTGAACTGGGCAATGGGAACGGCGGTGTTGAAGGCGAGGAGGAACCGATTCGGGGTACCCAGGTCATCGCACCACCCGATGACGAACAGACTAAGCCGAAGTTCACAGCCGTACCCCAGCGAGTCCTCACGGCCCCTAACACGCCGCTGACAGGTGTCGTTCAAATAGCCAGCGGCGTGTACCACTCCTGCGCACTCACGATATCCGGACGAGTCTTCTGCTGGGGCACCAATCAATACGGGCAGTTAGGCACGGGCACGAACGGTGACAGCCAGCACTTCGCGCGACCGGTGGTTGCTATCGCTGGAACCGATGCCGCCTCCAACGGGGCCTATCTCACGGGGGCTGAAACCCTTGCCCTAAATCAATATGGAACGTGTGCCTTGCTGCGTGATGGGCGCGTCGCCTGCTGGGGACATAATCCGAGAGGGCACCTCGGACTGGGCGAGGAATACGACGCCGCAAGTGCGGTTTCGCGACCAGCTCTTGTACGCACAGCCTCCGGCGTCGTGGTTGGGAGCGCAACCCACGTGGTTGTCGGCACAAGCAGCATGTGCGTGGGATTCGAACGAGGTGTTGCTTGCGCTGGCCTCTCAGGCATGTTGGGTCGAGTTGAAAATGAGCCTGGCGTCTACGAGGTTGGCGTCGTCCCGGTGCTATCGCCGACAGGCGAAGAACCCTGGGCCACCACCGTTGCACAGCTTGAACGCTGGGCTCGAGGAACATGCCTTCTCTCTAATACCGGAAGGGTGAACTGCTGGAATACTCAGGTAAGTACGGCACCTTCTCTCACGGTTCCGGTCACCGCAGACGAGCCGGAACCTCGCATCGCGCAACTCGCCGCACTCCGCGCGCACTTGTGCGCGAGACTGAGTTCGGGTCACCTCGTGTGCTCCGGACCAAACACCAACCACCAGTTGGGCACGACTCCAGGATCGGATGCGCTAAATTCACCCGGACAAGACCGAACCCAACTGGCTTACGTTTTGGACCCAAGCACAGGAAATCCGCTTCGGGGCATCATCGATGTCGCTGTCGGCCAATCTCACACATGCGGGCTCACAGAGAGCCACCAAATCCTATGTTGGGGCTCCAACCGCTGGGGCGAGTTAGGTCGACTGGAACCTGCTGCGACGGGCACGGTGCGCTTGGGCGAGCTACCCGGCGAGGTCTCGTGGCCTCCTGAATGAAGTGAGGGGATCACGGTCTCCAAACCCAAACATTGAGGTCTCACGACGGCCACATCCGCTGGCGGAACGAGCCTTACACTAAGGTTCGGCTTAAATGTACTAAATGAAGTCGATAGCTACCGCGCGCCAAGCTGCAGCTGAATCGCGGCGCTTCGAAATGCGCACGCCCAACAAGCGTGCCGTATGTGCGGTGTGGCTTGCGGCCGCGGCCCTTGGCCTGGCTGCATCCACCCTCCAGTCAGCGGGCTGCACGAGTACCGAATCCTTGGAGCGAGCAGCGGAGATGCCTGCACCGGCTGGCGGCGGCGCGCAAGAGCTGTCCGAAAACGAAGCTGGCCAGCACACGCCACCCGGATCGACCCTCGTCTGCTCTGGGGCACTTCAAGACTGTGACGGCGACCTGGAGAATGGGTGTGAGACCGACATCTTTTTGGATTCGCAGCACTGCGGCGGCTGCAATCAGGCCGCGCCCGGCTCTTAGTCCTGCGCGACTAATACAGCGGCCACGACGCACCCGTTTGCACGAAGGTCGACGGCGAGATGTGCTCGGCCACGTTGCTGAGCCGGCTCGAAAGTTGCGCGAGCGAAGCCGTGTTCAGCTACGGAATTTCAAAGGAAGGTGTTGGACCCGACGGAACCCGAGTGTGGTGTTCGCCATTGGTTCTCGACTTAAACGGTGAAAGCCGCGTCACCAGGCCGGATGGCCGCTGGCATTTCGACCTCACGGCCAACAGCAGCTCGGAACACATGAACTGGATGGGTGAAGGCGACGCCTTGTTCGCGCGCAACGTCGATGGCTGTGGCTGTCTAGCGTCGATAGGGCACCCGGACATCGACAGCGGCTTCGGGGAAGTCGCGGGTGTTGCGCGTGACTAGGACCGCATCTTCGACTTGGGCTGAGGCCCAAATGATGGCGTCTGGGAGCCTGAGTTTGAAACGTTGGCGCAGTTCGACAGCCCGATCGGCAACGGCTCGGTCTAGCTCCACGCATTCGAAGCTGTCCAAAAAGGCGCGCGTGGCACTCTCGGTGGACGACGCGCTTTCCCCTGTTTGATGTCGGACAGCACCGACGAGCACCTCCATCCAGCTAATTCGGCTAATTTGCCTGATGCGGTGGCGCTCGATTTCTACCTTGGCCTCCTCAAAGCCCTTAAGAAAATCGATCAGGATGTTGCTATCGAAAAACGCCTTCATTCGCGGTCCCACTCGCGGCGCACTGCGTCTTCGATGTCCAGCGCATCCGGCGAAGGCCCCGCCCAGCAACCAAATGCAGCCCTAAGCCCCTCGCTTCGCTCCGTCGCTTCCTGTTTTTGCAGGTAGGCATCGACGGCGCGTCGTATCAGCTCAGCCCTGGACGCTTGCGTACGCTCCGAGAGCCGCTTCAGCGCATCAACCTGGCTGTCTCGAAGTTCCACCAAGGTTCGCATGTGTATATCATATCGCGATATCATCGCCGCACAAGCCCGTCTCCTGCCAGGATGGTCCAAGCGCCGGAGGCGGCATCGGTAAGCGTTGCCCCTTCACGTCAGAGACCGTCGTCGTCCGGATAGACACGACGCGGGCCAAACCAGGGTGCTTGCCATCAACCAAAGACGTCCCGACTGTCTGTAGTAGCTGAGCGCTTCGGCCGTGGCCGCCACACGTTCTGGCCATCGCTGGGCGCATCAACGTACGCGGCTTGTGTGGTTGGCAGGCGCAGTGAAGGCTGCGGCGTTGGGGCGCTTGATGCACTGGGCACGCAAGGTGAAGATAGGGGTAGGCGCGGCACTGGGAGCCGCGGTGCTGGCTGTCGCGATGCTGCCGAATACTTGGCTTGCGGGGCTGCGAAGGGAGCTGCACTGGCCAAATCAGACGCTGATTTGGCTTGAGCACCGGTCGGGCACCTTCGGGTTGACGCACCTTCTCTTGTTCGCGCTGCTGGCGCTTGCGCTGCGCTTGCTGCGCCCTCGCTGGCGCACCTGGCGTATGGCACTAGGGCTCTTGGCGTTCGCCGTGGTCACCGAGGTGGTGCAGTTCGCGGCGCCAGGGCGCACGCCGCGCCTTGTGGACGTGCGCGACGATGCCCTCGGCGTCGCCCTTGGCATGCTGGTTGGCGTAAGCATCCTCGCCCTAGTCCGCTGGTGCCGCCGGCTGCGTCACCCACGACCCTAACCCGTGCGTCGTGGACCCATTAAGTGTTCGTCCTGTATCAAAATTAAGGATTCACGCTGCGCCCCCCCGCAGAAGCGCGTCCGCTCAGACCTCGGGGAACGGCGACAGGCCACGTCGTGACGTGTCTTGACGCCTCGCGAAGCACGCGGAACACTTTGAGGTGTGGTGAAGTTCTCGTCGAAGATGGACGAACACGTCCTGTCCGAGCTCAAGCGCCTAGCGCAAGACGAGGGGCGAACGTTTGCCTCCGTGCTTACGGCTGCGGCGCAGGCATATCTTGAGCGCGTTGGGCTGCGGCCAGCCGTGCGCGACGCCATCGAGGAAGTGACGCGGGACCACGAGGTCCTACTCGCGCGCTTGGCCAAGTAGGCCCGCCTCATGCGCACGCTTTATCTCACTTTGCGCGAGGTTCTGCACCTGCACGCGTTGCTCATTGCCCGGAAAGACCTCCCAAGCATCACCTCCTGGCTCGAACGCCACATGCAACCCGTCTGACTTGAGGAGCACCGAACGTCCAATACCCGCACTTGCGGATGCCCTAGGCGGCAAGTCGCAGGGAGCCGTGGCGTATATCTTGCCTGCCTACAACAGGCTTATGGGCAGAGAGAAGTGTAGGCCAAACGCTTGATTTTGGATCCTGCGCATCCCAAACTTAAAAAGGGCACTAACATGCGCGAAGCGATCAAACAGCGTCTTGAAGCTCTTCGGAAACTCGAAGTCGACCCGGAGCTAGGCGTGTTCAGGCGCCTTGCGCCTGAAGCGGCCGAGAGCGCACAAACGCTTCTTGGTCTGTTTCTGACGGACCAGAAAAACCCAATGCCGCAGCTTTCAATCGGCGCGGAGGGAGGGTTGTGCGCAGAGTGGCCGCTTAACGACCGTGGCGCGCTCGTGCTCGAGATTGCAGCAAGTGGGCGCTCTGCCGACGTGTCTACCTGGAGGAGCCCTACCTCCGAGATTGACGAGCAGGACATCGATATCGAGGATACGGCTGCGGCTTGTCGCACGCTCGAGAGCCTGCTTCTCTTGGATTCATGCCCAAGTCTGGCGACCGAGTCCTTGATAGCCAACTGCTAGTTCTCTTTGCGGGTCGAAACGCGTGCGCAGACGGAAAGACTGCAAATAGTTCACTGTTCCCGTCGGACCATCGGCTGCGCATATCGTGCGATGCGGCACAGGACCCCGCACATGCTCAAAAGCGCTTTGATTCGCATCCAGACCGCATCGGGAAAGCACCATCGGTCGCGGCGTTCGGTGTGACTGCTGGTGAGATACGCAGCGTCGATCACCGCTTGCTTGTCGAGCACGCGCCCCTCAACGGAAACCCCGAACACTGTGAAATTAAGTTCCCGGAAGGCTGAGCGATCCCCTCATTGAGTCGAGACGTAGAAAGCCGCGGGAAAATGGGCCTGGAGTAAGTATGGTGGGGTGGGTGGGTCCGCGCACGGAAGGCCCATTTTCCCGCGGCTTTCGTCCACCAGGCTCATTGAGGGGATGGCTCAGCCCG
>SLQV01000064.1 GCA_007131285.1 Myxococcales bacterium
CCCCCCACAATTGGGCACTGCGCGCAGCTCCGTACCCAATTGTGGGTCCCCCCGAGACCCTCCGCGGGCCCCGCAGCCACGCGCGCGCCGGGACCCCGGCCTGCGTGCGTGAGCGATTGAAGGCGCGCGGCGAACACAGCCGCAAACACAGGGCGGTAGAGGCTCAACCTTAAGTCGAAGCGTATTTGGGATAGCACGTCCTTGGGCGGCGGCCGGCGGGCACCTCACGGGTCCGGCGTTGCTCGGGCTTGCGTGGGAGCTGCATATGCGGCGTCTGGCAGCGGGTGGTCGGCCATGTAGTGGAGTCCGCGCGATTCGCGGCGGCGGGCGGCGCAGTCGACGATCAAGCTGGCGATGAGGGCGATGTTGCGTAGCTCGAGCAGGTCGCGCGTGACTAGGTGGGCCCAGTAATAAGCGCGAATCTCTTGTTCCAGCATGTCGATGCGTCGCTTGGCGCGCTCGAGGCGTTTGGCCGAGCGCACGATGCCGACGTAGTTCCACATGCAGAGACGCAGCTCATCCCAGTTGTGATGCACGATCACCGCTTCATCGCTCGCCACGGCGGAGCCCGGGTCCCACGGGGGTGCGCAGCGTGGCTGCGAAGCGGTCCGCAGCCAAGCCTGCAAGGGTTGTCTGGCGAGATGAGCGCAGACCAGTCCCTCGAGCAGCGAGTTGGATGCGAGGCGATTTGCGCCGTGCAAGCCCGTCGAGGCGGCTTCTCCGATTGCCCAGAGACCCGGTACATGGGTCTGTCCATCCACGCTGCTCTGAATGCCACCGCAGAGATAGTGCGCCGCGGGCACCACCGGGATGGGTTCTCGCGCAATATCGATGCCGAACTCCAGGCATCGCGCATAGATGGTTGGAAAACGTGCCTTAAGCCAGGATGCCGGCTTGTGCGTAATATCTAGGAGCACATAGTCGATACCCAGGCGTTTGAGTTCTGAGTCGATGGCGCGTGCCACGACGTCACGCGGAGCAAGTTCTGCCGCGGCATCGTAGCGCTCCATGAATGCCTCGCCGCTGGGGAGGCGCAACCGGGCGCCTTCGCCACGGAGCGCCTCGGATATCAAGAAATTCTTTGCCTGAGGGTGGTAAAGGCAGGTCGGATGGAACTGGAAAAACTCCATGTTCTCAATGCGAGCTCCCGCGCGGTGAGCCATTGCAATGCCATCGCCCGTGGCGACATCCGGGTTGGATGTATAGCGGTAGACCTTGCCCGCACCGCCGGTGGCTACCACCGTGGCTCGCGCTAAGTAGGTGCGGACGGTGCCACTCGCTTCGTCGAGTCCGTACGCGCCCACCACAGGGCCCTGCATTCTGCGCGCCGCGCTTCTGCCGTCGTTGGCGCGGATAAAGTCTATGGCCATCACATTACTGACGAGCCGAATACGCGGATGCGCGCGGACGGCGTCCCACAGCACACGATGGATTTCCTGTCCGGTGTGATCACCCATGTAGACGATCCGCCGTGCGCTGTGGCCGCCTTCGCGGGTAAGTGCGAGGGCCGCTGTCATCCCGGACGCGTTGCCTTCACTTTCACTAAAGCGCGCTCCCAGCTGCCGCAGGGCCGCAATGCGTCCGGGTCCGGCGGTGATTATGCTTTCGACGACCGCTGGGTCACAGAGGCCGGCACCCGTACGCAACGTGTCAGCGATGTGATCGTCAAAAGTATCGCCGGGGTCCAATACAGCGGCAACACCGCCCTGAGCCCACGCCGTCGCGCTGGCATCGGGCTGTGCTTTGGTCAGCACGGTCACTTCGGCGAACGCCGCCGCTTCAAGCGCCGCTGCTAACCCGGCAGCGCCACTTCCGAGCACGAGCACGTCTTGGCGCTCTGTCATCTAGGTAGCATGACGTACGTCCAGCAAAGCGTCGATACGATAGCACCCTGCTAGATGTGCGTGCGCATCAAATGTGCTACCCTCTCGCCGCGGTATGGAGATGCCGCCGGGTGCGTTGCGTACTCGAAATCAGCACGTCGCTTTTTACGGCTGTGTGCACAAGAATCAGCTTCGCAAAACGCATGCGGATTGCCTACTCGGGCAGGACGTCTGAGATCCGCCTCGCCAGAGGTTGGTTCCCAGACGCTGCCAGAGGGCCTTCTGGAGGGTTCGGTCTGGCTGAATGTGCGCGTGACCGGATGTCCCGTCTCGGTGCCCCTTCCCCGGGGTTGACGGGCGTCGGGGCGGCGGGTGGACAACCGGAGCAAGAGACAATGAGCGATAACGAACAGACTCCCGTAACTGGCGCAGCCGCGCCGACCGAAGCCACGGCCGCGCCCGTTGAGGCAAGTCCCGTGGAAGCAAACGCCGGCGCTGCACCTTCAGCCGTCGGCCACTACGCCGATAGCGCTTCTGGGCAGCTTGCACGCGAAGGCGGCGTCACGTTGCACGACCTCATCGATTGCGGCGTCCATTTTGGCCACCAGACGCGGCGTTGGAATCCGAAGATGCGTCCTTTTATCTATGGAGCGCGTAACGGAATCCATATTGTCGACCTTGATCAAACCTGGAACATGCTCCAGCGCGCCACCAACTACGCCACCGAGTGCGTCGCGCGTGGCGGTTCGGTGCTCTTTATTGGTACCAAGCGCCAGAGTCAGGAGATTGTTGTCGAAGAGGCCGCTCGCGCGCAACAGTTCTACGTCACCGGCCGTTGGCTCGGTGGTACGCTTACTAACTTTCGGACCGTCCGCGCCAGTATTGACCGCCTGCGTGAGCTTGAGCGCCAGGAAGAAGATGGCACCTTCGCGGCCTTTGCCAAAAAAGAAGCGCTCATGATGACCCGCGAGCGTGAAAAACTCGACCGCTACCTCGGCGGAATCAAGCAAATGAATGGCTTGCCATCAGCGCTTTTCGTCATCGATCCCAACCACGAACACATCGCGGTCAAGGAAGGCAACCGTCTTGGCATTCCGATTATTGCGCTTACCGACACCAATTGCGATCCGTCGAACGTAGACTTTGTGATTCCGGGTAACGACGACGCGATCAAGTCGACGCGCCTCATCACCTCGGCGATTGCCGACGCATGTGTCTTGGGGCTTCAGCGCCGCCGCTCGCACGCGCGTAATGAATACGCGTCTGAGGCAACCGGAGGCGTGCAAGTCGAGTTTAGCCGCGGTCGCGGCCCAAGGGGGCCTCGCGCCGCCCAAGACGCACACGCCTAGGCTGAGCGCCGTTCGCGCCCCGCGTTTTGATAAGAGACGCTGGCGCTGTCAGGAGGAGGCTGCCGTAGGGCGGGTGTCTCCTCCGTTCCTGATCACGAGTGCAGTTAATTTCGGTAGAAGATTCGAGGAGAGACCATGACTCAGATTAGCGCAGCGATGGTTAAAGCTCTGCGTGACCGCACGGGTGCGGGCATGATGGACTGCAAAAATGCCCTTCAAGAGGCAGAGGGCAGTGAAGACAAAGCCATTGAGATCATCCAAAAGAAGGGGCTAGCGAAGGTTGCGAAGCGTGCAGGCGCAATCGCAGCAGATGGCATTGTCCAGTCCTACGTTCACGCGGGCAATCGCATCGGTGTTCTGGTGGAGGTTAACTCACAGACCGACTTTGTGGCGCGCAACGAGGAGTTTCGCGCGTTTGTCGACAATGTCTGCTTGCAGATAGCGTCGATGTCACCGGTTTACGTCTCGCGTGAGCAAGTTCCGGCGACGGACATCGCGGCACAGCGCGCCATTTTCCAGGGCCAGATGGCGGAGGATGCGAAGCAGACGGGCAAGGAGAAGCCTCCGGAAGCCATCGCCAAGATCCTCGACGGCAAGGTGGATAAATGGCTTGGTGAAGTTTGTCTCTGCGATCAAGCGTTTATTGTCGAAGCGGACCAGACGGTGCAGCGTGCCTCGGAACTGCTTTCCGCGAAGCTCGGCGAGAAGATCAGCATTCGCCGCTTCGTGCGCTACGAGCTTGGTGAAGGCATTGCCGTCGAAAAGAAAGACTTCGCCGCGGAAGTGGCGGAGACCATGAAGGGCTAGGCTCGGCGCGGTCGCTGGGTTGCTAGCGGTCACATATCGCGTGGTGTGTGCGCGAAGAGCGATAAGACGGAGCGTGCCTCGATGGTAGGCTCCGTCTTATCTCATATGATGTGTGGAGCGGATTCTCTGCCCTGAGCCTGCTTGGTTTCGGTGGCGTTGCCGGCGACGTGGAGCGCCTGCGTCCCTGCTCGCAAGTGTACCGGCCTCGTGCTACATATCTTCCCGTGCTTTCGCGAATACTGCTCAAAATTTCCGGTGAAGCTCTATGCGGTGAAGACGGTGGTCACGGTCTTGACCCCGCCACCGTCCGCACGTTCGCGGAAGAAATTGGTGACGTTCACAGTCTTGGCTGCCAGATTGGTATCGTTATCGGTGGCGGCAATATTTTTCGTGGTCTGAAGGGTGCCGCTTCGGGCATGGACAGGGTCAGCGCGGACTACATGGGGATGCTGGCTACAGTTATAAACGGCATTGCCTTGCAGGACGCGCTGGAAAAGCACGGCGTCGTCACGCGGCTCATGAGTGCCATCTCAGTCAGTCAGGTGGCTGAGTCCTACATTCGCCGCCGGGCCCAAAGGCACTTGGAAAAAGGACGCGTGGTGGTCTTCGTTGCAGGAACAGGCAATCCCTATTTTTCTACGGATACCGCCGCGGCGCTCCGAGCGATGGAGATCGATGCCCAGGCGCTATGCAAGGGGACAAAGGTTGAGGGTGTCTACAATCGTGACCCCAAGAAGCACGCGGACGCGGAACTTATGCGGCGCATTAGCTATGATGATTTCTTGCAACAGCGCATTGGGGTCATGGATGCCACGGCCATTGCGCTGTGCCGGGATAACAATCTTCCGGTCCGAGTGTTTGCGCTTAAGGAACGTGGGAATATTCGTCGTGTCGTCGAGGAGCGACCGGATATCGGGACCGTCATCGGTGGTTGAGTCGTAAGCGTTCAGGGGGTCGGGCACGCAAAAAAATTGCAGCGTAGAAAGCAAGCGGAGATTGGGGCCCGGCGCGCAGCTCTAGGTTTCTGAGAGAGGGTGTGCGGGATTCAATCCCGGCTACTCGGGGGCATTCGCGTAAAAGAGCCCCTCAAATAGTTACGCTGAGCAAATCAACGACGAAGGAGTTTAGTGATGGAAACAGAAGTTTTTGCCGAGCTAGAGAGTGCCAGCGAAAAGGCCATAGAGGCGCTTCGGCGTGAGTTGGCTCGATTGCGGACAGGGCGTGCCAACGCCAGCTTGCTCGACAATATTCGGGTGGAGTATTATGGAGCGCTCACACCGCTTAAACAGGTGGCTTCTATTTCCGTGCCGGAGCCGAGAATGCTTTCGGTCAAGCCTTTTGACCGAGCACTGATCAAGGCTATCGAGCGCGCAGTGACCGAGTCCGAGTTTGGGCTCAATCCGCAAAACGACGGTGAAATCATTCGTATTCCCTTGCCGATGCTCACCGAGGAGCGTCGTAAAGACTTGGTAAAACTGGCACGAAAGTTTGGTGAAGAGGCTAAAATTGCGATCCGCAAAGCCCGCCATGATGCCCGCAACGTCCTTGATGCCTTGCAGAAAGACAGCAGTCTGAGCGAAGACGAGTGTGAGCGTGCTAAAAAGCGCGTCGACGAAGCTATTCAGTCCGGTACTGCCAAGGTCGACGAAGTTGTAGCCGCTAAAGAAAAAGATATCTTGGTTGTTTAGACAGCGGTTATCTAGACAGCGGTTGTTAATACGGCGAAGGAATAGATTGAGCCCGGCGGCGGCCGGGAGCGGGCGCACGGCGGGCGCGTCCAGGTGGGCCGGGGTCCCGACGCGCGCGTGGCTGCGGGGCCCGCGGAGGG
>SLQV01000082.1 GCA_007131285.1 Myxococcales bacterium
CTCCTGTCGTCCGCGTTCTATCGTAGCCCTGGCGCTTATAAGCGAAAGCCCCACCGGGGTTACCGTCAGGGCTTTCTGTAAACCAAACTGTGCTTCGGTTAGCGCAGGATTTTTTTGGCTCCGGGAGCAGGACTCGAACCTGCGACCAATCGGTTAACAGCCGACCGCTCTACCAACTGAGCTATCCCGGAATAAGTCTTGGGCGCCCAAGGGTACTTGAGGCTCGGCCTACGTCAAGGTTCTGGTGAGCGCCGAAGGGTCATGGCGCCCAAGTCGAATAGGGCTGATTCGGTTAAGCCTGCCGGTGCCGGCTGCCGCTGTGCCAGCATGCGGGGTCGGAGCGCGTCTGCGCTCTCGATAGCTTGTGCCCCTTGTCACCGTCAGATGACGGGGGTGTCAGATCTGGTCTTTCCGGGGCTCGTGGATGTCCGCCGGTACTGTATCGTCGACGCCTGAGTGCTCCGTAGCCGGTGCATTGCGCGCCAGACGCTCGGGCACCTGCTCTGCGTGCTCTTTTTTGGCCGCCGGCGTGATGTCGATATCGTCGTCAGTGTTTAGACCACGCTTCAGGCCACGAATCGCTTTACCCAATCCCTCGCCGATTTGCGGTAGCCGCGAGGCGCCGAAAATCAGCATCACGATGAGCAAAATGACGATCAGCTCGCCCATTCCTAAATTCGGCATAACTGGTAACTTTCTATCTGCGGACACACTCGTCAAGCGCTAGATGCTTCAGCCAGGCATCGGCGTCGTCCGGTGGCGGCGCCGCTTAACATAGTTCACGAAAGCTACCATATTTCCCGCTCGCAGCCATGCACGCGACGCTGCGTCAACGTTTGTAACGGGCCCGGTGTGAGGGCACCGGCACAGCAAGGTCGCTGCCTTCCCGCATGCGTGGGGTGGGCCTCGTGGCGCCGCGCTCGAGCCTAACGAAGCCCCACGGGGTGTCTGCATGGGTTGCTATGGCTGGTTACTTGGGGCGAGTGGCGCGGCGTCGGCGTTGGTCGTAAGCCCACGCAAGCTATGCAACCACTGCCTCTCCGAGACCTCGCCCAGGAGCAGTTGGCGGCGCTTGAAGGGCTTGCCTTTGATGTCGATGACACGCTGACCACCCAAGGTAGGCTCACGTCCGCCGCGTATGCGGCGCTCGGAGCGCTGGCGAACGCGGGGATTGCACTGGTAGCGGTTACCGGCCGGCCACTTGGCTTCGCCGAGGTGTGGTTTGGTCAGTGGCCGCTGCTAGGGGCGGTGGGCGAGAATGGCGCCGGCTATTTTTGGCGCGCGCCCGCAGAGCAAGACGCCATCCCGCGCAAGGGTGCCGCGGCCGCCAACGTCGTCCGCCAAGTGCAATCGGCAAGTGCGCTCGAGGCGGCCGCTGCGGACGCCTGGACCCCCCGTCGTACCCAGCTTGTTAACCAGGCCCTTGCGCGTTTTCCGGGACTGAAGCCGACGCGTGACAGTTGGGCGCGGCGTATCGATATCGCATTCGATATCGGTGAGTATGTTCGCGTCCCCGAGGCGCAGCAGACCGCCCTTGCGCAATGGTTGCGTGACCAGGGGCTTGAAGTGGTCGCCTCAAGCATTCACCTGCATGGTCAGCCGCGAGGCGCTGCCGGCCCGTTCAACAAGGCAACCGGCTTCATTAACTGGCACGAGCGTGCGCGAGGTGCGCCCGTCGCCTGGAATAAATGGGCGTTTATTGGCGACAGTCCCAACGACGCGGCTGCCTTTGCGGCGTTTCCGTTGTCCGTCGGTGTGGCCAACGTTGCTGCCTGCCTGCCGAAGCTGCCGCAAACGCCAGCATTCGTCACAGAAGGCGAAGCTGGTGTCGGCTTCTGCGAGCTAGCAGAGGCTATTCTCACCGCAAAGAGGCGGGCCTAGCTGTGGCGGTCCGCAACGCCGTGCCCACGTCTCCCGGGAGAGCGGATGGCGCATCGCAGTCCATAAAAGGTGGTTCCGAGGCGGATGCCGCGGCGCTCGCTCACTACCAAAATGGCGCCTATTACGCACGCCGCTACCGGCACCTTACCGCCGACCGTCGCTTCTATGTAGCGCTCTGCCGCCAAATCGGCGGTCCAGTGCTTGAGCTTGGCTGCGGTACGGGCCGCATCAGCCGGGCACTGGCGGCTGCCGGACTCGATGTTGTCGGCATCGACTTCGCGACCCCGATGCTCGTTGAGGCGCGGTCAAAGCAGCAGGCCGCGCGCCTGCCTGGGCGCCTAGAATACCGTCAGGGCGATATTCGCACCCTGCGCTTGCGTCGGCGCTTTCCAACCGTCATCGCGCCCTTCAACGTCTTCATGCATCTAGAAACGCCAGATGCGATGCAGGCTGCGCTTGCCACCGTGCGGGCGCACCTCGCGCACGGCGGCGCATTTCTCTTCGACGTCCTGATGCCTCCCGTCGCGCAGCTCACGTTCCACTCTGGCAAGGTCTTGCGCGGTCGTGCGTGCTTGAGCCCCGGCGGGCAGATGCTCGCCTACGAAGAAGCGTTCTCCTACGACCCGCTTACCCAGCTGCAGCTTATTGAAGCCCGGTTCGTCGAGCCAACCAGTCGCCTGGTGCGCGAAACTTTGACGCTGCAGCATCGCATCTGGTTTCCGCAAGAACTGGCCTTCCACTTCGCCGCCGCACGTTTCGTCACGCAGGGGGCCTTCGGTGCGTTTGACGGTGCACCGTTGCACGCCGAGAGCTCTCACCAAATCTACCTGCTTGCCCCTGCCCGAGCGGCCCCAGGTCCACCCAGGTGACTCTTCCGGCTCGCCGCTCAATTGGGAGCGGGGCAGGGCGAAGGGGCGGTAGTGAGGCGAACTTCATCAATGTCGACGCTGACTCGGTCGCCGGCCGAATGATCAAAAAAGAGCGGTCCAACCAAGAGAGTGTCGGCAGGGCTTGGAGAAACCGTGTCTCCAAACGGCGTTCGTGCAAGCTCGGTTCCGTCTAGCAGGGCGCGCGCATATCCAGCTTCGCTGTTCAGGTGAAGATGCAGCTCGAGGCATACCCATTCGCCATTGCCGAGGTGCTCTCCGAGCGCTTTGCTTTCAGAGGTCGTCACGCCGCCAAGTGCCGAGCTCACAATCTGAACGCGTCCGTCTTTTTTGTAATCCAACGACACTTTCTTCGTAGATCCCTCAGTCTGGGGAAATAACTCCAGTAAGACTATGACGCCGGAGTTAAGCACCAGGTCCGGGATCCGAATCATGGCTTGGAGGAAGATATCTTCCGAGATTAAGAATGAACGCTGCAAGCGCGCTTCGATGGTGTTGACGTCGCTAGCATCCAACGAATGTCGTGAGGCTCCCTGTCCACGAAAGGCCCCGCTTTCTACCCAAACAACGCTAGCTGCCCCCTCGCTCGCGCGCACCGCGTCCCAATCCCCATATTGGTTGTCTTCTTGGTTGTATTCGAACCCACTGAAGAATACCAGGCCGCAGCTCGCATCACGGCACGCTTCATTCGGCTCGATATTTCCCGGCTCACGCGCGCTATCCCTGGACTGCGCGCCCGTGTCAGACGATCCCTCCGTTCGCGTGTCTAAAACAGGCGTGGCCTCGCTTGCGTCCGCCCGTGCGTCGCCGGTAGGTAGCGGTGGCTGCTCAAATAGGAGGCCGCAGCCGGAAAGGCCAAAGGAGCCAACGAAACAAATGGCTGCCACAGGAAGCGCGCAGGGGCCCATCATTTGAGTCCGCCCGGTCTTTGCTTGTTGTTGCGGGTTCATGGACGTGATCGAACTCAGGGTAAAGGTGGTCGGCATCTCATACCGGAAACGCCCTTTTCAGGATACCATCTAGATGACTTCGTTGTGAAGTGCCTATCGTGGGAAATGTTGCGTTTGATCCTGGCCAACATATCGCGACGTTTTCCCGCTAAATGCCTAGGGCAAAACGCTGATTCCTGCGAAACGGTCAAGACGATGTATTGCGAAACTCTTCCGCTGCATCGGGAAACATCCCGATTGTCCACACCCTTGGTGTGCCTGCAGAAGGCATGGCGGCGCACTTAAGTGCGCTGCGTGTCCAGGTCCCAGGCATGTGTTCGAGCGCGCCCACAAATGCGCAATTGGAACGCGTCTTTAGGAGCGCGCGGGTTCAACGGCGAGGTCGCGCCGCCGGCCCAGGCCCAGATTCGGTGCTGAATATTAGGATGTCGGTGTCAGATCACCGCGGCGATCGAGAATGGAATAAAGATCGTGGCGGCGGTCTTTCCAGGTACGCACCGATCCCATTGCTTCCATGCGCCTTAGCGCGACGAGGTCGAGGTCGTGGAAGAGCATCGTTTCGACGTTAGGCGTTGCTTCGGCGGCAATGCCGTCGCGGGCAAAGGCTATATCCGACGGGGTCAGAATAGCGCTTTGCGCGTAGTGAATATCTGCGCCTTCCACTTGGGGTAGGTTGCCAACAGCACCGGCAGTGACAACGTATAAGTGATTCTCGATCGCGCGAGCCTGAGCACATGCGCGAACACGCAGGTGCGCCGCACGAATGTCCGTATTATAAGGCACAAGAAGCACTTCTGCGCCCTTGCCCTTCGCAATGCGGGCGTATTCTGGAAACTCGATATCGTAGCAGATCGCGATGCCGATGCGGCCTCGGTCGGTATCAAAAACTTGAATGCTGTCACCTCCGCTAACCCCCCACCAACGGGCTTCTGATGGTGTGATATGAATCTTGTACTGCTTGTCGATCCGTCCATCTCGATGGAATAAATACGCAATGTTATAGAGCGCTCCATCTTCCACGGTAAGATGCGTGCCAGCGACGATATTGACGTTGTAAGAGATAGCGAGCGTGTTGAAGAACTCGATATAAGGCGCAGTAAAGCGGTTGAGTGCTCGCGAAGAATCTGCGGGTGATGCTGCCGGGACTAGTGCCAGCATTTGGTTGGTCAATAGTTCGGGAAAGAGTAACAAGTCCGAGCGGTACTCTGCCGCAGTATCAATAAAGAACTCACACTGGGTGCAGAACTCCTCAAAGGAACGGACCGTGCGCATCTCGTACTGCACGACCGCCACGCGCATGCGCGGCTCACGCTTGCGTACCTCCGATGGAAACCAAAGTGGGTTTTGCCACTCAAGTAGGACGGCATAACCGCAGGACTCCTTGTCGCTGGGCATGTATCCCGGGAGTAGCCTACGGGGCGCGAAGCCGTTTGCCTGTTGCGCCGACACAACCGGGTCTCGTAGCTCTTGGCTCAAGACACGGCGCACATATTCGGCAGCGCTCATGTGCTTGGCGTGGCGGTGGTAACCCGGAATGCGGCCACCCAACAGAATGCCTCGAAGGTTTCGGGCTTGCACGAGCTCTTTGCGAGCGTCGTAGAGCCGGCGCGCTAGGCGTTGCCCCTGAGCCTGCGGTAGTACGGCGATATCAAAACCGTAGAGCATGTCGCCATCGGGATCGTGCGTATCTATACGCCCGTCCTGGCAGGCCTGATCGTAGGTGTGCTGGTCGCCCAGGGCTGCCGAGTCCACAATGAGAGCACTCGACGTGGCGACAAGCGTTCCATCGAGTTCGATGCCGATTTGGCCTTCAGGAAAGCGCGAAACCGAGCACGAAAAGTCTGTGCGACTCCAGGTGACGACCCCGCCGGCCGAGTAGGCGGCTGCGTGGATAGAGGCTACCGCTTCGTAGTCCGCCTCACGCAGCAGGCGAACCACCACACGTGCCTCGCTTACGTTCGTTTCGTCGTGCTTTGCTTGCATTCGACCATCCCAGCGCGTCGTGGTGCCGGCGCTGCGCACTTCCCGCCAGTTGGCCCCAACGCGTGGTTTGGTGTGCCGCCCGCGGTAGGCGGCACACCA
>SLQV01000069.1 GCA_007131285.1 Myxococcales bacterium
AAACTTCTCCGCCAGCACTTTCGTCACCGCCGCCGTCAGCGTCGTCTTCCCATGGTCAATGTGACCGATCGTCCCAACGTTTACGTGAGGCTTCTTCCTGACAAACTTCTCTTTACCCATGGTTCGACTCCCCAACGACACGCTTTTTGCTTAAGCGGTCTAACTTTCTTTTCGTATGCGCGCCCTTCCTAGCGCAAAGCCCACGACCACGACCCCCGGCAGGCGCGGGCCCCTCCCCGGTCTGATAGCCTAACTCCGGATCTTTGAGCGGGCGCGCTGCTCGGCGCCAGGGGTCGCGAGGCATACACCATGATGGGCGAATGATCTAATGGACTTTTCGATTTCCTAGCCTCGTATCCGCGTGACGATGGCATCCGCGATTGGCCCCGGCACCTGTTCGTACGCATGAAAATGCATCGTGTAACTCGCTCTACCCTGGGTTTTTGAGCGCAAATCGGTTGAATAGCCAAACATAGAAGCCAGGGGGACCTGGGCCTTTATCACTTGCAATAAAGTACGCGACTCGACGCCCATGATGTTCCCTCGGCGACTATTCAGATCGCCAATGACCTCACCGAGGTAGTCATCTGGAACGATCACCTCGACGGCCATCACCGGTTCTAGTAGACAGAGTCCGGCCGCCTGGGCACCGTCTTGGAGCGCCATGGACGCCGCCACTTCGAACGCGGGCCCTGACGAGTCAACCACGTGAAACGATCCATCCACCAGCGTGGCCTTCACGTCGATCATCGGGAAGCCGGCTAAAACGCCGCGGTTAAGCGCATCACGTACGCCTTTTTCAACAGACGGAATATACTCCTTCGGAATGACGCCTCCGACCGCGTTGTTCTCAAAAATATAGCCTGAGCCCGGCGTACCGGGCTCAAGTTCTAGCCAGACGTGGCCGTACATACCGTGGCCACCGCTTTGTTTAACATATTTACCCTCGACCCGAGTCGACCGGGTAATCGTTTCCCGATAAGCCACCTCGGGTCTCCCGACGCTTGCGCCTACACCGAACTCCCGCTTGAGCCGATCTACAATAATCTCGAGGTGCAGCTCACCCATGCCTGAGATGATCGTCTGGCCCGTTTCGCCGTCGGTATGCGCGCGGAACGAGGGGTCTTCCGCGGAAAGCCTAGACAATGCTTCGCCCAGCTTTTGCTGGTCGACTTTTGTACGTGGTTCAAGCGCGACCGAGATGACCGGATCTGGGAATGTCATCCGCTCAAGCATGATCGGCTGATCGATAGCGCATAACGTGTCACCCGTGGTGGCACTCTTGAGACCCACCACCGCGCATATATTTCCGGCGCAGACATCCTTGATATCTTCACGCTTATTGGCATGCATCTGCAGTATTCGCCCCACGCGCTCTCGCTTGCCCTTGGTCGAGTTGAGCACGGCGGATCCTGACTCGATGTGCCCGGAGTACACCCTGATAAACGTAAGCTGACCCACAAAGGGGTCATTGATAATCTTGAACGCTAGCGCGGAAAATGGCGCATCATCGTCCGGCAAGCGAGTGAGTACTTTCTGCGGGTCGTCTACGTGCGTGCCTTCGACCGCCGCAACATCTGCGGGCGAGGGAAGCAGTGCGACGATGGCGTCTAGCAACGGCTGCACACCCTTGTTCTTGAACGCCGAACCGCAAAGCACGGGAACCAACTTGAAACGCAACGTTGCCTTGCGTAACGCCGCCCAGACCTCAGCCTCTGAGAAGTCAGTATCGCCTTCAAGGTAGCGCTCCATGAGCCCATCATCGACTTCCGCGAGGGCCTCAAGCAGCGCCTCGCGTTGAAACGCGGCCTCATCAGCTACATCGACGGGAATCGGCTGGCTTTCAAATAGGACACCCTGCCCCTCATCTGCGAATACAAGCGCACGCATCGCAATAAGGTCGATAACGCCACGGTGGGACGCTTCTTCTCCCAGGGGCAAGTGAATGGGCACCGGATTGGCGCCGAGTCGGTCGCGAATCGAGTCGACAGCACGGGCGAAGTTTGCGCCAGCGCGGTCCATCTTGTTCACGAAACAAATGCGTGGCACGCGGTACTTGTCCGCCTGACGCCACACCGTCTCGGTTTGGGGCTCGACACCCGCGACGCCATCAAACACGGCGATCGCCCCGTCGAGCACCCGCAGCGACCGCTCGACCTCAATAGTGAAGTCGACGTGACCTGGCGTATCGATGATATTGATACGATGTTTATCGTTGGCGAAAGGCCCCGATAAGGGCGCCCAAAAGCAGGTCGTGGCCGCCGAGGTGATCGTTATTCCCCGCTCCTGCTCCTGCTCCATGTAGTCCATGGTCGCCGAGCCCTCATGGACCTCTCCGATTTTATAGTTGACCCCAGTATAAAAAAGAATGCGCTCGGTTGTCGTCGTTTTGCCCGCATCAATGTGGGCCATGATTCCGATATTGCGCGTTTTCGTAAGCGGAAATGTTCGCGCCATGGCCACCTCGGCGCCCCCCCCGGAGTCCGTTGTTCCGATACTAACTTCTTTTGCTCGCGCTCACGAGCACAGCCCCGTCCCGACTCGAAGTCGGGAGGCTGGGTTACGCGTTGCGCGCGCCGACGCGCGCCCCCGGGCTCTTTCCCACAGGCAACGGCGTCTTACCAGCTACCAGCGATAATGCGAGAATGCCTTGTTGGATTCCGCCATCCGGTGAATATCCTCGCGCTTTTTCACGGCAGCGCCGCGACCTTGGCTCGCGTCAACAAGCTCCGCAGCCAGACGCTCGACCATCGTTTTCTCGCCGCGAGCGCGGCTATACGTCGCAAGCCAGCGCATCGAAAGCGCAATCCGGCGGTCGGCGCGCACTTCGATCGGCACCTGGTATGTTGCTCCACCCACGCGACGACTCTTAACCTCTACTTTAGGCTTCACGCTTTCGAGCGCCTTGCGGAAGGTCTCAAGCGGATCTTGCTTGTAGCGGGATTCAAGCAAGTCAAACGCGCCGTAAACGATGCGCTCGGCCGTTGATTTTTTGCCGCGGGTCATGAGCACGTTACAGAACTTAGCGACCAACTTGTCATGAAACTTCGGGTCGGGAAGCACTTCGCGCTTTGGAATCTCTCGTCGTCGGGACATCGTACTTTTCCTTGAAACCTAATCTCTAAGGCACCGAATTCATCGCGCGGCTGCCCGGCCACCGCAACCCACCAACCTCGCTTGATGCAATCTACGCGTGCGAGTCTCGCCTAAAGCTCATGGGCCGAGTTATTCGACCAGCTACTTCTTGGGGCGCTTCACACCGTACTTAGAACGGCGCTGAGCGCGTGTCGCCTTGTTGGTATTTGAAGGGCCGGCTGCGCCCGTCGCATCGAGGGTACCACGCACGATGTGATAGCGTACGCCGGGCAAGTCCTTTACGCGACCGCCGCGAACCAACACCACTGAGTGCTCCTGCAGGTTGTGGCCTTCACCTGGAATATAACTTGTTACTTCAATTCCCGTCGACAGCCGTACGCGCGCAACTTTACGCAAAGCCGAGTTTGGCTTTTTTGGTGTGGTGGTGTACACGCGCGTGCACACCCCTCGCTTTTGCGGACAACGGTCAAGCGCGGGCGAAGCGGTCTTAGCGCGGGCCTTTTCCCGACCATGGCGAACGAGCTGGTTAATCGTGGGCATACAACCTGTCTTCTACGTTTTCCTGGCTACCGTTTCTCCGGAAGCCTATCTGGGCCCTACCGAGCCTTCTCAGTATTCCATCAGGCCCAGTATTCCATCAGGGCCCGGTTTCCCTCATTGCTCGACGGCGCATTAGAAGCCGTGCTCGCAGTTAACGCCGAGACCTCCCACAGATAACCGTGTTAGGGAGCCATACTCTCGGAGCCAGGCGGAGGCGATTTATAGTGGTAAACCCCCCTCTGTCAAGGCGCTCCGGTCAGCTCTGAGTCCGTCCATGCGTCAGCGTCGGACGCATCCTGCGCAAGCACATCGCGAAGTTCTTTGGCTACCGGCGGCTCTGCCTCGCGCACAAAGCGCCGTGACTCCTGGACAAATCGCAGGTTTGCATCGATAATTCCTGCAATAGCTACCGCTGCTAGGGCTCCCAGGCTCGCCCAATTGACGACGCGGAGCGACCGCTCGGCGCTGCGCGCGCTGTCGATCTCGCCGGGCGTCGGACGTTCGCCCGCGAGGCGCTGATGCAAGAGACCGGAGATCGTCGCGGAGGCAGCCGTGCCGACAGACAAGGCCGCCACTAGCCAGCCAGTAGCGGTGTGCCCATTCGACAGTTGGCCAGCACCAAAGGGCATGAAGGCCATCCAGCGAGAGCGACGCGTCACTTCCCAGTAGCCGTGGTCCTCATCCAGCCAAGTCCGGAGGGCCTTAGCCTGCGCCTCGTTCAAGGTGACCTGCGCCGGGGCCTTAAGGCGCGCGGCTTTTTCAGCCAAGGAGCGCTGCTGCATTGCGTCCTTAACCGCGGCAAAGGTGTCGTAAACCTGTGCGGGAAAACGCACAGGATCCAGCGCATAATCGGGCTCGATCCCAAGCAAAAGCTCGAACTGCAACTTAGCCTGCTCGCTGTTGCCAAGAAGATAATGGCTCACGCCGAGGTATTTGCGAGCTTCGCGCTCGATGACGCTATTCTGCGGTGGACCTTGCGGACTCGACAAGAGCGCTGAAAACCGTTCGACCGCCTCTCGAAAATCATGCTCTTCGAACACGGTGCGGGCGGCCTCAAAGTCGTCGAGCTCGTCGGCACGAACGATGCGCGCCGCGAAAAAGCCCGCGACCACGACGGCTAGCGTTAGGACAAGCGCCCGGACACGCCAGGTGCCGACGAACGCAGCACCGTGACTACGCCCGCCGGACTGCACCGCCCGCGTCGCACTTGGGTGGCAAGGTGTCGCGTTGGTCATCATCCATCAATTTTTCCGGCAGTCCAGCAACAGCGAAACCCCCAGTCTAGCCTACATCTACAAGGTCAGGCGAGCCGCCTTTCACCGCGCACGCATGTTAGCGCGTGCGAGAGACGGTGATCGTTCCAGAGCCGCTAAATTTCCTTTGTCCGCTCCTCAAGGATCGTTTTCGCCCTGAGCGGCCGGGCGCAGGGCAACTTGGACTCGCTTGAGCGCACCGGCCTGCACGGTAACGCTGCGGCTTTCTGCTTGGTAGCCTTCCGCACTAATACGCATAGAAATTGTGCGCTGATAGGCCTGCCCTAGCGGCAAACGCACCACATCCAGTGCGCGCTGTACGTCGTCCATACCTTCGATAGCGACCGAGGCTGGCACGTTCGTATCCACGTACAACCTCGCATCTCGCGGCGGCAATACAACCGCGAGCGTGAGTGGCTCGCTTGCCGCTTCTAGTTCTATTTGCCGCACAATCTCTTCACAGCAGCCGCCTGCGCCACGAAACACGACGCGATGTGTCCCAACCGTCAGGGAACGCACGCGACTGTCCGGACCGAACGCAAAGGGGGGATCGTCATCGATTTGAATAGTTACATTCATCGGCGTCGGCTTAAACACCACCGGGCGCGTCTTGGTTTCGACACCTTCGTTCCGACTATTTGCCCCCCCTCCCCGTGGCCGCGCAACAGTCCCCCGGCCCACTGCCGGCTTGTTCGCCTGCCGCGGCGCCGTGCCACGCTCGCCAGCTCTCGCAGCACGCGCCGAGTCCTCTGCGCCGGCCCCATTGGCTCGAACGCCGTTCGTGCTGCTGACTCGGTCCGCAGCCGAGAGGCCATCATCTTGGCGCGCCTCGCCCGCATGAGACCCGAAGGGCAAGTAGCGCGGCGCATACGCGATCAGCAAAGCGACCAGGAAGGCAGCCGCAAGCGCAAGCCCGGCCGCGAGTGCGATGCGCTGCCCAAGCCGGCGGCGCCCAATGCGCTCAAGTGCCCGACGCACTTCCCGATGATCGGGTGCGTAAGCCAGGGCACGGTTAAGCACGGCGATCGCACCCGCCACCTGGCCGTTGTCAAGTTCGGTCACCGCCCAACGCAGCAAGCGCTCGGGGCTAGCCCGCACCATCGACTCGCCCAGCACCTTTGGGGCTCGAAGGTATTCTGCACAGAACGCATCTGAATCGACTACGCCCATGCCCGATAGCTCCGTGTTGAGTGCCGCCGCCAACGCTTCCGCTGATCCGTAGCGGTCACCCGCCTTCACCCGCAAACAGCGGTCAACTATCCGCGAAATGCGCGTACCGATCCGCCCATCCACCTGGTCGAGCGAGCGGTAGCGACCGGTGAGTATTTTGCGGAACAGTTCTTGAGGAGTTTGGGCCTCGAAAGGAAGACTTCCCGCGAGCAAATAGTAGAGCACGGTGCCCATCGAAAAGATGTCGCTGGCTTCTGTGCATAGCGAGCCGTTGACGTGCTCCGGCGACATATGTGCCGGCGATCCCAACACCTGACCTGTGACGGTGAGCGAGGGCGCAAAGCGTAAATGCGCGAGACCGAAATCGGTTAACTTCACGCAGCGGTCGTCATGAAGAAGGGCGTTCTCGGGTTTGATATCGCGGTGAATGATGCCGAGCTCATGGGCTGCGCTGAGCGCCCGACAGAGCTGCAGCCCTATGGCTAGTGCGGCCTCCGGCAGCAATGCACCATGCATGGCCACGAACGCCCTAAGCGTCGGCCCCGAAAGCAACTCGCTCGCGATGTAGCAAACCTCGTCGGATTCGCTGCTGCAGTCGAAGACCGGCGGCACAAACTCGTGAGTCAGCGACGCGGCCGTGCGCGCCTCTCGACTGAAACGCGCCCGCGCCGCCTCCGACGCAGACAAATGAGGATGCAGGACCTTCAGGGCAACCGCCCGCGACAGATGCGTATCCCGCGCACGATACACCGTGGCCATGGCGCCAACTCCGATCGCTTCTTCGAGGATATACCTCCCGATCACCTGGCCAAGCGCGCCTGAGCTCAATGATGTTCGCGCTTCCACCGCTCTAGCCTCGGCAATTCCGGCACTCTAATGTTGGCACACCATGTTCGCTACCGTCCCGCATTAAGGTAAACCAGACCGGTAGCCTGGGGAAGTAGTTAGCCTAAAGCAAACGCCATCCCGCGTGAAGCTTCGCTATCTGGCACTGGCAGGCACTTGGCTTCAGGCTTAGTAGCGATCGTCTATGCGAGACTACCATCCTTGGGCAGATCGCCTGTATCACCCCGGAGGCCTAGATCGCCAGCGCTATCCCATCCAATCACGGCCTCAAGATAGCCATCTACCGCAGGCAGGCGACGAATCGAGCCTTTCCGGGGCGCTTGCCCCTAGAGGCGGCGCGAATTTCCTCGATTTATGACTTATATCGCACCGCTCACGCTGCCCTTCGACACGCTGGCGTCCAAGCTGGAACAGCTACCAGGCTTCGCCTGGCTAGACAGCAATGCGCCCGCCCACACCCTCGGGCGTTTCTCGATTTTGACCGGCCTGCCCGTTGCGCGCTACCTGAGTGAGCGAGCAGACGCGTCACTGCTGCCACCCGCGACGCGCGGTCGCGCAACCGGGGCGATTCAAGGCGCCACCGAGGCGCTGCCGCCGCCAACACCGGGCCTGTGGATAGGCTGGGTTGCGTTTGCGCCCCCCCAAGCGCGCGCGGAACTCGGGCGGTGGCAGACGCCGAACCCGCGCGCCGAACACACGCCGCCTGCGCAATCCGACACGGGCCCCTACAGTGATTTCGCCTACTACCCCGCGTTCATTCTGGTGGACCACCATTCAGGGCTGGCCCGCATCTGCGCGGAGAACCGGGCGGCTGCGGACCGACTCCTCGACGGGCTTAGGTCCACCGGCAACCCCCAAACACGTCAAAGGACGCAGTGCACCCGCGTCGAAACCGCACCAGCGGCTGATTTTTGCGCAAGTGTCGTTCAGGCACAACAACACATGACGGCGGGAAACGTCTATTTAGTCAATCTTGCGCGCGCCTGGCACATCTACTGCGACGCGTTTGACGTGAATGCTCTCTGGCAAGAGGCGCGAAGACGGTCGCCGGTTCCGCTGGGGTTCCGCTTCCACGGCCATGCGGAAACGGTGCTTCTGGGCAGGTCGATGGAACTTGGTCTCGAAACCTGGACGGGGCCAGCGGGCATCAACGTCCGGCTGCGTCCCATTAAAGGAACGCGCCCGCTGGCCGGGGCATCAACCGAGCGCGCCTTCGCTGCCCTTGCGTGCGATCCGAAGGAGCGCGCTGAGCACACGATGCTCGTGGACTTGCTACGTAACGATATAGGCAAACTCGCGTTGCCCGGAACAGTTACTTGGCCCGAAGTCTTCAAGTGCGAGCAGTACACGCATCTGGTCCACGCAGTAAGCACGGTCACGGGAACACTGCCCCGCACCACAAATCTCGAGACGCTAGTCCGGAATATGCTGCCGATGGGTAGCGTCAGCGGCACACCCAAATCGAGCGCATTGAGCCTTATCGACACTCTGGAAACCCATCCTCGGCACACCTTTGGCGGCCTTGCAGGCTATATCGACGCCCGTGGCAACAGCCGCTTTGCTATCAATATTCGCAGCGCTTTCCTGAGCGGCGATAGCCTCCTCCTTCAGGCAGGCTCGGGGCTGGTCATCGATTCCGATGCTGAGGCAGAAGCCGCAGAAACCGAACTCAAGGTCCGCTTCTTCTTCGAAGCGCTACGCGCACTTGCCCCTTAGGTTCCGCGGCATCAGAGCGCGGTTGTTAGCGCACCCTTGCGAAGACCGCGCAGAGCAGCCACACTTCGGCGCGCGGTGCAGACGCTGACGTCTCCGGGGTCGTCTAAAGGCAGGACAACGGACTTTGAATCCGTGAATGGTGGTTCGAATCCACCCCCTGGAACCATTTGTTCGCTATCAGGCGGCAGCTCTGTGCGCTAGGTTAAGGGCGACGTACGTGGCAGCTTAGGATGACGTCGCTCTTCTTCTATCTTGCGCTTGCCTTGAGCGTATCTTTTCTCTGCTCGCTCCTGGAAGCGGTACTGCTGAGTATCACGCCTTCCTACATCAACCAGCTAGAAGAGCAGGGGCATCCCCAGGCTGCACGTCTGTGGAAGCTAAAGAGTGAGATAGAACGTCCCCTCGCCGCCATTCTGACACTTAATACCGTCTCACATACGGTTGGTGCAGCGGGTGTCGGCGCCGAAGCGCTGCGGCTATGGGGTGATGCCAGTCTCGCCTACACCTCAGCGGCACTCACCCTGCTTATCTTGGTCCTCTCCGAATTGCTGCCGAAAAGCCTAGGGGCGGCGACTTGGCGCACGCTCGCGCCAAAGATTGCCTGGCCCTGCCAAGCGCTTGTGCGGCTCTTCTATCCCTTTGTGCGGCTGAGCGAGCTGCTCACGCGGCGGCTAGGCCCGAACCAATCCATGGCAGTACCTCGCGAGGAGATCGCTGCAATGCTGCGCCTCGGTGGCAAGCTCGGGTCGGTACAACCAACTGAGCTTAAGCTCATCGCGCGGCTACTCCGCATGCGGGATATGCGCACCGAAGCCATCATGACACCGCGACCGGTTGTGACATCCTTGCCCGCCGAGACGATTGTCTCGGACGTCATTGAGGTCTCCGAAATTATGCGCTTCTCTCGCCTACCTATCTGGCGAGACAACCCAGAAAACATTGTGGGCTATGTGCTCAAGTACGATCTGCTCCTTGCAGCGGCCCGCGGCCAGGGAAGCCGGCCCGTATCGCGCTATCTACGCCGCATCACCGTGGTGCCTGAGCTTTTGCCCATGTTGGCGCTCCTCGAAGCCATGGTGCCGCGCAAGGAGCAGATCGCCATGGTTGTCGATGAGTACGGAGGCTTTGCTGGCATCGTCTCAACGGAAGACATTGTGGAGACCCTCTTAGGCCTTCAAATCGCCGACGAAGTCGATGCAACGCAGAGCATGCGTGATATCGCCCGCGGCCAATGGGCCGCGCGACTCGCCGCGCAGGGCTTGGAAGCCGACGGCATCACCAGCCAGGGTGACAGCCGGCCGCCAATCACGCGCTGAGCTGGGCGTAGCGCGAGCGCATAGCTGGGCAGACGAAGGGCTTGAACCGGACGCGCAGCCTCGCTCACGCAACTCGACCACCTAAATCGCTACCCTTTTCGACGGCGAGCGCGCTGACCTCACGCCCCCAACCCGCTCGCATAGCGCGCTCAACTACCCACCGACAGCTAGTCAGCCAGATCGCCGGCTTCAGCTTTGTCGATCCACTTGCGAATCTCTTTCTCGATGACGCCGATAGCTTGCTTTTGGAACATGCGAAAAATGAGCGGGACTTCGAGGTCGATCTCGATAGCGCTTGGCTGGACGGCGATCGTACCATTGAGGGATTTTCCCTTCACGCTGAAGGAGAGATCTGCCTCATTCTCGCTTCGCCACCCAAAGCTGGGTTCGAAGCGATCGAAGCGCTGACTGTAGGCCTCGAACGCCTTATCCAATGCTTTTCTAGCAAGTTCCGGGGAAAGTGTATGATTGACTGAATGCCGCATGAACCTAGGTCGTAGCAGGCTCTCGCGACAGAGCTAACCTTCGCACCAGGGAACGTAGGGCAAATCGACTGATCGAACCGCCGGCAAAGACGCAAAGCAAATCCCGGATCGCGCAGGCATTAGCACCCGGTCCCGCTACGGCGGGGTAGACGAGAAAACGGACGCGTCGTTCATTAGCGGCAGCTTGCTTTTCCTTAAATGACGCGAGGCTAGCAAAAGGATAGAGGGGTTCACCCAAGTGCCCGCCCCAACGAAGCCACGCGGGCACCGGCCCGGTCAGGGGACTCAGGCCAAGTGCGAGCGGCTGCGAAAGCTCAACCGCAAGGCGCTGCACCAACCACGCCCCCAGCACGGGTGAGACCCCTCGATTATGGACCAGTGCCTCAAGCTCATAGCTCCCGGCGTGGGTGTCCCACATGCGTGCGGCCACCGCGAAGCCGTGGAGCTCGCTCCGGTGGTGAAGCGCGACACAAACGCGCTCGCGCGGTATATCTAAAGCGGACCATGCGAGTTGCCCCTGCATCGCAGGAAGGGGGTGGCGCCGGAGCCATTGCCGAAAAAAGGACGCCGCTCCAGGAGGAAGCGAAGAAGTCTTGCTGACGTTCAACGGTCCAAGGCGCCGCACGAGCCGGGCGCGCAAATGCGCCTCATAAGCCGGGTTGCCTCGGCACCGGTCTTCGATGCCAACGGGCATCGATTCCCAAATGCCATGACGCGACCAGCAAGCGCCGACCGGAAATAGCAGCACGCGCTTATCCGAGAAATGCGTCCGCAGCCAATGCTGTGCAGCCGCTCGATGGATAAGAGGCGGAGCCACAGTTGGCTTGAGCAGGGCCACTGAGGGCGCGATGGCTGCCTGATACACACCCCCAACGCCATCATGCACTGCGCAGTAGCGCAGCACGGGTGAGCGGTTCCAAGAAAATAGCTTGCTACCTATCGAACTGAGATCGATTCCCGTCAGACCAAGGCCCGTCTCTCGTAAAACGTGTCGCATGCATCAACGCCGTATTCCGACAGAGGCCAGCGCTGTGGCACACCGCCCACTCGCCTTCACGGAACGTGACTCGCGCAGCATAGCGTAGCGGGTGCTGACGTGAACCCGAGCGGGAATCGCAATGAAAGGCGAACTCGTCAATGTTGCATTTAACTCCGGGCGCACCTGGCCTATTCTTAGATGATGGCACGGTCGCGTCTGGAACTTGCGGTCAACGAGTGCCTCGACCGGCTCCTCTCGCCTTCGTTGCGGCTTCAGTGTGTTGAAGCGGCGCTGAGTGCGGCACAGCTCGATGACTTGCCGTCCGAGGACCATGCGGCTCCGTTTATCGCGCGCCATCTCGTGCCCACGGTGCGGGCGCTGGTCGATGACTCGACCGCGCAGGCGGTGGCTGAAGACCTGGGTCCTCTTTTCCAACAAAGGCAACGGACGCGCACCGCATCGGCCCCGGCGCGCTCCTTCGCCACACCAGCGCGCCGGACCCGCAAGCCAAGCGTGGAAGACCCTGCGGCGGTAGCGGCCGCACTACGCGGGCACACACTGTCTGCACCTTCGCCCCGGGAGCGACCTGCTGCCCAAGCCTCGGCGCCCAAAGCAGCCGCCATCCCGCGCAGCGGAACGCACCGCGATGATCAGCGGACAGGCGCAGCTGCGGGCCCGCGACTACGCCCGCGCATCGCGAGCGACGATTCGAGCGATTGGCGTCTCAACTCGCTAGCACCTGAGCGAGGCGTTCGTCTTCGGGTGATCTGCATCGGCGGTCAACCGAGTATCGCGCGCGAGTTGCAGAATCATTTGGCAGACTGCGCACGCATCAGCGCCGCCCCCAACCTGCTCGCGCTTCTGACCGATATCGATATCGGCGAACTGGGCCTCGCAGCGCTCGTTTACGATTTGCGACACACAAGCCTAGCCGAGTCAACGGGGATGGCCTTTGAGCGTCTGCCATCAGGACTACGCGTTATCCTCTGGGGGCTGCGCGATGAGCTTGCCCGCGACACAGTGCTCAAGCACGCCGGGCATTTGGAGTGGATGGCCTGTTCAGCAGACGCCGAGCCGCGAGAGGTCGCCACCCTCGTACGACTCATGCTCACGCCCTGAACGCCACGCTCAGTCTCAGCACTTAGTGACCGAAGACATGCAGCGGCTCTGCACCCGGCCGTTTCTGCACCCGGCCGTTTCTGCACCCGGCCGTTTCTGCATCCGTCCGTTAGCGGATTGCCATGCACTGACCAAGGGATTCGCGGGGCTGACGCAGACAAACGCAACCTGCGCCACCACACTGATTTGAGCGCACACAGCTGCCACGGTGACAGAGTTGACACTGGGCCGAACCGTGTTCGCTTAGACAAACGGCGCCGAGGGCCATGGCAGCAAGCAGCTGAAGCCAAGCACGCCTACGACCCATGACCGCCACGGTCGACCCACCAAGCCTCATTCCCAAAGGGTACCGCGTGGACCCTTCCTAGTCGAGAGGCCGACCTCGCACTCGATAGAACTCAATCACGCGAATACAACGGTCCGACCGGAGTCAACGATGACGCGACCCTCTAAATGCCAGCGCAGGGCACGCGCCAGTACCACACGTTCGACATCCCGCCCTTTCTGCATGAGGTCACGAACAGCGTCACGGTGTGACACGCGTACAACGTCCTGCTCAATGATAGGCCCCTCATCGAGCACATTCGTCGCGTAGTGCGCTGTCGCACCAATGCATTTCACGCCTCGCTCGAAAGCCTGGTGATAGGGCTTGCCCCCGGCAAATGCTGGCAAAAACGAGTGGTGGATATTGATGACAGCGCCCGAAAAGGCCCGCAAAAAATTAGGAGATAAAACGCGCATATAACGCGCCAAAACAAGGAGCTCGATGTTCATCTCAGCAAGGGCGGTCAACTGTTCCTTTTCGATCGCCTCGACGGACTGCCCAACGAAAGGCGTAAAGAGCGTCGGCACGCCGTGTCGCTCTCCTTCACGAATGCCAACTTCATGGTTGCTGACAATGAGCGCCAGTCTGCCCGCGAGCTCGCCGCGGTCGAAACGGTCGATCAGGTCGTGAAGACAATGAAGCTGCTTTGAGACGAAGAGGGCGACCGGAGGTTTGTGAACTTCGAGGTCGAGGCGCCATTCCATTGCAAAGCGACCCGCGAGCTCTTGGAGCGTCGCACCTAGCACATCCGCCTGTTCGCTCGACACCTCGATCAGCATGCGCTGAAAGAAACGTCTCGAAATCGGATCGCTGTGTTGCTCCGCGGCTTGAATGTTCCCGCTTGCACCGAAAACTGCTCCCGCGACGGCGGCCACAAGGCCACGCCGGTCAGGGCAGGCTACGCGCAGGACGGCGGTCATAGCATCTGGCATGCAGCTAGCTCTCGCCCAAATGCGACCGTAAGGCAATAGACAGCGCCGCTGTCCGCAGCGCGTCAGCGCCCGACGAACGCAACTGTCGGTGAACCTCGATGCGAAGCAAGAATGGCGACAGGCCACGCGCCAAGAGTCGATCGCTTCGCGTGCACTTTGGGGAAGCGGTCTACCGTCGCTGAAGCACTCCAACTCAGTGTGCTTGCGTGAACACCGGGAGCGCGTAATGTTCGGGTTTATGGCGGAATCCGCAGTGCAGACGACCAAAGCGCCGCCAGACCTTCAAGTTAAACGTCCGAGCCGTCGAGGCATGACCCTCGGCGCTCTACCACGTGCCCTCTACGTGCTTGCGGGAGCACTCATAGCGGTGGCATTCTTCATGCCATGGCTGCGGGTGGGTGATATAGGGCGCCTAAGCGGTTTTGAAATCATGACCGCGGACAACATCGTCCTACGCCAAGCTGTTAACCGCACCCATCGCATGTTCGTGGGGGCGGTGCCGCTGCTCGGCGTGCTGATGGCACTCTTCGCCTTCAAGGGCTGGAGGGTCGCCCATTTCACTGCGCTAGCCACGGGCCTTTACATCTTTGTTTTCGGCATTTCCATTTTCGCTGCACTCTTTTTCAGCGCAACGTCACTGGGCCTATGGCTGATTATCGGCGCGGCGCTTTGCAGCACCGCGGTCCCCGCTCTCCTGCTGTCTCGACGCTAAACCCATGAGGCCTGCGCGCGCAGCATGCGATACCCACACTTAGCCGCGGCGTAAACCAAAAATCGGGTGCACGGACACGGAGCTTCATGCGAGCGCAGCACTAGTCTCGAGAGGACGGTTCGCGCTCAAGCCCATCCCGGTCGGTGAAATAACCCTCTTCGTCTTCGTTTTCTTCATCGTCGTGCGGTGCGCCGAGCAGCATCACTTCGGCTGTGCCGTCGGCGCGGCGCTGCTTGAGTCCCCCGATGAGCACGCCATCGGCGGGCACAGAAAGCACCACGCTATCGTCGAAGCCCGCAACCTGGTCCACTTGGATCGTTCCGACGGCTGCCCGAAACCAAGGCTTTCGCACATGGAGCAGTGGCACAACCTCTGATCGCAGACGCACCTCCAAAGCGACGACGTGCCAGAGCTCAGGACAGAAAACTAGCCCGACCACAACCCCTAAGTCCTTACCATCCTGAGCGTAGACGGGCATTCCCACCACCTCAGCACTACGCACGTATACCCGCGACGCCACCCCACCAGCTGAGCACTTCGAGCGCGCCCTGCCAAGTCCTTTAAACGCCCGAGCGCCTGTACGGCAGAATGCGCCGTCTATCTCGACACTCTCTGCGCAGCTACGACGCTTGCGCAATCGCCCTCGGAGACGCGTGGCTTCGCGCGCCGTAGCTTGTGCACTATTGTTTTCGATATGGAAGATGCTTCTGACTGGTGTGGTGTATTGCGGGAGGCGCGCATACGTCTGCAAATGGACATGTTCAGCGAGGCTCAGCTTGCAGACGCGAGCCGCTTCTGTGCGACGCTGGCCACTGCCGCGCAGCGCACCAATCTTATCGGACAACAGGCCCCGGAAGGGCTCGTAGAGCTTGCGTTCGCCGACGCATGGCTGCTCGAAGCCCAGGGATGGGTCACGGCTGCCGACGTGGTCATCGATGTGGGATCTGGCGCAGGGCTACCTGCACTGCCCCTTCAGCTTGCAACAGGCTGCACGGTACACCTTGTCGAACCGCGCAAATTGCGTGCGGATTTTCTCTGCGGTGTACGCGATACGCTAGGGATCGGCGAACGGGCCCACATCTGGGCGATGAAAGAGTGTCACCTGCCGATGGATTTACTCGCGGGGGCAAGTCTCACCACTGCACGCGCCGTATTTCCGCCAGAGATATGGCTAAAGAAGGCCCCCCGACTCGCTAAGCGCATCGTGGTGTTTACGACTCCCAACCAGAAACTCGATGCGTCTGGAACCATGCTCACCTGTCATGAAACCATAGAATACGCCCTACCATTCTCGGGAGCGCGCCGTCAGTTGACGCTGTTGCACGTCTCTCCAACAGGAACGCAGCATCTTCCGAGACAACAAGAGCGGTCAATCCGATCCATGCATGCTGCTGAGGCAAACGGTCGGGGCGGGACACGGGCCTCCGGCAAAAGCAAACGGACAGAGGGTGGATGAACGGGATGCGCGGCCGCATCCTCGAACGCACAAAAGCACGCGTCTGGCAGCGCTGCGAAGCAGCACTGTAGACGGCTATCCCGCTCAGCGTAGGCGCCATGCGGGCGAGACGAAAGCGATGGCCTCAAGGGCGCGTGGGATCTTCCAGCAGTCGACCCACGCAAGCGTGGAGACTACAATGAACACCTGCTCCCTTTTTTGCTGTCTCCAAAACACCGGATCGACTAAGCAAGGCGGGCCTAGGGACCGCAGATCTCGGCCACGAGACCGGTCGTGCATCTCACTTCCCGATGTCGCGAGTGGGATCTTGGCGGACTCCGTCGGGGGGCTCTCTTTCTTCGCCCTTGAGTGCGCGACAACGCGAAGCCGGGAGCGCCGCAAAGCGGCACTGCAAACGCGTGTCTTGCACGAACAATGACGGCGCATCTGCGTTTGTCACGCGAGGCAACGAACCGTATCGATCATCCACTGGCCCTACGTATTCAGCGCCCAGGCGCGGCGCGTCAGGCCCATGGACTTCCGTGGCAGCGTCGCTGCTATAAGCATCTTGTTGCGTAGTGGACCGCGAAGAGTTGCGCTGACCACTTACACGGCGGTCTATTTCGAAAGAGGCGGCAGCATGTTCGGCCGCTGTCATGATTTCGCGCTCCGCGAGCATGCTCAGAAAACGTTGCGCGCTACGCGCGTATCCCGCGTCAAGCGCGGCCGATTCGAGTCGTGGACCGTAGGTTCTTGGGCTGGGCAACGCGACTGCTAGCAGCGCGCTTTCCGCCCAGTTGAGCTGCGCGGGCGTCTTGCCAAAGTAGTGATGCGCGGCGGCCCGGCTACCAAACAGGTGAGGCCCGAGCTCAATAATATTGAGGTAGAGTTCAAGGATTTCCTCCTTGCGCCATGTCGACTCTATCCAAGTCGTCAGCAGCCATTCCTGGAACTTTCTCAGCAGCGTGCGCTCGAAGGGCAAGTAGAGGTTCTTGGCAAGCTGCATGGTCAGCGTGCTCCCACCGAAGCGGATACGCTCCGCCTCGGCATTTTTGCGAAATGCCTCCTCAATCGCGGAGACCGAAATGCCTCTATGACGAAAAAATGCCGCATCCTCGTGGGCCAATACGCTTGCGACCCACGGTCCGCTCATGGCGGCAAGCGACCAATGTTCACCCGAGCCCGGACCGAGTCTGACTTTCATATCGCCGTAAAAGCTTTGTCTGAGGACATGGACGAATGGTTGCTGATAGTGGGCTGCCCGAAGCACGTCTGCTACGCGACGCCCGTAGGGTCGACACACCTGCCGGCGGTCAATAGCAATGCGTACCGGCCACCCGCTCGCGCCGGAGCCCAAACCAAATCGGATTTCTAGATCGAGTTCTCCCTGCCACTCCAACGAAGCGGCCGCCCCTAGCCACGGGACAGGCACATTCTGGAGCACGTCTTGGCAGTTAAGAGGGCCCAGTCCGGCCACGAGATTACCGCCCCCGTCAAACTCAAAGCCGAATGGCAACCTCGACTGCCCCAACTCCACAACACCCGAACTCTTACCACTCCACCCGCCAAACCCTCGCACCGCACGCGCGACACCGCGTTGGTGATCCTCGTCCGTGTGAACCTCTTCCTTGCTCTCCCCCTTCTGCCGCTGCCGCCGAGCCTTGCCAGCGAAAGGCCCCGCCGTCGGTCCCTCCTGCTTGTCGCTGGACGATACGGCTACGCCGTCAGCTGCCACTTCGCCCTCATCAGACGCCAGTGACAAAGCGCCATCTACACGTATACGAACCGCAGGCATCGTTAAGGGAGACGACCCAAGCCGAGTGTGCGCAACGCGCGTCTCCCTGAAACCAGTGGCCGTAGTGAAAGCGAGCTGGCCGTTACAGCCATCGACCCCCGCCGCCCCGGAGAGCGTCATTCCGAGCGCTCGGCCAACAAGATCCTTCAACGCCTCATCATACAGGCTGGCCTCAACCTTTACGGCACCTAGCCCCGCCCGTGTGCCGCTGCTGCTAATGCAAACCACAGAGCCGCCGGACTGAGCCCTTGCCTCGCAGGCCTCGCCTAGCGCTGACGTCCACATCTCAGTTGAGAGTTCCTCAGGCGGCTCACTCCCTTTCGCTGAACGCTCCGGGTTCTCGACTAGGAAAAGCCGCACATCGCCCGGTACCGAAAGCTGCCCGCCATGCCACTCGGCTACGCCATCCGATACAGATGCATCAGCCAACGCAAACCCGGCATCCGCCATCGTGTTGAGAACACGTAACACGCCATCGGTGTATTCCCTGCCCAAACCGCGCGGACATGCTGCCTCACGTGCTTTGTCACCGGATGACTCGGCTGCGCCGCCCGCGCGCCGAAGATAGAGTGTGCTCGCAACCTCCTGTGTTGTGAAGACCATACGTTGACTGACCGCTCGCACCGCGCCCGCACGCAAACGCACACGGCCACGTTCCTGATCGTCGTCAGCAACACTTGGTGCCCTCTGACTGGTTAACTGAACTAACGCCTGAAAGTCGGTCGCCTGAACAACACTATCTCCATAACGCGCCTCGCTGCGTTCAAACGCAAGCGATAACGAATCGACCCAAGGCGAGATACGCACCAGCCTCAATCGGCGACTGTCCCCGTCTACATCGCCCCCGGCGGCAGACGTGCCGCGAGCGTGATGCCCGTCTTGACCGGTAGCACGATAGACGCCAAGCCGGATTTCCTCGCCACGGAGTACGATACTGGGACGTCCGAAAACCCGACGAAGCACCGTCCATAGGGGCAACGAGAACTCACTGACGCGCACCTCGCCTTGCTCAGCGCATGCCGCTCGCAGCCAATCTACACTCAAGTGCGTCAGTGAAGCGCCACCATGAATCTCAAGCGCGCATCCTTGCGCTGAGAGGCCGTGCGTCAGCCGAACTACTCGCCGCTGCGCCGCCCAACACGCTATTGCGCACACAAGTGCGACGGCCAAGACCGAAGCGACGAATACCAGTGGGACTATGGGTGACTTCCGGCGCATGGACTGCGACCAAAAAAAAAGCCCACCTCAAAAGAGATGGGCTTTAAAAAAAACCGGCGGCGACCTACTCTCCCACACAGCTTCCCGTGCAGTACCATCGGCTCTGAAGGGCTTGACTTCCGAGTTCGGGATGGGATCGGGTATTTCCCCTTCGACATTGCCACCGAAACTTTAGGAGAACGATTTTTTTCTCCAACTCTAATGTTGAACCACAAAACGTGCCTAAGGGATACTTTAAGCCACACGACCAATTAGTACTGGTTAGCTACGCCTGTTGCCAAGCTTCCACATCCAGCCTATCAACCTTGTCATCTTCAAGGGGTCTTTAGGGACATATGTCCGGGAGACCTCATCTTAAGGCCGGCTTCCCACTTAGATGCTTTCAGTGGTTATCCGTTCCGTACATAGCTACCCGGCGATGCCACTGGTGTGACAACCGGAACACTAGGGGTACGTCCATCCAGGTCCTCTCGTACTATGGATAGCTCCTCTCAAGTCTCCAACGCCCACGGCAGATAGGGACCGAACTGTCTCACGACGTTCTAAACCCAGCTCGCGTACCGCTTTAATTGGCGAACAGCCAAACCCTTGGGACCTGCTCCAGCCCCAGGATGCGATGAGCCGACATCGAGGTG
>SLQV01000203.1 GCA_007131285.1 Myxococcales bacterium
GAGGAAATGTGGAGCCTGGTCGAGCGCGAGCTGGCGCCCGAAACGCCCTGGCGCCAAGTGAAAGCCGAGGCGCATTGAATACCAGGCGCCGAGAGCCCTGGGTCCGTGTAGGGCTTGATTCGTGCTGTGAAAGCATGTGCTTGAGCTGGATGGCGCACTAGTGTGGGCGGCTATTGAAGGGGGCGGCACCAAGTTCGTCTGCGCGCTCGTCGATGAACGCGGGGCCATCCTACGTCAAATGCGACTACAAACAGAGACGCCCGAGGTGGTCGTGGAAAAGCTGTGTGCCTTCTTTGCTGGCGTACAGCTGCGCGGTATTGGTCTCGCTTGCTTTGGCCCCCTGGAGCTGCGCGGCAACAGTCGCGCGCGCTACGCTTCGTTACTGGCAACACCGAAAGTGGGCTGGAGCGGCTTCCCTCTCGGCGAGGCACTGATCAGCCGCCTAAATGCGCCGCTCATCGCCGAAACCGATGTAAACGCGGCGGCGCTCGCTGAAGCCCGACTGGGTGCCGCGCGGGGCTGCAAGAACGTTGTCTACGTGACCGTGGGGACAGGAGTAGGTTTTGGGATTCTGGTGAACGGAGTGCCCATTCACGGACTGCTCCACCCTGAACTAGGGCATCTATTGGTTCGGCCGGCACGCGATGCGGACGGACGAAGCGATGGCTTTGACGGTAACTGTCCTTTCCACGGCACATGCCTGGAGGGCCTGATCAGCGGACCTGCGATTGCGAAACGCTTTACGGAGCGCGGGCACGAGGTGCCAAGCGAACTGCCGGCGGAATTCATTGCATTGATTGCGGATTATTTAGCGCAAGGCCTTTTCGCAGCGCTGCTGGCGGTGGCGCCCGAGCGCATCGTCCTCGGCGGCGGCGTCGGGTCGGTGCCTGCGCTTCTACCCGCAACCCGCAAGGCCTTGCGCGCCCTTGCGGCGGGCTACTACAGCCGACCGGAGCTTAGTGAGCATCTAGAGTCCTTCCTGGTAGCCGCTGCACTGCCAAACGCTGGCCTACTGGGCGCTTCACTACTCGCGCGCGCGCTTGAAAACTGTCACCGAACCTGAGCGGAACGCTGGGTCCGCTTCCCGCTCGGACACATCTGCTACAGAAGAACCAAAATCAAGATGAGAGCTAACCGCTAAGGTGCTGCCCGACGCGCTCAGCGCAACCCTGGAGCCAAACATTGCATATTCCTGCTTGAAGCGATGCTTGATATAAGCGCGCTCTACCCATTCGCGATGTAAACGCTGGTAGATATACGCCGCGCCCGATGCACGGAGTTCTTCGCTGATAGGGGGCGGATTGAGGCCCGTGCCAGCCGATCTGTCGACACTTTCACCGACCGCCAACGTACGACCGTCCGCGGAGAGCGCCACCGCACTCCCGAATTCATTGTGGCTATGCGGGCGTGTAGATTTCAGCCGTGTTTGCAATCCCCAGCGAGTGCCAGCGCGTGCATAAACGTGTACCGAACCGGGATAGTCCCCCGTTTCGTTTGCCTCCGGCGCGTCTCGATACGTGCCGACAGCAAGCACATTGCCGTTACCTGAAAGCGCAAGAGACTTCCCGAAAGAAGCGCCCAACACATCCTCATCATGCTCGTGCAAAAGCTTCTGCCGCTCTTCCCAAATACCGTTGTGAGCTTCGAAAAGATAAGCGGTACCCTTTTGATGGGTTCCATTCGCGGCACCTACGGCCAAAACCGCCCCCGCATGACTGAGCGCGAGTGACGCCCCGAAGCGCAGAGTGGGCGCACTGTCGCTTGCTTTTAGGTAGGACGTTTGGGCCCAGGTCTCTGCAGAGCGCGCGAAAAGATAGACGGCACCGGCGCCCTCTGCGGTCAGGTCGGTTTGCGCGCCTCCAACGCCCCTTGATGCAGCGCGTTCACGCGGTGATCCAACGGCAATTAGCCGACCATGGTCAGCAAGCGCCACGGCTGCACCGAAGTTTTGTTGTCGATGGGTATTAGAAGGCTTGAGCACGGCTACCAGCCGCCAAACGCCAGAGAGCTTTTCAAAGACATAGGCTGCGCCCGCCGTTTCCTGATCGGATAACGGGCTATCGCTGCCCCCTCTTAACGTCGCGAACACGCCTTTATCCAGCGAGGACTCTAGCGGGTCCCCCACGACCAGCAGATTTCCGTCGGGAGAAAGGGCAAGGGCAAACGCGCGATAAAGCTGAGGATCTGGGTAGAGACCCGCAAGCAGTCGGGTTTCACGTTCCCAGCCCCCCTCGCCCTGCCGCCACACCTCAACGGCGCCACTCCCCAAAGCGCCATGCGTCGCGAGGACCCGTCCATCGGCTGAAAGAGCAAGAGACGAGCCAAATTCCGCCCGACTTTCGATAGGTTGATGCCTCAGATAACCCGCCTCGAAGGACGCGTCGCCCCAGACTTGGACTTCTGCATCCGGCCGGCAATAGCCCTCGGCACACCAGCGGGAATCGCTACCCTCGCAGTCGAGGTCCGTGTCGCAGCGCGTCCTACAGCGCCCGGAAAATACGTCACAGAAGGTATCGTTACCGCACTCACTATGGCGGAAGCACGCCACGCAACGATCAAGTCTTCGGTCGCAGACTGGCGCATCCGCCGGGCAGCCCCCGACACAACCGCGCCTAGCCTTCCGATCGCCAACGGCTTCTGGGGCATTCACACCACAGGCGAGATCCCCCGGAAATCCTGGACACCCCCGGGAAAAGCATGGGTCTTCGTCGCATACCGCGGATGCCTCTCCCTCACACGCCGAGAGCACGCATGCCACCATTGCGGCTGCGATCCAGAAGGACCCTTGACTGGTATTTTTAAGGTTTATCAACGCAATTCTGGTCATGCTTATTCCTTGCATAACGCCCGGCTTACCTTCTGCAGCGGCGCAACCCCAGCACGGCACCTGAAGTCTGCCGATGCGCAGGCAGATAGCTCTCGGGGCAACTCGCGCACGTCGAGAGAAATGCGGCCCTTAAACTAGGAGCGGCCTCCGCTAAACACCAACGGACTCGACCCATTTCCCCAAGGCCGGCCTCAGCGTCACGCACATTTCGGACCAAGTGGGGCTTGAGTTGCGAGTCGCCACCAGGACGGGTGCGTCGGCCCCCAGCACTCTAGCGGAAGCGCTTGAAGCCTTCCGCATCTGCCAGGGCACACTCTGCAGCAAGCAAGCCGGACTGCACGCACATGGGCACGCCGCCCCCTGGATGAGCGGAACCTGACGCCAGGTAGAGGCCAGGCATGTTGGGAACGCGGTTGGGTGGGCGGCGGAATGCAGACAAGGCGTCGTTGGAGGCGGCGCCGTAGATAGCGCCTCGGCTACCCGGGTAGCGCCGGGCGAGGTCAACATGCCCTCGGTGCCAAACCATGTCGTCTTGTATGCCTAGCGCACCCACCGAAACAGCGCGCTCGCGCAAGCGGGCCAGCGCTGAGGGAAGCTCTAGTGACGCTTCGTTCTCTTGTTCGCGTGTCACGCTTGGTGCGTTAATCATGGCGAAAACCGGCACCGCACCTTCCACCTCGATCCGGCCGTGGGCGCGTGCCTGATCGCAAAGATAAACGGTGGGCTGTCGGGGTATACGCTGCGCATCGAAGAGATCGCTAAACTCGTCCTCGTAGCATTCGGGGAATATGACGGTGTGGGCCGCGCGCTCTGCACGGCTTTCTGCCCGAAACACCGCGCAGATTCCGGAGGTCGAAAACGGCGTCGATACCTTGGGCTTTTCACCGGGTGCTATAAGTAGTGTTTCCGCCAAGTGCGCCACATCCGCATTGACGACGACTTGATCAGCGCTGAACCTGTCCCCGTTACTTACCACTTCGAACCGGTTCGCCCCCGAACCAGCGATGATGCGCTCAACCGGAGAGCAAAAGCGAAAGGTAACCCCAAGGCGCTGGGCCACGCGAAAGAAGGCCTGCGCCAGCGCGTGGAGGCCGCCCTCTACACCATGCCCACCAAGCGCAAGGTCGACGTGGGCAATGCAGTTTAGTGTTGCGGGGGCACGGCGCGGGTCCGAGCCGTTATACGTCGCAAATCGCAAAAGAAGGGAGCGCAGGTGCGGTGATTTGATACGCTGGCGTATCGCCGAAATCATGGTGCGATGCGCGTCTATCCGCGGTAGCGATAGCCACGCCCTGGGACCGAGCTTGGTGATACCGGATAACGAAGGCGCTTCGCAGAACACGAAGTTATCCGCCGATGCTTCCCAAATTCGCCTGGCGTACGTGAGGAAAGCCGCAAGCTCCGTCTGGGCACGGGCTCCTAGCGCACGGCCGACACTCTCCAACGTTGCATCAAGCTCGGCGTAGGTGTCGAGAACAGCCCCATCAGGATAAATGTAGCGAAACGACGGAGACAGACAGCGCAGCGCGACTTCTTCAGCCAACGAGGTGCCCGCCAGACGCAGAACGCGATCGAAGACCTCGGGCAAAGTCAGCAGCGACGGTCCTGTATCGAAGGCCATTTCGCCTACGGCACTTTGCCCCACCTTGCCGCCCGGCTCGGCGTACTGCTCGAGTACCACCACCTGCCTGCCCGCTGCTGCTAGTCGGATAGCTGCACTCAGGCCACCCATGCCAGCGCCCACGACCACCGTATTCACCATGGGCCAAAGCTCCGCGTCACTTCGTTTAGAGCGCCCCGGGCCAAGCGACGCAAACGGTCGGGCCTAGAGCCCTGAAAAAGAGGAAGGAATGTTGAAGGTCGCTCTCCCGAGTGTGGTTGTACCCGCATCTTGATCAGCGGCGTCTGCCAAGGTATATCTATCCGGCCGGGCAGGATCACCTCTGACGTCCCTAACCAGCCCTTATCGCTGTCATCTTTAAGGAAGCTGCGCACATAGAAGGGACTCTGGTCCACCACAGCGTCCCGCCTTAGCTTGAGCCTGGCGGCACCACCTTCGCGCAAAACCACGCCGCGTGGAATGCGAACCCCGTAGCGCGAGGGCCGCGCGCTCGTCAGCGTCGCCTGCCACCCCGGCAAATGCACCACGTTACCATCCGCCGTGAAGCGAAATACGTGACTCGCTTTTGCCCCTTTTTGAGCATCGCTCTCAAACACGTAGTAGGCGTAGGTTGTGCCGGAGGCGCTCACGCGGCCCCAGTCCCAGCGCTTGATGCCCAGCGCGTGCAAGCCCTTGGTTGAATGGTTGCGGTCTAAATAGGCCTCGCCTGGAATACGCAAGTTTAGCGTAGGCGTCTCTAATGTGCAGACCCCGCTCCCGGATGCGAGGAGAGGTGTCCAAGCATGGACGCTACTGGCGCGCACCTCGTGCGCTTGTCCGCTGGTGCTCAGCTCCGAAACAGCGCATGCGGCAGAGCCCAGCCCGTCGTCGCGCGCCGCATCGCCCCCGTGCCAGACGGCGGCTTTTCCCTGAACGGAGAACACAACGCGCGCTTCAGCCTCGCTACCGGACTCTCTGATTTGGAGGTCTGCGTGCACACCCACACCGCCTGCGGCGCGCCGGACGAGTCTTATCTCACTGGCGCCGAAGCGGAAGTGCGTCTGGTCCGCACTCATCTCCGCGTCGGCCCGGCCAAAGCGCTGCAGGTGATAGAAGACTGGCGTGCCGCTTCGGTACACCACCACGTTGAGCGCGGGATGCCCGGCAGGCGTCGCCCCACGCGTGCGGCGATAGGCTGGCAAGAACGGGAGTCCGAAAGACCAAATAAGCACGGCACCGTCGCCCGAGGCGTGCCTCAGGTCCACGTACCACCAAAGAAAACCGCCGGGCGCATCTAGCACGGTGCGTGGCACCGGCTTGGACGGGTCGGAGAGCGCTAGCGGAACCCGCGGAAAAGTCGAAGGAAACGCGAGGTTCGGCGGCGTACTGACGCTTTCTGCCCATTCTCTACTTGAGGCGTCGAGGCCCAAGTATTCTAAGTTGTGGTCTCGAACCATCAAAAAGGCGCGCTCCTAGATGGCGCCCCCAAGGCCGCGAACAAGCGTAGCCCCGAACACCGCTCGGGGTCATAGGGCCACGCTCAAACCGCTTCAAGCCGACCTTCGCTGCATTTGCAAGCCGACCAGGGTACCGGCACGCTTTTCGGCCAACGCTACTCGGAGCAGGTCGGATTGACGCAAATAGGCCGCAAGCCGCGCGCTTCGCGTGAAGCGCGCTCGCAGACGAACGCGCCCAGGTCTACGCAGTCTACAGTGGCAACACAGGGCATCTGGCAGGTACGCGAAATGTCATCGCAAATAGAACCACCGGTGCAATCTGCATCTCCGCCACAACTCGCACCAAGCGATACTGCTCGTTGCGTTTGTGCTTGAGCACGCGATGTACACTCGAGCCGAACGCTCGAACCTGGCCGCGGCTGCCCCGCGACCGAAAAAGAAATGCGCTGTGGCGCGCGCGCCGGGCACGTCCCCAGCACATCCGCGGAAAAGTCATCGTAGTACCAGCCGGCCCCCGCTGCGGGTTGAGGCGTGTTTCCGCTGCGGTCCACGGGGAGCTGCGTCAGACGGCAGACCTCGGCACCGCCATCGGTTCGAACGAACTCGCGACCGGCATCGCTGAGCTGATCGCAACGTGTAATCTCGCCTTCCGTTGGCAGCGTTTCAAGCACCTCGCACGCAACCTCGCCCTGGGCGTTGGGCTGCTGCGCCCGCTCAAGACAGGATGCGCCAAGCGCATCCGCCAGACGACGCGTGATGCCTTCGATAGCCGGTGTGAAGTCGTCCTGGCAGATGGTTTCAATGACTGCGCTCCCACCACCATTCTCGATCTCAAGCCCAACTTCAACAATCCGCCGGGGAGGATAGGCGAGCTCAAGCACCGCCTGCTCTTCTCCATTCACAATGTCGATGCGATTGCGCTCACAGCTCGTCTTGATGCGGTCAGGAACGGCATTCCCTTGCCCATCTGTTGCTTCAAAGTCAATGGCCGGCACCATACGCGGGTCAGCCAGAATCTGTTGAAGCGTCGGATTGCGGGCGGCCAAGTCCGGTGGAACACCGACAATTGCCGCGTATACCAAGAGATCCGGCTGCCCCGGACGCAATGCAAGCAACCCTTGGCTGTAACGCGACACAGGATAGAGCGCGGCGTCCGCATGAACGACACAGCGCAAGTTTGCCCCTACAATGGGCTCTTCCCCGGGCTGACGTGTCACGTTCCAGCGCGCATCATTCGGGTCGTATAATGACAGGTCGCTCGCGGAGCAGTCGTCTTCGTCCGTCACCTGAATCACACCCAAAAGCGAATCGGGGCGTAAGAATCCAGCATGGGTCGTATCACCACGACCGGTCGCGGCGCCTGAGTTGAACGTGATCGGGTTACTCACAGCAGACGGAGTTAAGGCCTTTAAGACCGCATCCAGTTGTCTCTCGTAACCACAGCCCTGTTCACCCAGCGCATCCACGATACACGCAAAAGTCTGCGTCAAATCTCTCGCCTCTACGTTTGGACCACTGCCTGAATCGACGAAGCGCAGGAAGTTTTCGCCGACAGGCACCGGGGTTGCATCCAGGCAAGCTTCCCTGGCGGTACTAAGGCGGGTCTGAAACTGTGCATCCTCCCCAGCGATATCGGCGCAATCATTGTACCGGCCGAAACTGCCCGCGCCCGTGCCAAGGTCGCTATTGACGACCGCAATGTGCAAGTCCGTCACCGGGTCAAAAGATTGTTGATCGCTATTCGGAAGGCGGCCGGAAGTCAGCGCATCGACCAGGATGGAAATACGGTCGGCCAACGCGGCCTGGTGCCGAGCCATGGACAGCGAGTTGTCGACCATAAAAAGCAGGTCCACCTTATCGACGTTATCGACTTTGACCCGGTTGACCGTTCCAGAGAACACGCACGGGTTCAGCGGCCTAAGTTCTTGCTGCGGGCAGCCCGCAGCAAGCAGCACGAGGCCCGTGATCAGACCGACCCCCAATATATTCATGGTTTTTTGCATAAAACTACCCACGCCATCGCTAGGATACCCTGATGCGGGCATGCTGCGCTAGACCCCTCGGCCTCTAGCCTCTTCTTAGCCGTGAGCACGACACCCCAGACGTAGCCCTGAGCGAGCCCAACGCCCTCACGGCATCGGGTTGGCCGCTTGAGTACAACTGACCGGAGCAGGTCGGATTGACGTAAAGCAAGTTGCGCGGCGCGCGCTCGCAGACAAAGGCGCCCCGACCTACGCAGTCTACGCGGGGCCCTAAAGCGCATCTAGCAGGCCCTTGAAATATCATCGCAAATAGAACTGCCGGTGCGATCGAACTCACACTTCTTTTTGGCTTCTTCGACGCCGAACAAATCCCTAACAACGACCGACCAAAGCCCTTGCCCCGCGTAATCGAGATGACAACCATCGAGGCCGGAGGTGTTGCTAGGAGTGATGCCGACTGGCTAGATTACTGAAGGATGACCGAACGGACAGAGTCGTTGCGCGTACTTGTGGTGGACGACGAGGCGAGCTTGCGGCTTGTCGCCAAAGCCATGCTCGAGCGCCAGGGTTACACCTGCACGACCGCGGCTAGCAGCAGCGAGGCGCTTGAGCGCCTCGGTGAGGCGCCCTACGATTGCATGCTCACAGACGTGCGCATGCCTGGCATGGATGGCATCGATCTTTGCTCGGCAGCGTTGGCGCTCGATCCAGGGCTGGCAGTCTTTGTGATGAGCGCGTTCGGCTCCGTTGACCTTGCGGTCACCGCTATCGAACGTGGCGCCTACGACTATTTAGCGAAACCGTTCCGGCAAGACGAGCTCCAGCTTACTTTCCGCAAGTTTGAGCGCAAACGCGCTTTAGACCGTGAAAACGCCGCACTGCGGGCAGCGTTGCGGCAGGAAGATGAATGGGTCGCCGCTTCTCCGAGCGCGCAGCAAATCAAACGCGTTCTCGACAAGGCCGCAGAGGCTCCGACGCCTCTGCTCCTCACCGGTGCCATTGGCGTAGGCAAGGCGAGCGCCGGCACCTACGCCCACCGACGCGGCCGTCCCGGCAAACCACTGGTGACCTTCGAGTGCCGCGCGGTAAGTGCAGAAGCGCACAGCGCCGAACTCTTCGATCCCGGGAGCGGGCTCTGGCGCCAGGCCGCGGCGGGCGCATTGCTCATCAAGCACGTCGACGCCCTCGCAAGCGACGCGCAAGCGCTTCTCGTGCAGCACCTGAATACGGCGCGTCAGGGCGACGGGGCCTCCACGCCAAGATTGATCGCGACTTCACGTTGCAACATCGACACCATGGCGACTCTGCCGTGTATCGATCCCGCGCTCTTTTTTGCGATGAAGGTCATCCACCTGGATATCCCACCGCTCCAGGCCCGCGTGGACGACATTGTTCCCCTTGCACTCACGCTGTTAAGGCGTCGCGGCGAGATTGCGTCGCGAGCACGCGGCAACGGACGGGAGCTTGCAGCCTCTGAGCGCCGCAGCAGCCTGAGTCGCTCGCTCACGCTGAGTGCAGCAGCCAAAGACCAGCTCCGAGCCTACGCCTGGCCGGGCAACGTGAGCGAGCTGCAGGGCGCGATGGATCACGCTTTCGTGATGGCTGAAACGGGCCGAATCGGCTCGGAGGACCTACCGGAAACGTTGCGGGCGCTGCCAGGGCCCGTCGCCATGGTGCTCGCTCGGGCAGACCTATCGGTTAAGCGCGCAGGGTTTGTGCTCGAGGGCGAACTCATTCGCAGAGCGCTTCGCCAAACCGCCGGCAATAAAAGTGCGGCCGCACGGCTGCTCGAACTATCCCATCGAGCGCTACTTTACAAGATACGGCAGCACCACCTTTAGCTACGGTCTGCGAAGAGGCCGGTGCGGACGCCTTTTCATGACGTCAGACTTGCGCTAACCCCCGCTTCTCGATAGCGTCTGGAGCCTTCGGGCGTCTACTTATCACTAACAATGTTGCTCTCTCCGACCCCATGGCGCGTAGCCCGTGCCGCTAAGCGACTCGCTTCGCGCCCACTTCCCGGAAGCAGGCCGTGTTTGAGTGTGGACGCGGCTTACATGGGCCGGCCTGCGTTGACCGTTTGCCTGATTGCGTTCGCGCTGTGCGTCGGTTGCGGCCAGCGCCCGATTCCCAATACCGATGTCCCAGACACCGTTATGAATCGGGACATTATCAAGTTCATGGAGACCTACAGACGTGCGGTAGAAAAACGTGATGCACCCGCGCTCATTTCCATGGCCTCCAAGCAGTATTACGACGATAACGGCACACCGGGTGGCTCGGACGACGTTGACTTTCGTACCCTCAAGGAGGTGCTGAAGGCGTGGGTCGCGCGGGTCCGCGACGTCCGCTACGAGATCCGGTACAGAGCGATTTCCAGCACGGGCGACCGCCTCTTCGTCGAGTTTACTTACTCGGGTTCATTCCTGGTGGACCTGAAGGATGGGGAGACCTGGCGACGCCGAATCGGCGATCACCGCGTGACGCTCGTCCGCGACAGCGAACACCCCTCGGGCTACCGCATCATTTCTGGTATGTAGGCGAGGCAGAAGTTACCTCACTCAGGCGAGGCCAGGTAACCGGCGCTAGACGGCTCCGTCGACAAAGAGGTGCCCACCCCACGCCAGGATGGCCGTCCGTGATCGGGGGCGAACGGCCGCCGCTCTGCCCACACCGCTCTGCCCACGAGACTCATGACGTGGTTGGCAGCCGTCGCCTACAGCAGAATCTGAAAGCGTACAGTGTCAGCGTATTATTTGGATCAACTATAGGTTGTTTGCGCTGCCCTGTGTGCCTTAGTCTAGTAAACGGTGCGCCTCAGCTTAAAGGATTTAGGGCACGCGTGTCCGTACGCAGCTCGGTGGCAGCTCGAGTCCATACCCGCAGCCGCGCGCGCGGCTCGGCGTTGCCGCGCTGCCCGACGGCTAGTGACCGAGCAAACGGCCACATCCAGCAGGCACGCGGCCATTGTCCACGATCATGCGCTCCGTGTGACGAAAGACCTGGAGTTCTCCCTATGCAGCCACACTCGAGTGGAGACCGGAACTTGGGGTCCGATAAGGCGCGTCAAGAGAGGTGCACCGGCGTTGCGGAAGAGCGAAGAAGCCGCCGCAGAGTTTCGAGGCTTCGCGCTCGGCCGCGGTGCGTGCCCTGGGATGCCAGGTGTCGTCCTTGGTTCCGTCCCCCGCGCTGGCAAGCCTGTCTGGCTGAATTCAGGCCGCGTTAAGCATTTGTGCGGAGACTCACCCGACCATGGATAACTCTCAGACAAGCGCGTCCGACGAGGGGGCAGCGCTCGGCCGTCTAAAGCTGAAACGCGTTCGCGTGACAACCAGTGAGCTGGCGAAACTGGTATCGCAATCGCAGACCGCGGCGAACGGCGCAAATGGTGAGCTTTCGGCGCTTTTAAGCGCTCTTGCACAGCGCTTTGACGTGCCTGCGGTTGACCTGCGACAGCTCGTTATTCCGCTTAAGTACCTAGAAGTACTCCAGGAAGAGGAGGCGTCACGCTGGCAGCTTTTGCCGCTTTTCATGCGTTCAGATCGGCTTCTCGTAGCCACCGTTGATCCGGACAACGAAACGAATATTGCCGCGCTTCGCGAACGCATCTCGGGCGAGATCGATATTGTGGTCGCTCTGGAGGGTCACCTCATACGGACCATCACGGACGCCTACGCCCTGCTGCGCGCGGGACAGGACTACTTCATTGGCGCCGATGTGCGCCCGGATTTTTTCGAGTCGAGGGGGCTTAGTGACCCACGTCACGAAGCGGCTGCGACGCGCGCCGACACCTCGGAGCGCTTGGAGGTTAGCCCGTTTCTTGGCACACAAGCGCTTGATCTCGATGTCGCCGTGGTGGACACAGATAGGCGTCGCCGTACCGGCATCGAGCGTCATTTGCGCGCCATCGGCTGCCATATTTCGGCAAGTCAAGCCACTTTGGAAGCGCTGCCGTCGACCCCGACTACTCTGCGTCTTGTGCTCGTCGACAAGCTCGACCACCCTGTTTTCAAGGCAATCCCCTCCGCGCTGTCTGCAAATGCGCCGCAGGACCCGCCCCAGTCCGAACCTTACTCAAGCTGGGTCGTACTCGTGCCCAAAACGAGAGGATGGCGCTTTGTCGAGGAAGTGCGCGCGCGACTCACGCCGCGCACCCCAGTCTATTCCTATCCTGCTCCAACGGCCATGATCATGACATGGCTTGCGCCTCAGCGCGCGCAACCCATGGCTCAAGACGCAGTGAAGGAGGCTGCGCGCCGCTGCGAGCGCGAAGGCCCAAAAGCCGCTCTAGCCCATCTGCAAAACTGCATCCGCGAGGGCCTTTGCCATGTCGATGTCTACCTACAAGCAGGCCTGCTTTTGGCGAAGCTCGGCCAAACCGAACAGGCTGCCGAAGTCTTGGAATGGGCGCTTATCGCTGACCCCACCCACTTTGTAGCAGCCAAAAACCTGGCCTTGCTTTATGAAACGCTCCGCTGTGAGTTGCGCGCTCGAGACACCTGGGAGCGTGCCTGGATTCAGGCCCCCGACCGCGACGTAGCTAGGGTCGTCGGAGCGCATTTGTCAGCGCTGCTCAAGCGAAGCGGTCCCCTCGCGCGCCACAGCGCAACGAAGCCGGCCACAACCAACAACACGAACCGGCAGTCTCTTCAACCGCTCCCCGAGCGACTCGCGCACTCACCTTCGACCGAACATCCATGATCGTCTGTGCACCATGATTGTTGCCTGCCCGCAATGCTCCGCTCGCTATCGAATCGATGACCGAAAGGTCGCCGGAAAACGCCTGCGCACGACTTGCCGGAAATGCGGCCACATTTTTGTAGTTTCTGAGGCCAGTGCGTTAACCGCCGTGCACGCCCGACACGACGGGGAGGGAGAGCAGGTCGAATCGCTGGTTCCCACACCCGCAAGTTCGACCCAAGGCGCCTTAGGCAACCGAACCGCGCACCAAGCACCGCCAAAACGGCCGCAAGCAACGTCGCCTAAAGCACCGCCGCCTCCGAGCAAAGCCCATCGACCGGCACCCGCCCGGCCAGCAGCTTTCGAGCCATTGGCCGCTGCGCCTACAGTAGTCACACCCGAACGAGACAACGGCGGCGCTGCGCTGCACATGGGCCGGCCAGACGCCGCGATGCGCGGCGCGCGCGGGCGCGCCGCCAGCGCGCACCAAGGTTCGGAACGCACGGCGGCCCCTGCGCAGCAGCGCGTGCGAGACACAAGTCCCTCCCCGCTCCCGGTGGTGCCGATGCGCGCAGGAACGGAAAGAAGCCCTTTTAACCCCCCAGTCCCCCCGCGATCTAGCGCAACCGCGGGCATAGCCGTTCGCAATAGCAGCCGCCAGAGGCCTGCTATGCGACAAGATAGTTCCGCGAATGCCCATCCACAGCCATCCAAACGCGCAGCAAGCGGAGCGCTTGGTACTCGGCCCTTCTCGGCGCGCCCGCACGCAATGGCTGGGCGGGGCCGTCCCCCTGAGTCAAGCACTCGCCTTCCTTCCAATGCCCCCCCGGTCGAAGATGGGTGGTTCGCTGGCATTGATGGCCAGGCAACGGGTCCTTTGCCCGCAAGCGATATGCGCCAACGCATTCGCACCGGAGAGATGAATCCCGAAACGCTAGTCTGGCGCGAAGGCATGGCGGGATGGCAACCGATCGCTCGGGTGCCGTCCCTAGCGCCCATGGCCGCTGCTGCCCAAGGAGCGCGGGGGCATGGTGCACTTGATGACGCGTTCGAGGGTGCCCTTGGGGACGACCTTGACGAGAACCTCGACGATGCCCTCGACGACGCCCTCGACGAAAGCGCCACCGCCATCTGGAGCCAGGATGACGTCAGCGGCGCTTCGATGCCCGAGCCAAGCGATCCGGAACCATCCCGTGAACCGACTCGAGCGGTGTCACCGGGTCGCAAACGCAGCGGGCGCAAACGAACGGGGGGCAACGTTGAGGGACGGGCTTCCCGCCGAGCAGAACGCGCGCGCTCGATTGCACCAGCTGCCGAGCCGGAGGCATGGCAGCACAGTTCCGCTGACAACGAAATACCTCACTCAGGCTCGAAACCTCGGCGCCTCCCCAGCACGCACCCGCTTGTTCAGGCAGAGCAAAGCAACGCGAACATCAAAGGCATCCGCGAATCGTCGCGAGCGGCCAGGCTGTCCAGCCAGCCGCCCGCCGCCGCATCAAGGCGACGACGTCTACCCATTTGGGCTTTCGCCGTGATCGCGGCGGCGATAGCCCTCGGTGTATCACTCGGTGTACTACTGGGGCTTCGCTGGGTTTTTCCTCAGACCATGTCTGCTACGCCACCTGTCAAGCCTCAGCCTGTTCCTGAGCGACGCGTACTAGACGAACCTAGTGACCTTTACATTCCGCCGGAGGAAGAGACTGAGATCGCGACGGAAACGCCGACAGAAGAAACACAACGCGAGGATAGTAGCCTGGGGGCGCGCTCCGAGCCGCGCCGGCCCAAGGACCGGCCCGACGAAACGCCGGCAGACAATCTGAGCGACGCAGACAAAGCACGACTCGCCCGAATGGCCGGTGGCGGCGTGAAGGGCGCTAGTTCCGGTGCGTTTGCGGGAGGCGGCAGTAACAAGAACAGCGGCAGTCAAGGCCTTACAAGCGCACAGCTCACGAAGGTCGTGAACGAAAATCGTCCTGCGCTTCAGCGCTGCCACGAGAAGGCGATGCGCGGTCGACCGAGCACGCCAAGGATGCGCGTCGAGTTTTTCGTCAATGTCGGCAGTTCAGGAGTCGTGACCAAGGTGGAAATCAGCGGCTCCACGATTCCTGAAATGACGATGTGCATGACACAAACCATCAAGCGTTGGCGTTTTCCGGCAGCTACTTCTGATTCTTCTGTCAAGTTTCCGGTCATCTTTGACGCAGGCGCTTGACCGAAGCGCGCTGGCGTCGCACTTCCCCGGCAGATGCCATTGTGGGTCACGCTTATCCTAGTGCTCTCACTTCCACTCGGGCTTGGTCTGGCCAGCCTTTTGCTGCTGGGTCTACCGCCAAGCATGCGGGAGGGCGGACTGATGGGGCTGTGGCGGACCTGCATCCTCGGCGCACTTCTAGCTCTGGGAGGACGTCTCTTCTGGGGCGCGTGGCTAGAGTGGACGACCTGGGCCTTCGCGCACTGGGGTGCCTAGCCTGTGTTTGGGTTCATTCCAGCTCTATCACTGACGCTTTATCTGGCCGTCGCGACACTGGCGTGCGCTCTCGTGCTCTTTGTGGCGCGTGGACTTCCGGCGTTGCTTGCGGCGGGCCTGCTAAGTCCTGGCATCGCTAGCGCGCTTCTTGGACACCCGGAGATTCTGATCACAAGCGCGCTTGCTCTTGGTGCGGGATGGGCGCTGGTCCACTGGCTCGCTACGCTCCTCGCCACGCTCGTGTCGCTCGATGACCCGACTGAGGGTGCGCTCACGCGTTTCATCGAGCTCATCGGCGTGGGCAGCCTCGCTCTGACGCCGGCCTTCTGGCGCGCGACAGACAGAAGCGCCGATGTTCTGACGCATGCGCTGAAGCCTGGGGCGTCGTTGCTCGGCGATGCCCTCCCTTTCCCCGACGCGATAGAGCCGCTGGCGCAGGGAACGCTCTGGGTGGCAGCGCTGCTCGCGGTCATTGCCGCTGTGCTTGTCGTCTTGCGCTGGCTCACCGCGACGCATGTCGGCGCTGCGCTTGCGACCGCGCTACGCTGGGGCCTGGGCACCATTGTATTGCTCGTGATTCTGCACTGGCTCGTAGGCGAACGCGGACCGAGCCTGTGGGACACAATATTGCCCTAATACGGTCGTGAGAGGAATGCGCCTGAAAAACGAAAGCGAACGAGGGAAGCGTGGGAATCCGCCCCGCAACCGCCGGGACACAGCCATGCGTAAATCCTCGTGAGCGAGAACAATAGACTTGATTACGTTTAAGGGGCGTTGTGAAGATACTGAAAATATTCGCTGAGAAGACGCGACGACGAAGACAATGCAGCGCATCGTTGAGGAGAAGCAACGCCCTCAGCGGAGATTTGCAGTGTTATCACAGCGTTCCTTAGACGTAATCAAGTCTAATCCTTGGGAGAGGCAACGTTGGGCTGTCGAGAAACGGCCTTAGGCTGAGGTTTAGGATGCTCCCCCAAGCTGACCTCGTACAGATAGGGCCCACGTGCTAGGCCGCCTGTAGTGGAGCAGGCAGACGAGGCATTTGGGCAGTGCGCGCGCGCGCTTCCCGGACATCAACTCAAACGTCTATACGAGGCCGAGGCTATCGCTGCTGGCGTACAGAGAGTGGCCGCGGCAATCGCTGACCAAACGGCGAGCGCACAGTGCTTGTGCGTTCCCGTGCTCAAAGGCAGCCTCATGTTCGCCGCCGACCTCTTGCGGGCGCTACCCCCCACTGTCGAGGTCGATTTTTTAGGGGTAAGTTCGTATCACGGCGGCGCGAGATCATCCGGTATCGTGAAGCTTACGCGTGACATCAGCGCGTCAATCGAAGACCGGGATGTCTTGATCGTTGAAGACATTGTGGATACCGGGTTAACGATTCGCTACCTGCTCGATACGCTTGCACTTCGACGCCCGAGATCACTTCGCGTCGCCACCCTGCTCGACAAGCCATCACGACGCGTGGTCGAGGTGCCCATCGATTTCTGTGCCTTCAAGATCCCTGATCTTTTTGTCGTCGGCTACGGACTAGACTACGCCGAGGCCTACCGAGGACTACCGTACCTCGCAGAACTGACCCTAGCCGAGAACGCTTGAGGCGTTCGGTGCGCGGGCAAGACAGGCGCTTCACACGTTGCTTCCTGGAGGCAGGTTGGCACCTAGGCTACGCTGGTCAAAGCGTGGCGAAGACGGGCCGAGGCGAGTGCGCACGCGGCCCCGAAGCCAGGCACGCCGAACGTTGCTGACGACAGGGAAACGCAGCCATGAGCCAACGTCTTGACATGCTTGAACGGGTGATTGCGGCAGGATCCGACGACCCATTCCACTGGTACGCTCGAGCGATGGAGTTCCGCTCGCTAGGGCGGCTTCAGGAAGCACAAGCGGCTTACGAGGCTGTTGCGGATCGCTTTGCAGCCTATGTGCCGACTTATCTCATGGCGGGTCAACTCGCTGCTGAGCTTGGGCAGACCGACATCGCCCGGCAATGGCTAACCCGCGGCATCACCGCCGCCGCGAAGGCAGGCGATGCGCACGCTCAAAGCGAGTTGCGTAGCGCGCTTGCGGCCCTAGAAGGCAGTGCGGATGCTTAGCGCACAAGTACAGTGCGCCATTGTCGCGGCTCTCTATTTGGCTGTGGCTGCGAATGCCTGCTCGAAACGCGAACGACTGATCCCCGATCCGCTTGACCTCGATGGATCAGGGCCGGCAGAAGCGTGTAATGGTCGTGATGATGACGGCAACGGTGTAGTGGATGATCCCTTCCGTGATGCGGAGGGCCGATACAGTGTAGACCCGCGACATTGCGGCACTTGCAACCGTCCGTGCCGCCCCGACGGGCTTGCGCTTGAGACGAGCTGCGGTGTCATTGGCGGACGCGCTCGTTGCATCAGCATTCGCTGCCAAGACGGCTTTGCGCCGAGCGAACTCGGCACCTGCATCCCTCGTTTCGAGCGACTCTGCCTTCCCTGCGACGGGAATACGCAGTGCGGCACCGAGCCGGGGGCGCAGTGCGTATCCGTTGCCGGCGAGGCACGCTGCCTCGCTGGGTGCACGCAAAGCTGCCCGGCGGGGTTTGGCTGCGAAGATGGGCTGTGCAAACCGCTCTCCGGTAGTTGCGGCTGTGAGGCAGGCTCACGCTACGATCTTGCCTGCGCGCTGAGTGACCCATCGGGAGCGCTGTGTGTCGGGTTCGCTCGCTGCGAAGACGGTTCGCAAACCGAATGTTTCGCACCGGAGGAACGCTGTGACGGCACTGACAACGACTGCGACGGCATCATTGACAACCCTTTCCGCAATGACCAGGGCAACTACGTCGTCGATCCCAATCACTGTGGTAGCTGCGGTGTGAGTTGCCTCGGCACCGTCTTGCCGGAAGGCGCGCTCACCTGCGGCGGCGACCCTTTCAACCCACGCTGTGTGCTCGACTGCCCGGGGCTCGAGGATGGCATCGATATCGGCGATCAAGTTGATGCGGATGGCATCTTCGCCAACGGCTGCGAGTGCACCGTGCAGTCGCTGGACGACGCTCCCGGGCCGGTTGCGGCCGACGGCACGGACCTCGATGCAAACTGTGATGGAGCGGACGGCGTCGTCACCGCAAGTATTTACGTCGCCAACGATGGTGAAGACACCCAACCCGGCTCGCCGACATTGCCGGTGCGTACGCTGGCCCGCGCGCTTGAAATCGCTGAAGCATCCCGCGGGACACCCAACCCGAGGTTGACGTTATTCCTAGCCTCCGGCGTGTACAACGAAACGCTGAACCTTAGGCCTGGCATAAGGGTCTATGGAGGCTATCGGCGGGATTTTCGCGCTCTCGACCCAAACGCATTCCGAGTAGAGGTGCGCGCACCCGCGGATACGGATGCGCCCGGCGGGGCGGCGCTCGTTGCGCGCGGGCTCGGGCCCTTGGGAGGCGAGGTGCGCTGGCTAAGCCTTCGCGGGGCTGACCAATCGCTCGCCCGCTCACCCGCACTTGGCGCCGTACTCGTCGACCCAGAAGCGAGCCTGCGCTTGCGGGACCTTACGATCGCGGCGGGTCTCGCCGCCAGCGGCCTAGCGGGAACTCCAGGGGCCTCTGGACAAAGTGCGCTCGCGACCCTGCCGACCCGCGGCGATGCGCCACGTGCCGCGCTGGAAAACGCCGCGAACCAATGCATTGAGTCTAGTGCCAACATCGTGCGCGGAGGCAACGGCGGCGTGGCGCAGTGCACGGGCGGAATATCCCAGGGCGGTCGGGGTGGTCAGACCCAATGCCCAAGATTTGCCGCGGCGCAGGAGACCGGGACATCTGGCACCGCGGTGGGCGCGGCTCTGGGTGGCCAAGGCGGACGGGGCGGACAGGATTCATCCGGTCCGATTTTCGGCTTTCCGGGCTCGCAAGTGTGCGGAAACGCGGTCTGTTGTGGTCTCGCGGATTTCACGGTGCCTTCTAACTTTTCCGGGCCCGAAAGCGGTTCACCGGGTAGCCCCGGGGCAACGGGTACCGGCGGGCAGGGCTGCACGGACCCGTTCGGAACCTTCGCCGTGAACGCGTGGAGCGTCCCAGCTGCTGCGCGTGCTGCCGCTGGCTCCGCAGGTCAGGCTGGCGGCGGAGGCGGCGGAGGCGGAGGCGGCGGCGGTGTCGAGATGGTCTTTGTCAACAACGCCTGTGAGTTCGCCGACGGCCTCGGCGGCGGGGGCGGCGGCGGCGGCGGGGGCGGCTGC
>SLQV01000194.1 GCA_007131285.1 Myxococcales bacterium
AAAGAGACCGGTAGCGATAGTAGCGCTGAGCTTGCCGAGATAGACGAGCTTACGCAGCCACCCTTCAGTGCCTACAAATCCAAAACAGTGCTTTCGAAGTCGGCGCTGCAGGTGGCTGTTGGTTCGGAGGGCGCGGTCACGCTGCCTAACGGGCGAAAGTTGCAGGTTCGTCTCGAGCGTATCATGCCGGACAAGCGCTATTTGGTTCGCGTGTCCATCACTAAATCCGGCGAGAAAGACTACTTGCCATTGCTCCAAGTTGCCGCCGAGCCCGGCAAACGTTTTTTTGTTGCAGGTCAACAACACAACGACGGCACGCTCTTCGTAGGCATTAAGCTGGGCAAGTAGCGCGAGGCCGTCTACGTTATCGATTGGGCTGGCCTGGGTCATGGTTTGAGGCTGGGGCCATTGAAGCTTGCGCATGGCGTCGTGTCGCCCCCAGCGCGTGGGCCGCGTTCGTGCCGCCGTATCGTACGCTAAAGTTGAACCAGCGGTGAGCTCGCTTATCACCTCGAGGCTTGCATCTTGACACCCTTGACCTAGATAGTGGGGCGGGTAGGCACGGGTGCTCGGCGGGTGTTGGTAGGCTCTGGCGGAACGCGGGGTGCTACCGAGCGCGTATTGTTCGCCGCTGCGGGGGGCCGCGCATCGAACTTTGGGCCCGGATTCAAATGAGGCCGGGTCAGGGCACTTGGACCGCGCTTGCCCCACAAGAACCGAACGAATCGGATGGGAAGGAGTCACGTAAATATGACACGTATATCAAAACTCTTGGGCGCAGCCCTTGCTGGCGCGACGCTGCTTTTGGCGATGCCTGCGGGCGGAGCTTACGCGCTGGAAGGCGACGCGCTGATTCAGGTCCTCGACGACCTTGACTCCCAGGCCGCAGACAAGCGCCGCCTCGATAAGCTGGGCGCCGTCAAACTCGAACTCGACCGCTTCAAGTCCCTCTCCAGCGAGGCTCGCGACGCGGTGCGAGAAGAGAAGAAGAGGGATGTCATCGATCAGTACCTCACGCTTTTGCGTGCAGAGCTGAAGTTGATTCAGACGCGCATCGATCTCTCGCTTGTTCAATCGAAACTAGCTGAGCACCGCACCAAGCTGCAGGAGACCGAGCAGACGGTTGCCGCACGCCAGGCCGAGCTGAAGGACCGTACGGCGCGTCTGGATGCTTACCGTGTCAAGTCCGCTGATGCGTCGGACTCGGCGGAGAAGAGCGATTCGTAGTCGCGAGCGCTACTCGGAAAAAAGGAATTAACGCCATGATATTCAGGAATGGAACCATAAAAATGACTAAAGTGACGCTTTTGCTGGCCGCGAGCGGCCTAGTAGCTTTGTTCGCGGGCCAGGGCTGTGCCTCCGTGCCCAAGCCTCAAGAGCTTGCCACCTTGGAGAAGGCTAAGCAGGCAAAGGAAGTCAAGGCGATACGCAAGACCCAGTCAGAGCTTGTCGCCAAGAGCGATGCTTCGCAGGAAGAGGCAACCAAGGCTTGGAAGAAAAAGAAGCTTGATACGTCCCGCTATTACGCACGTTTGGGTCAAGCTCAGCTCGACACCGCACTCGCGCTCCAGGCACAGAAGGATGCGAAGGCCGAAATCAAGCGAGTAGCCGAGGCCACCAAGGCAAGCGGTGCGCAGGTTGCAGAACTTGATGATGCGCTTGCAAGTGTCAACGAAAAGCTCGCGCTCTACGAAAAGATCGATCAGAAGGATGGCGCTTTTGCGGCTCAGGGAACCCTCGCGGAGCGAATCGACGCCGCAGTCGCAGCCGTGAATGAGGCCGCCAAGGTTGGAGCGGATAAATACGCCAAGACACCTTTCACGCAAGCTCAGACGGAGTTGGTTGCGGCACGTGAAGCCCGCACCCTCGGCAACGTCGCGCAGGCTCAGAAATCCGCTGAAGCGGCCATTATAGCGGCCAAGCAGGCGTATACGATAGCGAAACCGCACTACAATGAAGACGCAGCCAAGGGCAACCTTGCCGAGCGTGACGCTGCACTCCAGCGAGACCTCGCAACCATCGCTGGTGTTAACCCTCAGTTGCGCCAGGTGGGCAGTGTCCGGCAGGTCGCCTTATCGATTCAAGCTGCATTCGCAAAGAAGGGAACAGAGCTTACCTCGGCACGAGCACCTGTTGTCATGCAGATCGCTGACGTGTTGAAAAAGCACCCAGACTACAAAGTGCTAGTGGTTGGGTTCACCAGCTTTGGAGTGCGCGCTGCAGACCGGTACTCTGTCTCGCAGGCACGCGCTCAGAACGTGGCCAACTACCTGGACCAGGCGGGTGTTGATCGTAAGCAAATTTCGGCGACGGGTCGCGGGGCCGAAGAGTTTGCAGATAAGCGCAAGTTCAGCAACGCCAATGACCGGGTCGAAATCATTGTGGTGCTGAAAAGTAGCACCTAGTCATTTGAGGGCATGTTGAGAGAGGATGAGCGTGGCTCTTCCTCTCGCGTGCTCCCACTTCTCCTGACCGGTTGCGACGGGGAAGAGTTTAAGGGCCGGCGTGCGTTGAGCACCTCGGCCCTTTGTATTTGACAGGAGATCGGCGTGCTGTCTGAAGCAGAAATCAAGGAACTTGCTGAGCTCAAGGAGCAGGTAGTGCCTCGGCGTCTGGAGCTGATCCGTCGCGTTGCGTCACAACGTACGCGTGCATTCGTGCCGGTTTTCGACCAGCTTTGCGATCCGCATAACATGTCCGCCGTGCTACGTAGCGCGGAAGCGATGGGGCTGGAGACCGTTCATGTGGTCGAGGGGGATGTCCCCTTTGCCGGTTCGCGGCCCGTAGCCCGTGGCGCGCAGCGCTGGATGGAAATTGTAACGCACCCCGATGCGAAGACGTGCGTCAGAGCGCTGCATGAGGAGGGGTATACCGTCCTCGTCGCGGCGCTAGGGGGCCAGCTTGGGCCCCAGTCATTGCCGGATCTCCGGCCCGTGGCCGTAGTTTTTGGCAACGAGCATCACGGCGTGTCCGAGGCGTTTCGCGCGGTCGCCGATGGTAGCTACGAAGTGCCGATGTTCGGTTTCGTTGAAAGTCTTAACGTATCTGTCGCAGCCGCGCTTACCGCCTTTGCAGCGTTGCAGGGGCTCGCGCGTCAGCGGCCAGCGGCTGAGGAGGATCGTCTCCTTCTGCGTTACCTTCGGACAAGCACGATGACCCGCCGTGAGAAGCAAATCGCCGATGGTATCCGTGGCAACACGGGCGCTTCGGATGACGTGCTGCCCGCTGCGCGAGCAGGGGCGGGTGACGCTGTGTCCCAAGATCAGAAGGTGCTGGGTGCCTCGAGCGTCGAAGGATGAAGCCTTGGTTCAAGCGCGTGCTAGCTGGTGTGACGCTGCTCTTCTCGGTCACCGTGTTGGCGCTGGCTATTACCGTGAAGGTCTGGACCGCTGACCTTCCTAACCTTGACGAGGTCCGGGCCTATCGTCCTCCCGAGAGCACCTGGCTGCTCGACAAAGAAGGCCGTCTCGTGGGGGAGTTCTTTGAGGAACGCCGCCGCTGCGTCGAGGCGGCTGCGATTCCCAGACATTTTTTTCTGTCCGTGCTGGCTGCGGAGGATGCCAACTTTTTTCAGCATGGCGGTTTCGACGCAAAGGCGATTGGGCGGGCCATCCTCTACCGCGTCACCGGCCGTCAGCTTCAGGGCGGGAGCACATTGACCCAACAGCTCGTCAAGCTCTTGCTCTTGAATCCAGAACGGACTCTGAAGCGCAAAGTGCGTGAAGTCATCCTGGCGCGCCGCGTAGAGGCGGCCCTTTCGAAAGAGGAGATACTCACGCTTTACGCGAACCACGTGAACTTTGGGCATGGCCGCTACGGTATCGCTGAGGCGAGTCGCTTCTATTTCGGAAAGGCGCCTCAGGACCTTGACTTGGCCGAGAGTGCCTTGCTCGCAGGTTTGCCTCAGGCCCCAGCGCGTCTCAGTCCTAGGGTCAATCTTGAGGCTGCCGAGCGGCGCCGGGGCTACGTGCTGGGTCAGCTTGCGGCAAAACGTAGCACGCATTGGCCGGACCTTAGCGCGGCGGCGATTGCGGCGGCGGCGGAGCAACCCATTGAGCTGAAGGCGCCGCCTTCCATAGCAGACGGCGCCTTTGAAGTGCTCTCCGAAGCCCGCGAGCGGCTGGCCGCGCTCCATCCCAAGCTGAACCTCAACACAGCGGGACTCACCGTCACTCTCACGCTCGATAGGGCGCTCCAGACCAAGGCACGGGCGGCGCTAAGCAGACAGCTCGGAGCACTGGATGCGCGTCTTTTTCAGCGTTTTCTTGTGGAAGGGCTCAAGGTGGCCAAGGCGCCCGAGCGCGACGCATCTGAGCTGGTGCGGGGAGCGCTTTTGCGCGGGGAACTCATAGCTGTTGACAGCCATTCCGGGGCCTTCGAGGTTCGGGTGGGGACCGGCAGCTACACGCTTGCTACGGCGCCGGATACGCGCGAGCACTCAGTCCGCGGTAAGCTTGAGAGCCTGCTTGAAAGCGGAAAGACCACGGTCCCGGTGCGCTTCGTTGGGGGAAAGCGCGTGGAGCTCGCACTCGGACCAGAAGGGGCGATCGTCGTGATTGAGCCTCGCCAGGGGGCACTGCGCGCTATGGTGGGTGGCAGCGCCGACCGGCCAGGCTTCAATCGCGCGGTGTCGGCATTGCGGCAGCCGGGGTCCGCCTTTAAGCCGATCGTTTTTGGGCAGGCGCTGGCATCCGGTAGGTACACCCACGCATCTCGGCTTTTCGATGCGCCGGTGAGCTATGAGGCGTGGCAGCCGCAGAATTACGAGCCTTGGCACTTTAGAGGCCAAGTATCGCTGCGCGAGGCGCTAGCTCAGTCGATCAATCTCGCGGCGGTTCGGTTGACGGAAGCCGTTACCGTGCCCGAAGTGATTCGCTTCGCGCGATCCCTCGGCATTACGCGGCCATTGACACCGGACCTCTCGTTAGCGCTCGGCTCAAGCGAAGTCACCGTGCTTGAACTGACCCAGGCGTACGCGGTTTTCGCAGCAGGTGGCATGTATCGTGCGCCGCGGCTGATTGAAGAGGTCCGCGATGCCAAAGGCGCGCGTCTTGAAGCTGAGGCGGTTTCATCAAAGCGCGTTGTCAGCGAGGCCGCCGCCTTCTTGCTGACGTCTCTACTGCGCTCGGTTGTGACCTCGGGAACGGGAAGACGCGCGCAATCTCTCCCTTTCGAGAGTGCTGGCAAGACGGGCACGAGCAATCGCGCTCGAGATGCGTGGTTTGTCGGATACTCCACCGAAATGTGTGCCGGCGTATGGGTTGGTTTCGATGACAGGCGTGTCCTCGGCGCTGGGGAAGGCGGTTCAAGTGTAGCTTTGCCTATTTGGATGGCCACAATGCAGGCAACCGCCTCCAAAGCTCCTCCGTTCACGGTACCATCATCGCTTATTGCCTTGCGGCTCGACCCACAAAGCGGGCGCAGGCTTACGCCGGAGCGATCCGCCGCAGGCGAAGGCGAAGTGGCCTACTTTATCCCAGGCACCGAACCCCCCCTCGATGACGCGGCCGGTGACATCGACGCGAGTCTGGATGCCGCGTTTTTCGAAGAGTAGCGGCACGCCCCTGAAAGCAAAAAATAGGCGCATGCCCGATTGAAGCGCGAAGAGCCTAGCGGTGCATCGATGGCATGCTAACTTCGAAGAGCGGAGTCTGCGGCCGGGGGGTCGCCCAAAAACACGAGATAGGTCAACGCCTATCAGGTGGAGTCAAGGGCGATCCGAGGAGCGGGCGGCGTATGGCAGCGGTCACCGCTGCAACCTTGGCGGTCGTGGCGGTCGGCGGAGCGAGGGTAGGTTTTGGGTACTCGAACCATGGGTTCGGGTCGGACGGCCGCTTGGAACGGTAAATGGGTAATCGACTGTACGTAGGCAATCTCTCTTTCAACACGACTGACCAAACGCTTCAAGAAGCCTTCGCCGCATGCGGCGAGGTTGTTGATGTGAAGGTTGTCACCGACCGCGAAACCGGTCGTTCGCGAGGCTTTGGCTTCGTGTCGATGCGGACTGATTCGGAGGCCCAAGCAGCCATCGAAGCGTTCGATGGTCGGGATCTCGATGGGCGCACGTTGCGTGTCAACGAAGCCGAAGAACGCCCCGCGCGCAGCGGTGGTGGCGGCGGTGGCGGCTTCGGCGGTGGCGGTGGCGGCGGCGGCGGCTTCGGCGGTCGCAGCGGTGGCTTTGACCGTGGCGGTGACCGCGGTGGCGACCGTGGCTTTGACCGTGGCGGTGACCGCGGTGGCGACCGTAACGGTGGCGGCTCGCGTCGCGGCCGTCGTTGGTAGCTAAGCGCTGCCGATGGGCTCAGGGCTCATGCAGTCCTGCGCTTGTTTGAGGCTTTGCGGCGTGAACACGATGAAGGTGTGTTTGGTGGACTAGCGCTGGTCGACTAGCTTAGTGGACTGCCGTAGTGGACTAAGCGCTCCTTGAAACACTGGAAGCGCGTACAGGCGCAAATCCAAGAGTCAATGCCCCCGGTGTCCTAGGCGGATATCGGGGGCATTTGTGTTTGTAGTCCTTGGCAACTTTGAGGCGCGCGGGTTTATGCCTAGAAGCCGCAGGCTGATCGGTCTATACCGCAGCGACCGTGCACTCGGAAAGCTTTGTCTACGATCTCGGGATGGTGCTCGGTGTAGCCGCCGTGACCTCGCTGATTTTCCGGCTGCTCAAGCAGCCGAGTACACTGGGTTATCTGGTGGCGGGGCTGATTATCGGCCCGTACATCCCGGGGCCTCTTTTCGCTGACCCGGAACGCGTCCACGCGCTTTCTGAGTTCGGCGTCATTCTGGTCATGTTCGCCATCGGGCTTGAGTTTCGCATTGCGAAGCTTTTGCAGGTGCTGCCCGTCGCAGGGTTCGCAGCGCTTGTGCAGATGAGCGGTCTTTTCGTTGCCGGCTACATGGTTGGTCGCGCTCTTGACTTTAGTGTTGTTGCGTCGCTTTTCGTCGGTGCCTGCATCTGCATTTCCAGCACGATGTTGGTTTCCAAGATGTTTAGCGAGCAACGCGTGGATACGTCTTCGCGAACCTTTGTGCTGAGCATTCTTGTACTGCAGGATGTTGTAGCCATCGCATTGATCGCGACCATGACGGCCGTGGCGAAGGGTGGAGGGCTTGATGGCACCGAGCTATTGCTCTTACTTCTCAAGCTGGGGCTCACCCTTGTAGGGCTCGCCGCGGGTGGTCTCTTTTTAATCCCGCGTTTGGTTCGGCTGACCTCGCGGCTTAAGAGTCCAGAAGCGACAGTCGTCGTATCGACGGGTCTCTGCTTCGTGATGGCGGTGCTCGCAGATCGGCTGGGGTACTCCGTAGCTCTTGGTGCGTTCGTCGCCGGTATGTTGGTTGCGGAATCCGGTAGAGCCCAGGAAGTTGAGCATTCGGTGCAGCCAGTGCGCGACATGTTCGCCGCTGTCTTTTTCGTCTCCATTGGCATGGCCGCCGACCCCAGGCTGGCCTTCGAATACGCTGGGACTTCGCTGGCTCTCGCGGGTGTGATCATCGTGGCTCAACTCTCGATGCTTTTACTCGGCGGGGTGCTTTCGGGCGTGGGCCTGCGTCGCTCGGTCTTTGCCGGCTTGGCACTCGGTCAAATCGGTGAGTTTGCGTTTATCATTGTGGAAATCGGCCGATCGGCGCGAGTTGTTCCGAAGGAGTTGCCGCCGATCTTGGTCACCGTTGCGGTACTGACGACCTTCACCACGCCAATATTGCTTAAACAGGCCGCACGCATCGTTCATGGGGTCGACGTGCTTTTGCCATCCCGGCTGAGTCACTTGCTCTCCCTCTACGAAGCTTGGCTCGAGCGCGCCCGCTCTGCACCTTGGGCCGGAACCTCACAGCGCTCTCCTCTGTTGCGCGCGCTACGCGCGGTGCTTATCGACTGCCTAGTGCTCTTCGGCATCATGGCGCTCTGGAGCACGTGGTCCCGAGAAATCGGAACCTTTCTGGTATCCGCCCTCGACCTGCCAAAGCGGCACGGCAGCCTAGCCGCCGCATGTCTGGCTGCGCTTCTCTGCGCATTTCCGCTCTTCGTCTTGATCCACAATACGCGAACTCTCGCGAGCCACGTATCGAAGCGCGTCTTCGAGGGGGCTACGGGGGCTTCACGTCGGTTACTGGCTCTTGCGGTCGAGACGCTCGTGTTTGTGGGCCTCTCCTTGCCTGCCATCGCAGTTACCGCGCCGCTTTGGGAGCTGCGCTACATCATGCCTGGGGTGGCGGTGATCGCTGTCATCTTGCTTGCGGTGCTGTGGCGCGCGGCGGGACGCGTGGAGGCCGAGCTCCAGAGTAGCGCGGCACGGTTTGGCACTTTGCTTGCGCGGCAGAGTCTCACAGCCCCCGTTGCGTCGCCGGAGGCCTCGGGCGTGGAGGTGGCCCCAGGCGTCGACCAAAGCGTCAAGGTAGCGGTTTCGGCGAACTGTTTCGCGACGGACCGTACCCTGGGTGAGCTAGACCTGCGAGCCAATAGTGGGGCGTCGGTGATGGCGATCCAACGGCCGGATAGCAGTGTGGTATTCCCTCGGGGGTCTGAGCGGCTTCGAGAGGGGGATGTCTTGGTGCTCGTCGGCTCGACCGAGGCCTGCGAACGCGCCTCGAGTCGACTACTCCGCGGCGGTGAGGACGCCGATGATTCCGACCCAGACCAGGGGCTGCAGCCGGCCTGAGCCTTGCGTTTTGGGGCGTACCGGTTTTTTGGCTAGAGCCAGCTTCACCGCTTCGGCAAGTTTCCGCCACGGTGTGCTAGAGAAAGGTGAAGAGCAGATGACGCAGACACTAGAAGAGATGGTCGCGGCCAGGCTGGGGATCATGCCCCCAGTGGGAGCGGCGGGTTTGTACCGCACCACGTTGCGGTCCGGCGCCCAGATTTGGGTGTCGGGTCAGCTCTCGCTCGCCGACGATGGTAGCGTTCTGACCGGCCGCTGTGGCGCGGATCTTGATGTCGAAACCGGTCGCGTTGCGGCACGACAGGCGTTACGCGGCGTGTTGTCTCAGGTCGTCAACGTGGCCAAAGGAACTCCTGCCACTTCGGTGCGCTGTCTAAAGCTTGGCGTATTTATCGCGGCGACACCGGAGTTTAGCCAGCAAACTCAAGTTGCGGACGGCGCTTCAGAGCTGCTTGCAGACGTGCTTGGCGAAGCCGCCCTGGGGACGCGGACTGCGGTTGGCGTGACTTCATTGCCGAGAGGGGCTGCGGTCGAAATCGAGGCGGTATTCGAGCTCATGGATCCTCCGATCGAGCGGGCGCGAGCGATTCACGCGCAACGAAGTTAGGTGCGATGCGTGCTTGAAATGCAGGGGGGCAAGAAGGCATGTGCTGAGTAAGCCTGCTCGAAGCTGCGGGAGGCGCGTTTGCGCTCCTCGATGTCGGGCTAAGTCCGTCTACGACGACGCTGAGCCCGTCTCCAAATGGGCTGAGCTTCATATCGTCGGTCTGGGGCCGGTGCCGCTCTCCAATGCGTTCGCAGCTCACCAATTCGGTAGTTGAGCCTCTACAGCGCTGGGTTCGCCGCTGTGTTCGCCGCGCGCCTTCAATCGCTCACGCATGAAGGAAGGCCGGGAGGCGCCCAGCGTGCTCCCTCGCCCGGCTGCCGCTGGCGCAACCTGTTCCTGCACCGTACGGATGCACTTCAGTCGAAGGCTGTCGGGCCCGGAACATACACGACTCTGCTGTCGGTTCGCGGCGCAACGATATCAGCAAGACGCCATCAGCAAGACGCCGCCTCGGTGCTGGTCGTTTTAGGGTTCTCGGCAGGTGCTGCGTCCGGCGGCATTCAAGGGGGCCTCAGGCTGCGGAGCCGAGGCGCAGGAAGGCAAAGGGCACGAGCCAGCGGCTATCCATGCGCTCCACGAACTTAAGCTGACGCGTATTAGATAGCGTACGTTCGGATGAATACGCGTGGGCTAAAGAGATAGAGGCGCGGCGGGTTACGGTCGGGTTCCACGCGTGAGGAGCCGGGTATTCAGTCAAACAGTGCCATCTAACGCGTTCCAGGCGCAACGTCGGCGTTGCTGCGCTAGGCTAGCGATAATGCCTTTGACGCCGCAACATGAAGTGCCCGCTGACCGGACGCTTAAGCTTCCTTGGGAAAGAGGTGAGGGGCTTTGGCGGCGATATTTAGGCGGGACCTGGTTGCGGCGTTTCGTTCTGCTCGGTGTTCTTGTTACGAGTGCGTGGTTGGGGGCACGCGCGCAGCTACGACGCGAGAAGACGCGCATCACTCGCCAGCGCCAGCATGCACTGAGCATTGCGATTGAAGGCTTTCGCCTGCAGATCGGACGCTGTCCGAGGGGGTTGGGTGAGGTACTGCACCCTCCAGGTGAGCGTGTTGCGTTTTTGTCGTCACTACCCAACGATGGCTGGGATCGCCCCTGGCATTTTCTATGTCCGGCGCCGGGTCGGTTATTGGGTTATGAAATTACCTCAGCGGGGCCCTCTGGTGACTTCTGGCTGCCGGATAATATTGACGGTACGCTCTAATACGGGGCTTGAGAAGGCTTGGAAAACAAGGGATTAGTCGACGCGCCATGGCTCGCATGCCAGGAAGTCTTAGGTCACGTTTTTGCGGCTCCGGGCTTGTTGCGTGAAGCGTTGACGCACCGGTCGTTCATCAACGAGCACCAGGGCTTAGGGCTAGCGGATAACGAGCGCCTTGAGTTCCTCGGCGACACGGTCCTTGCGACGGCGATATCCACCCTGCTGTGGTCGCGCTACCCGGGTGCGAGTGAAGGAGACCTCACCAAACGTCGCGCGGACCAGGTGTGCGAGGCTGCCCTCGCGGATGTGGCGCTCGCTATCGGGTTGGGCAGGTTTATGCGTCTAGGGAAGGGCGAAGCGCGGTCGGGGGGCGCAAGCAAGCCGCGTCTTTTAGCGAGCACGCTTGAGGCATGTATCGGAGCTGTGTACCTTGATTCTCACCGCTTTGAGGTGGCCTGTGCGCTCGTCGAACGTCTGTTCAATGCGCGTCTTGGCGGCGTTGTGCCCGGTGCCCGAGATATCAAGGGTCGGCTCCAGGAGACACTGCAGGCCCTAGGTCGTCCCGTGCCGATGTATCAAGTAGTTGAGGTCCTTGGCCCGATTCACGACCCAACTTATGTGGTGGAGGCCAGCCTTGAGGATGGCACCCGTGTACGCGCCGAAGCACCTGGCAAACTTGAAGCGGAGGTCAAAGCTGCTGGTGAGCTACTCGCGCTCCTGAATGACGGGGCCTGAGCTCTTGTTGCACCGGGACCGCTGCGACTGGAGCGAACGGAGAAGTAATCATTGCGCCGGGCAGACTGCCAAAACGCGACCGCCCCGATCACCCATCAAGAATGTGTGATCGGGGCGGTCGCTCATGTTGCGCTGTGCGCTAGATGTCGATGTTGGCCTCAAACACTAGCGTGCCGAACACGCCCTGAGCGAACGGACCACTTTCAATTACCTGAAGCGCCCAGCCCCACTCGGTGCCGATAGAAAATGCAGGGTGGACCTTGGCCCGGATGCCCGCGCCGATATTTGCACCAAAACGGAAGGCCGAGTTGGCGGTGCCCAGGTTGACGATGCCCAACCCGTAAAGGGCAGCATATTCTCTGTCGAGAAAATCGTACGTGGCCGTTGGGCTAAGGGCGAAGCCGCGAGGCCCGCCGTCGGAGACGCTGCCCCACTCAAGTCCGAGTCCTACGAAGAGCTTGTCATCCATGAGACGTGCACCCGGTGTGACGGTCGGAATGAGTGCGAAGGCTGGAGCGCCACTGAAGATGGCAAGGGTCTGTAAGCGCCCCTGCATGGCGAGTTTCCAACCCCCTGATGTGTCTGCGCCTCCTGTGTTTTCGGAAGCGCTTCTGCTGCCGGTAGCATTGGTATTCGGTGCGGCGGCCTGGCCCGAGGTCGCGCCGCCTGTCGATGCGCCGCTATCGACTTCGAAGCCCCCATCCCAATCTTGTGCAGCCACCGTTCCCGTCGCAAAACAAAGCGCCGCGCTAAGCGACAGAAAGTACGAATATTTCAGCATTTTATCTCTCCTAAGTTCGGTCAGTTTAGTCCATACGCTTGTCGCACTGTTGGCGCAAGGTATCGTGCCTTTTGCCTCATGCACACTTGCGTGTCCAAGCTTGTGCAGCCTGGTTTGCTTGGTTGCCGTCGGCAAAAGTGCGTATCGCGGCCTCGCGCTCACTTCCGCGCTTTCCAGTTCGCGCTAAATTAGCACAGTGATTTCGGTGGTTCCACGGGATATACCTGGGAGCATGTAGGCGTCGCGTCACGGGTGAGGGGGCTAGGTTGCGGGTGTACTCTCCGCAATTTCGGCGTCGATAAGTGCACGTAGGTCGTCGGCAGGCATCGCGCCGACGAGCTTGCGTCCGTTGATAAAAAACGTAGGCGTTCCTTCAATGCCCAACGCCTGACCACGCTCGTAATCTTCGGCGACAATGCGTGCCGTCTCTGAAGACTGGGCGCAGGCGATAAGCTCCCCGAGGTCGATGCCAGCCTCCTCAGCGATAGGTTTAATTTGGGTCGGGTCCGTAACGGGCATGCGCGCGAAAAGCGCATCATGCATCGGCCAAAAACGGCCCTGCTCGGCGGCGCATACCGCAAGGTACGCAAGTGCTGCCTGCTCTTCGCGGAGAGGATAGTGGCGAAACAGGACGCGTACTTTATCGCCGTGGGTGCGCATGACTTCCCGCAATTCGCTCGCGAGCCGAGCGCAGTAGGGACAGCCAAAGTTAGAGAACTCAACGATGACCACAGAGGCGTCCTCAGGCCCCTTTGCCGGTACGTGTTGCGCGACAAGCTTAGACAACGGAACACGTTCGCCCGATTCCGAAGCGCGGTCCACCTCGTTGGCAGCGGCGGCCGCGCGCAGCGCACTGGCTTTGTGCGCTTCGAGAAGTGGAAGGCCCAGTGCAACGACTGCAACCATCGCGGCACCACTCAACCAGAGCACCGGCTGTTTGACAGCAGCCAGCCGTGCCGCCGCAAAGCGGCGCAAAACCGCAAGTGTCCAAGCTTGTCCCCAGAGCCCGGTCGTCACGACGCCTAGCGCGTTCACCCCATAAAGGATGCCGCATACCGGGCAAAAAGAGCCGATGACCGCCAAGCTAATGACCAGCAGAAAAACGCTGTAGAGCGTGCCGACGGCGAAGAGCAAGTGTAGCAAGCCTGCGGCTGTCACATCCCGTGGTGTGCCGTCGGCTTGACGGCGTTCCAGGCCAGCACCGAAAAGGGTCAACAGCGCCACAGCGACGTAGAAGCCAAGGCCTAGTAAAGCGATGGGCATGCCCAAAACATAGGCGTAGCCGGACGTGGCCACTGTGTTGCAGTTTACCGTCTCACTGACGCCGCAAAGACCGCCCGAAAGCTGCCCGGCCTCTACGGTGGCGTGAACATCGAGCAAATAAAGCGACGCCCCGATGCCCAGAAGGGCCAGCAATCCTGTGCTGATGCGTCCAAGGCCCGACATGTTGCGGCGCGCGCGGCCACTCGAAGCGAAGCGTTCCTCAGGATGTTCAGCAACAACGGTCATAATAGTTAACTAGTGCGTTGAATGCGTCTTTGGAACTAGCTTTCGACCCACCTGTGCGGAACGCGGCCCTGGGGGCGCTTGACCTTGCGAAGGCGCGCGGCGGGCGCAGCCTGCGCGCCGGATTAGACTGAGAACCCGCACCTCTGCGCATCTACATTCAAGCGCAAATCGCTCGGTGACGCAACGCCCGCGTCGCGCGTCCATTCTTTTTCGCATTGCGAACGAAGCGAGGCTTGGCGCAGCCTGAAGAACGCAGTGATGCCTTGGCTGCTTTGCCTTGCGAAGAAACATTAGTAAGAGGATCTCCCATGCGATGTGTTGCACCCTTAGCGTCCCAATGTCTCCGTGATTACGCACAACGTGCTGCTTTGCTGCTGGGGCTCGTGGCTGTCAGCATGACAGCTGCGGCACTCGCTGGTTGCGGGGGTGCAAAGCCGGTAGTCCAAGCGGAGGACCCCGCCTCGTGGAGGCACCGGGGGCTTTGGCTTGAATCAAGCGGCGATACGACGTTGGTGATGGTCGTAGGCCGGGCAGAGAACGCAGCCATGGGCGAGAGCTTTGTGATGGCGAGTGCAGAGCAAGATGCGCGGGCGCGGTTAACCCTCTACCTGCAGGCCACGGTCAGCGCCTATCGCGAGCGTCTCGGCCGCGCGATGGCTGTGCGCGGCCAGGCTGCGGATAGCGACCAGGCCGAAGGTAGTTTCAGCACGTCGGAAGAACTGCGCCAGGGTGACCGCTCCATCGCAGACAACGTGATCGGTGGCATGGAAACCATTAACTCCTTCACCGACAAGGAAAACGACCGCTTCTATGTGCTGGGTCGTGTGGATATGCAGGCGCTCAAGAGCGTTTTGGATCAGTCCGCTTCTTTGACCGAGGCACAAAAGGCGTTCGTCGCTGAGAACGCTGAGGTTGTTGCGGATGCCTGGGCGGACGCCGTTGAAGCGGGTCGCGTGCGCGCGCGCAGTCAAGACAGTGGGCAGTAAACGTCGGCGAGATCAACCAGGGCAGTGGAGATGTCGCTAATCTCCGCTGCCGTCGTTGCTTTTACGAGGCAATGCTCAGCCATGGCTTCTCGGCTGTACCTGCGCGCGAAACACGGCCAAAGCCTCTTAGGCTCCGTTGTATCCAGTGGGCCCGCGGGGCGGCCAGCAGGCAGAAACTTGAGCTGCGCAGTGCGTGCGTGTCCAGTTCAGTGTTTGAGGTTGCTCTTGGGGGTGGGTCCCTTGATGCTTGTGTCAGGCTGTGGTGGGGGCGCCGTCCATGCGCCTGCCGCCACCGGCGTGCCCGCATGGTTCGTCCCGGGCAGATCTCCGTACGATTCAGGCACGTACTTGGTCGGTCGGGGCACGTGTGGGCCGAGTGAGGTCGCTCGTACGGGTGAGGCGGATGCACGGGTCTGCGCGACCGCGCGCGCGGTCGCGTCCCTGGTGCTTTCGGTGCGCGCGCAGGTAACCGTGGAGCAATCCCAGGTTTGCCGCGTCGCGACCCAGAGCGAAGGCGGTTCAGGCGCGGGTCGCACCAACCGCCGAGCCTACCAAACGGCCTGCGCGCAGCGTCTCGCGTCGCGCACGGCTGGGGTCCTTGAGGTCAGCAACACGGCGCCACGCGCGGCAGCGTGCGACACCACCGGGGCCACCTGTCACGTGCTCGTGGCCATCCCTAGGGCGCAGTTTGCCGCTGAGTTGCGGCAAGCACTCGACCCGGAGCTCGCCGCGCTCGAGGATGCGCTGGCCAAAGCCAAGGCGACGAGCCCGCTGACCGCCCAGCGCCACCTAAGTGACGCCATCCGCAGGGCATTGCGTGTCGATGAGGCGCTGCGACTCGTACAACTCATTGAGCAGCGGGTGCCGAAGCGTAGCTGGTATCGTGAGGTCCTGGCAGCGCAACGCGAAGCTCGGGCGAAGCTGCGGATCTGTTTCGAGAGCGGTGAGGCGCCCGACTTATTTGCTCCGGTTGCAGCACGGCTACGCCAAGAGGGGATCGGCGAAGTGCAAATCGCAAGTTCGTGCGCGGATGCGCCGGATGTCGCAACGCTCGCGCTGGTGACAACGCCCGCGACACTGAGTGCGGGCCGAGGCACGGGGGAGCATTGGCTCGCGTTGCAACAGGGCACACTTTCGCTGCGTCGCCCCACACAAGCAGACATCGAGCATATTCCGCTCGAGGCACGCACTTTAGCTGTGGACGGTGCCCGCGCGCTGCGACAAGTGAGGCAGGAGCTCGCCGCAGAGATAGAAACCGCGGTCGCGGCGCAGGTGCTAGGAGTGCAACGATGACGCGTTCAGCCAGACTCGGTGTAGGCCTTCAAAGGATCTGTCAGCCCAAGAACCCGCAAGGGAAGGCAGGTCGGTGGTGCGGCAACCCTTTTCTGCCGGCGGTGCTCGCTGCTGCGACGGGGTGGGGCGCGGCGTGCGGCGGTGCGTCGGCACCTGAGAGCGCTGCACGGCCGCCGGTGCTCGCTGCGGATTGGCGAGCTGAGGAGGCGGTGAACAAGCGGGCAGTCGAGGAAGTGCAACCGCAAAGCTGGCGTGATGCCATGCGATTGCTCGTCGAGCGGCTCGCAGAGAACCTAAATACGCCCGCGGATTCTACCCTGCGCGTCGCAGTGCTTGATGTGACCACGTCTACAGGTGAAGACTGCGCGCTAGGCGCCCCCGTGGCGGAGGATCTGACGACCCACCTCTTCGGCACGCCGCGCCTAGCCATCATCGAGCGGCGCATGCTCGGGCGCATTCTCGAAGAAAACGCCGCCGCGCAGTCAGATTTCTTTGACCCAGATCAAGTGGCGCGTCTCGGGCGCCTCGTGGGCGCGGATGCCGTCGTCACCGGTACCCTCGCGGCGGCCGCCCGCGTTTACACCCTCAATGCGCGTATCATTTTGGTGGAAAGCGCGGAAGTAGCCTCTGTCGCTCAGGTAGATATTCCCCGGTCCATCGCCGAAGAGCGCGGCCGGTGCCGCCCGCTGCCAAAATCGCCACCCCCGCGTCCCACGCGCTAGCGCCCGATTTAAGACGCTGGAGAAAACGGCAGCGCCCGTATCGACCCGCGAGGTGCGAGGGGAAAGGGCGCTCCGGAGGGGGGGGCGGGCGTGTCTCTCGGAGCTCCCCAGAATTGGGCGCTGCGCTCTGTACGCAAGTCGGCCCCTCTCCGAGACTTTCCGCGAATGCCGCAGCCACGCGCCCGACGGAAGCCGTGCCTACATAAATGTGAGCTTTTTGTGACAAGCGAACGTAGGACCGTAGCGCATCAACTTTATGCTGAAGCCCACTAAAGGAGTTCAAAGCGTGTATGATATCGCGGTTGTGATTGGGCGGTTCCAGCCGCTTCACTTCGGGCACGAGGCCCTTCTGGAGCGTGCGCTTGCGGTCGGGCGTGAGGTGGTTGTTCTGGTGGGGTCGGCGCATCAAGCGCCGAGTCCCCGCAATCCATTTTCCTTCGCGGATCGAGCAGCGATGCTCACGGCTTCGGTGCCGGCGCCGGAGCGGCATAGGCTGCATCTTCTGCCGTTGCGCGACTACTACGACCTCGCGCGTTGGGCCCGAGCGGCAATCCGGGCTGTGGGCGGGTTAAGCGCTCCGGTCCCGGCCGTTTCTGATACCGGGTCGGGCACCGACGTGGGTCCTGCACCTGCGGTGGTCCTTGTGAGTCACTCGAAGGATGTGAGCGCAGACTACCGCGATATCTTTCCGACTTGGGCGCACGAAAGCGTCCCTGCGCTGAAACTGGCATCCGGCGTGTTCGCCGCGACCCGGGCGGTGGCTCCGGAGCCACCGCCGGTGGCCACTCGCGCTGCCCCCCAACGATCTGACGCGAGTACCGAGGCGCCGAGTGGTATACGTCGCATCGATGCCAGCTGGGTCCGTGAGCAGCTCTTCGCAGCGGCGCCCTGGCTCGCCAGAGGTGCGTTGACGCCCGAGCAAGCGCTTCTTCCTTTCGAGACGGTGTGTTCCCCCGGGGTTCTACGCCAGCTGGAATCATGGCTCGGAACAGAAGCTTTCCAACGCGTTGCAGCGGACGCACGTGCCTTGCGCGCCTATCGGGACGCGTGGGCAAACGCACCCTACGCACCGGTGTTTGTGACCACCGACGTACTAGTCACTTCCGGCGGCCACGTCCTGCTTGTCTCCCGGGGCAAGTCTCCCGGGCGCGGCCTGCTCGCATTGCCTGGGGGCTTTTTGGAGCAGGGGGAAAGGCTCTTCGCCAGCGCCTGTCGCGAGGTTCACGAGGAGACTGGACTGCGCCTGACCGCTGCCAGTGCGCGGCGTTGCCTCCGCGCTTCGCATATTTTCGATCACCCTCAGCGCAGCCAACGTGGTCGCACTATCACTCACGTCTTTCACCTCGCGCTTGATGCTGAAGCGCACCAGGCGCTCGCAACGCCACCTGGCGGCTTGCCCGCCGTTGCCGCCGGTGACGATGCCGCGGAGGCCTGGTGGTGTCCCAAGTGCCACCTTGTCGGCTTAGAAGACCGATTTTTTGAAGATCATTTCATTATCCTCGACCACTTTCTCTCTCTCCTAGGCCTCAATGCCTAAGCGTGACGAGTGGGGCCACACACCTGGGTCAAACCGAAACCGCACGGCACGAAGGCTTGCATGTCTGCTTGATGCCCGGGAAAACGCATTTGACGTGGGCGTTCCCGATACGCGCATGCTGTCGTCTGAGTCGTGCAGGAACGCGAATCTGAGTACGCGGAATGGGGCCCTCTATGCTAGCCTATTCCTCCGCGCTATGTTGCGACGCTTGATGCACGCCTGGGCCCTTGGGCCAATTATCGCCCTGGGCGCGGGGGGATGCGTTGTCACTTACGCGCCGGTGGCCGCCCCCGATGTGCGACTGGTTGCCCGGGATGCACGGTTGGCGCCGGCGCCCGAGTCCGCTGCGACGGGCGGCGACGCGCCCGCCCGCCCTGCGCGCGCGCGTGCGGGTACGCGTCGGCAACGCGCTAAGCCCCGTGCCAAATCCCGAGAGTGGGGCGTAAGTGCGGCGTACCGCAAGATGCGAACGCACTGGCACCGGCCGGCGTCCGAAGCCGCCCGCGAGGCGTGGCTTGCCGAAGCGCCGCCGCCGCTTGTGCTGGTGCAGGCCGGCACGGGTGAGCGCTTCGTACTCGTTCCCGACGATGAGGAGGGAACCTTCTCAGGCATTGCTCTCGATCTCGCCGAAGAAGCCTTCGGCTTTCGCCGAACTGAAAAAACCAAGCCGGTCTCGCCTAGGCTACTCAGCCTACTCTACCGGACAGCACGACATTTTGAAGCGCCGTGGATAACCTTGGTGAGTGGCTACCGTCCGGGGCGCAATGGCAGTCGCCACACCCACGGCAATGCTGCCGATATCGTGTTGCCTGGCGTCCGGAACACCCAGCTTGCCGCTTACCTGCGGCGCATTGGTTTTGTGGGAGTGGGCATCTATCCTAAGAGCGGCTTTGTCCACCTTGATGTCCGCGATGCCAGTTACTTCTGGATCGACCGCTCGCCGCCCGGCCGCCGCCAGCGCCTCCGCCAGATACTCCCGGACCTTGCCAAAGCGATGGATAAAGCTGCCCGCGCCCGCGGCGAGCGCCCCTGACCAGACACGCATGCCCCGAATCCCACATCCCAGGCAGTGTCGCACGGGGCGCGGGGCGCGCGGCCTCGGCGGGGGTTCCTGGGGGGACCCCACATTTTGGTTCTCCGCAAAGCGGAGGGCTTAAATGTGGGGGGCGCCAAAGGGCACGCCAGCGTGCCCGGGCCGCCGCAGAGGCCGCACGCCCCGCGCCCCTCCCGCTCCGCCACCTCGAGACCGAGCAGCCGCCGGTCGATGCCGGTTGTCGCTAGCGCGTCAGCTCAGAGAAGGGTCAAAATCCAGGTCGCGCCCACCCAGGCGCCGACGCTCGACCCAACCCCCGCCGCCAGCGCGACAAGCATCACTCGCGTGACCTTGTTCGCGTAGACGCCCTTGAGCGAGAGCATGGCTTCGGGAATGCCCTCACAGTCAGCGACTTTGGGCTTCCGCTGCCAGGCCTCGATGAGGCCGGCGAAGATACCCACGCCAATGGTCGGGTTGAGCGAGGTTATCGGCGAGCCGACGAGCGACACGAAAACAGTGAGGGGTTTGGCGCCGGCAAGTGCGGTGAAAAGCGCCGCAAACACCGCGTTGGGCAACACCCACGCCAGCAGCATCTCCTGCAAGCCTTGGCCTTGATGCTTGTAGTAGCCCCAACCGAACGCGGCGAGAATCGCCAAAGGCGCCACCCACTTGACGATGCGCCACAGCATGCCGGGCCCGGGTATCTCCTCCAGGGAGGCGTAGTCCGCCCGGACGCCCTGATGGGTGAGCATGCCTTGCACGTGCGCCGCGCCGACGATGGCGACGATGCGTCGCCCCGGGGCCTCTTCGATCTTCGACATCAAGTAGCGGTCGCGTTCGTCGATGAGCGGCCCCTTGACCTCGGGCATTGCCTTGGCGAAGGCCTGCATCGCCTCGTTGATGTGGTCTCGCTCCTTCAGCTTCTCGATGTCTTCGGCGGAGATGGATTCCCGAACAAAAAGCCCGCCGAGCAGGGCAGAGAGCGTCTTGGCCTTGCCAAAAAAGCCTAAGTTGGCCCAGGTGCGCTTCAGGGTCGCCTGCACCGGCCGGTCCGCAAGGACAAGGTTTCGGTCCCCTTCCCGCGCCAGCTTCACCCCTTCGCGCATCTCAGCACCGGGCTCAATGCCCAGTTCGTTGGCGATGCGCCGCTGAAAGGTCGAGAGCGCAAGACTGGAAAAAAGGTAGAGCACCTTTTGCTCGCGGATGACCTGGAAGATGTCGAGATTGCGCCAGTGCGTCGGGTCTTCAAGGGCGGTCAGGCGCATCTGGTCGAGTTCGACGCAGATGGTGTCGGGCTGAACTGCCGCCACCAGCGCCTGCACGTCTTCCACGCTGCGTTGGCTGACATGCGCGGTCCCTAGCAGGTAGATCTCTCGCCCATCTTCGAGCTCGAGCTTGGTTGTCGCTGACGGCAAAGCTTCCACAGGGCACGCAGGCTAACCCACTTGCACGACGAGTGGTAGCTCGGCGCGTGGCATGTCTCAGTAGCGCAGCTCAAGGCGCGTCGTCGTCACAAACTCCGCGGAACGCCTCGCCCCCGCTGCTGCGCCGCCATTCGGGAAAATCCATTCGACATCCGTCTGCAACTCAAGATGGCGGTTGAGGTGCCACTGAAAACTGGATGCAAACCCGCGTGCCCGCGTTACCGAACGTTCCGGGTCGGCGAGCAAGGGAAAAGCATTCGAACCGATGTGCAGCTCCTGGTACCGCAGCGAGATCGTGGCGCCACCCCAGTCGCCTTTCGCGGGCGCGAAGGGCCGGGTTGGTGTCACACCAAAGAAGGTGTTCTCGTCGTCGGGATTAAGGCTCATGCTGGCGAAGATCTGCCAGGCCTGATTGGCGATGGTGCCGCTAGCCCGCGTTCCGTCGTCACTCGTCTTCGACACGCGCTGCGCTGACCGCATCCATTCGAAGAACGCCCGAAACTGCCGATGTTGCCAGTGGGCCTGCACCGACTGTCGGTCGCGCTGGCCTGCGGCTACGACGCTGCCGTCATCATCGTCAAGCAAGGCAAAAAGCCGTGGGCCTGCCAGGCGACCGCCCCGGGTTTGGCTGCGAATCGCACTCACCCTGGGGTCGTTTTCATCCCCGGACTCTCTGCCGATGGTCCAAGAGAAACCTACGCCGAAATGCTTCAGCGCGGTCAAGTCGGGCATCAGACGAAAGGGCTGCACGTAGACCCGGCCCGCAAAGTCCGGCGACGCGCTTAAGCTGAAGTCGACGCTCATGTCAGGCGCGCCGCTGACCGCAGCGACCTCATAAGAGAAGAGCCCGTCTTGCGTTTGACCCTAGACGAAGATGCCTAAGTCTCGGTTCGGTGCGAGCGCCGTGGGCCAGCCGCGTTCGACAAAGGGCAGCGCATACGCGCGAGATCGACGTTCGAGGCCGAAGGGCGACTTGAATCCGCCGATACGCAAGTTGAACTCATGAATCGGCCGCCAATCCAGGTGGAAGTCGTAGGGCTGAAGCGGGTCGATAAGCGTGTCGAACATCACGCGATATTCGAATTTGCCAAAGAAGCGTCCGTCGATCGTGACCCGCGTGCGGCGCAAAAACATGCCGTACTCGCTGCCCCCATCCGGGTTCGCGCTTGTGTAGCGCGAATCGATGTGTGTGAAGCCGGCAAGGCGCAGAACAAAAGCGCGGTCGGCTGTGCCCGCCCAAAAACCGAGACCGTCGAAAATACCCAGGTTCTCCGGATACATGCCGGGCAACGTCTCCCGCGCCGACGGTCCGACGCGCGGGCGCAGCAAGGGTGCGACGTTAACCTCTTGCTCACCGTCCGCGTCCTCGTCCCCCACATCAGCGGAGCCGCCCAGCCAAGCGGGACGCTGAAGAATCAAGCGTTCCGGAGGCGCCGGCAGCTCCTCTGGGGTGTCGGCGCTAGCGCTGCTAGCCAACGTCCAAAGGCCACCGAGTACAAGTGCGGACCAAGATCTGAACCAACTCCGACTCAAGCTCCGCTCCGTAGCGCCGCAGTCTCGCGCATGTTCCTAGATCTGGAACCAACGCGCTGAGACTCGCCCCGTTCACTTGCTGCGCGCACTACGGCTAGCTGAATGACCTGCGCCTTGGGATGGTTGCCATGATGTGGCTCTATGATGTGACGGGTCATTCGAGGGCACTTCCTGCGTGCTGCGCCTCAGTAGCGCAGCTCGATACGCGTCATCGCCGAAAACTCCGTTGCCTTGTTCGCGCCGCCAGCGGCCCCGCCGCGGGGAAAGATCCACTCGAAGTCTGTCTGGAGCTCAAGGTGCCGGTTGATGTGCCACTGGAAGCTTGAAGCCACAGCGCGCGCGAGGGTGACCGAGTTTGCGGGGTCAGCGAATATGGGAAACGCGTTTGAGTCGATATGCAGCTCTTGGTAGCGCAGGGATACGGTCCCGCCGCCCCAGTCGCCTTTCGCTGGCGCGAAGGGCCGCGTCGGTGTGACACCGAAGAAGGTGTTCTCGTCGTCGGGATTGAGACTCACGCTGCCCACAATCTGCCATGCCTGGTTGGCGATAGTGCCGCTCGCCAGCGTTCCGCTTTCATCGATTTTTGCCACGCGCTGCGCTGACCGCACCCACTCGAAAAAGGCATTAAATTGACGATGGTGCCAGTGCGCTTGCACGGACTGTCGGTCGCGTTGTCCCGCGGCGACTACGCTCGCCTCGTCGTCGTTGATGAGCTGAAAGAGACGTTGACCCGCAAAGCGCGAGCGCCTTGCTTGGGATCGTGTGGCCGTCATGCGGGGGTCGTTCGCGTCACCAAACTCTTTGCCGAGTGTCCATGAGAAACCCACGCCGAAGTACTTGAGTGCCGTCAGCTCCGGCAACAATCGAAAAGGCTGCACGTAGATGCGGCCTGCAAAATCGGGTGTTTGGCTAAGGCTGAAGTCGACTTCAATGTCCGGTGCACCGCTAACGGCCGCCAATTCGTAAGAGAAGAACCCGTTTTGGGTCTGACCGTAGGTGAAAATGCCAAGCTCTCGGTTCGGCGCGAGGGACGTCGGGAATCCGCGTTCAATGAAGAGCAGTGCGTAGGAACGTGCGCGGCGCTCAAGGCCGAAAGGTGATTTGAATCCACCGATACGCACGTTGAACTCGTGGATCGGTCGCCAGTCTAAGTGAAAATCGTAGGGTTGGAGCGGGTCGATAAGGTTGTCGAACATCACGCGATATTCGAAGTTGCCAAGGAAGCGTCCATCAATCGTAATGCGTGCGCGCCGCCAAAACATGGCGTACTCGCTGCCGCCATCTGCGCTTTCGCTGGTGTAGCGAGAATCCAGGTGACCGAAGCCGCTTATGCGAAGTACGTAGGCCCTGTCTGCCGTGCCAGCCCAAAAGCCGAGCCCGTCGTAGATGCCGAGATTCTCGGGATACATGCCCGGCAGCGTCTCGCGTTTGGTCGCTTTAGAGCCCGGGCGCAAGACGGGAACGCCATCCTTGTTGGGCGTGCGCGCGGCGTCCTCATCGCCATCATCCGCCGAGCCACCCAGCCAAGCGGGGCGCTGCAGGATTAGGCGCTCCGGAGGCATGGGGAGTTCCGCAGGCTCCTCGGCGCGGCCGCGACTCTCCCACAGCGCTACAACGCTGAGCATGAGCACCGCGGCCGACTTCGGCACAACCCCGTTCAAGCCGCGCTCCGTGAAGGCGCCGTCTGCCTCAGCTTTCCGTCAATGGCGGTCAATAGCCTGGCGTTGATAGCTGGGCCTTGGGCCCGCCCTCCTCCTGCTAACTGAGCAAGCCGCCCAGGCGCGCACGACTTGCAGGGGAGTAGTGCATGCGTCGCGGATGGGAAGGTGCGATGCGGCTCTGTAAGGTGACAGATCATGCGAGGGCACTTGGTCCGAGCGCTTGGTACGCCCGGTGCGCGAGGCAAGGGTTGCTCGAGAGGTGCGAAACCGGCCTGGGTGGCGTAAAGTCAGCCAAAAATGCGTTAATGCGCCTCCAGCATGCAGAAAGACACAGGCAACCGCAAGGTTTTCTTGCGCGGCACCCACTTGCTACCCCGTGGGTGCATGGGCTGTCCGGAAGGACGGTTTATCTTGGCCTCAAGCGCATATCGTGGGAATAGGGTGGACGTTGTGTTCGCATTTCGCCCCCTGACCGCACCTCGATGCTCCATGAGTTTGTCCTCCTTCGCGCCACCCTGGTTCGCGGAGCGCGCGCTTCAGTCTGTCACCGGGGCCGCCGCCGTTGCGCTGGCGTTTTTGGCTCTTTCCTTGGTCGTGTCCCAAGCGGTCGCCGACGAAGAGATGCCAGCCGGCGCGATCACGATGCCGGAGGCAAAGAGTGAGTTCGCTTCTAAGCCTGCCGAGCGCACGCTCCACGCCCGGCGCAAGCTTCTCCACAATACCTGGGAGGGGCCAAGCGGTGGCTTGCGTATCGTCGACGCGAGCGGCGGCGCAACCGGCACATACCGCGTCATGCTCGGCGTTAAGCTCTTTGGCGTCAACGACTGGCTTGAACCTGAAGCGCACCATTTTCACGCGGGCACCGTCCTCGCGCTGGCGTGGACGCCGTTGGATTTTCTCGAGGTTTTTTCAACCACGACGACGTGGCGCGACTCCATCTATGCTGTCGACCGTTCCTTTTTTCAGGTTCTCGGCGACACGCGCCTCGGCGCCAAGGGATATGTGCGTCCCCTGCCGTGGCTCACCGCTGGAGGCGACGTTACCCTCAAGGTGCCGTTTAATACGCTTGTCGATCTGAAGCAGACGGGCCGGAGCATGAGCTACAACCTTCGCGGCAACGTCAGCGTCGACTTGCGCGAGCTAGACCACCGCGCCTCCGTACCCTTCATCGGGCGCCTGAACGTGGGCTATTGGTTCGACAACTCGGCTAACCTGGTCTCGCGTCTGGAACGCGCCCGCTACGCGGAACTGGGTGCAGATGCGGACCCGGCCGTGCTGCCACCAGGCGAGGAAGACCGACACTTGCTCTCGCCCGGCGAGCGCTATGCGTTGCAAGTGAACCGCACCGATCGCGTTGTCATCGGTCTGGGTACAGAAATCCCAATGGATGTGCAGGAGATCGCCACGACCTTCAGCCTGATCACCGAGTGGACCCTCGAACTCCCGGTCAATCGCCAGGGTTTCTCCTGCCCTGAAGGGCCAGGTGGCAACAGCCCAAGCTGCAACGCCGGCGGCATGGTTCAGCGCCAGGCACTCACCGTTGGCCTGCGCGTCCTACCGCCTCTGCCAGGCCTGAGCTTATCGCTAGCGACCGATATCGGCCTCGCCGGCACGGGTCCGGGCGTGCACGCATTCCACGCCCAGGCGCCCTATGCCGTTCTCCTGGGCATCGGCTACAGCTTCGACCCCCGCACCCAACGGCCCAAAGCCTCCAAATAACGCCTGCCGTGTCCACCGCTCAGTGCGCGTCGATTAAGCCTCGGCTTTGGCGCAATCTGCGCTCGCCCCTCAGCAACAATCCCTGCATTCATCAACGCGATGTCCCAACGGGTGTCCTTGCATGGTCGCGCCCGTTGCCCGCCAGGCTCAACCCAGTACGAAGTGGGCGAAGCGCGCCACCCCGCGCCGCCGATCCGGTCCAAGTGGACCTGAGATCACCCGGCTCAGTGGGGGCTGTTGGTGCCACCGTGTGCGGGTGGCGTGCCGGGTGCAAGTTCTAGCTGAATCGGCACCAGGTTGTCTGCGTAAAGCGTAACCTCGTAGCGCTCCCGCAGGTCATCCATGATTTCCTGAACCTTCTCCTCCCGTGTTTGTCGCACCAGAATTTCACGGATTGAGGCCTCGACGTCCTCCAACGACTCGTCTTTTTCGGGGTAGAGCCGCACAAGCTTCACGATGCTCCAAGCATCGTTGACCGGAACTGGCTGGCTTGCCACCTGGCCCGGCGCCAGTTTGAACGCTGCTTCGGCAATAGCCTTTTCTACGCTCGCATCGGTGCGGTTGCGGTAGCGGCCCTGCTGGTCGAATTCGCCGAGGTCGCCGCTGGAGAGCTTGGTCTCTTCGTCAATGGTATGCTTAAGCACCAGTTCACGGAAGGCGGTAGGACCAGCGGCTTTCGCCTTGGGTAACAGCTCCATGGCCTCTTCGCGTGTTTTGACCTGAAGATGCAGCGCGCGAGCGAGGGCGGGGCGTTTGTAGGCCTCAGGGTGCTCCTCATAATAGGACTTCACTGCCGAGGCCGGTATCTTTGACGGGTCTAAATGCTCAGGATCGAGCTTTTTCAGGAGCACCCGCTGGATCGCCACTTGATACACCTTGCGGCGCACCGTGGGGTGGTTGCGAATCTCCGGCGAGTTTTCCGCGCCCCAAATCAATAGCTCTCGTTCGCGCAAGTTCTTGAGCTGCTGATTGAGTGCCTTAGGCTGATCGATGAGTTGAGCTATGCGCGCCGGTTCGGCGGATCCCAGTTCATTTACAATGTCTTCAACCGTCAATCGACGGTTGCCCACACGGAAATAGGTTGTGCCCTGTTCGGCGTCAGTCGGTGCATCCGCTGCAGGGCTGTCTGCCTGCTCGGGCTGGGCAAGTGTGACGTTCCACGCTCCCCCCAGGGAGATCGCCGTCAGGCTGCACAGCACCGCGAGTGGGCGACGTAGTGAGGGTCCAACGGGTGACCCATCTAGTCGCTGGTCGTGCGAACTTGGAAATTCTGTCTTCACAAGTCTTAGCCTTTCATACACGAGTCGCTCGCGTCAACGAGCGTCAAACAGCGGCCGCATGTGGAGCGGCGGCATGCGTTGCCCTGCCACCACCAGGCGTGCGGCTCATGTGAAGATCGCGCGTGCGTAAAAACGCTCCGTGCTCATGTGCCCGCGACATCCCTCACCGTGACGTACACGATCAGCGCGAGAAGTAGCATGAGGCCCACCGCGTGAATGAGCGCCTCGACCTTTTCATTGGGGCGCTGGCGGGTTACCGCTTCGAAGAGCAGAAACATGAAGCGTCCGCCGTCGAGCGCGGGCAACGGCAGCAGATTGAAAAGTCCCAAGGCCACAGAGAGCAGCATGAGCACCGATAGGTACTCCACCCAGCCTGCATGGGCCTGCTCCGCAACGATTTTGCCCATGCCCACCGGACCTGTCAGGCCTTCCGTTGTCCGGTCGCGGACGAGTTTTTGAATGCCTTCGAGCTGCATCATGGTCAGCTCCATCGGGAATACGATCGCTTTCGTTGCGGCTTCACCCGCACCGAGGGGCGCAAAGGTGCGCTCAATCTTGGCGACCACCCCGATAAGGCCGCGCCCGTCGACCTCTCGCGGCACGATAACCAGCGGTTCTAGCGCTTGGCCGCCGCGCTCGACCAAGTAGGTGGTGGCCTGGCCGCCCCGAGGTTTCGTGATGCGGATAAGGTCGTCGACGGTGGCGATAGCCTCGCCTTGGGCTTCGGTAATGACGTCACCGGGTAGGAGGCCGGCTGTGTCCGCGGGACTACCAGGCTCGACCTCTGCAACTACCATTGGGGAGCTGGCATTGGAGGACGGCCAGCCGTGCAGTGCAAGGCCGAAAATCATCACGCTGGCCAGGAGATAGTTTGCAAACGGGCCCGCAAGCACGGTGACGATCCTCGCGGTCAGGCTTTGATTGACGAAGCTGCCTTTGTCTTGCGGGTCGATGTCCTCGTGGGGGTTCATGCCCGCGATCTGAACGTAAGCCATGAAGGGGATGGCACAGACCTGAAAGGTGGTTGGGCTACCTGCCGGCTGATAGCGGGCGATGACCGGTCCGATGCCGATGCTGTAGCGCAACACCCGCATGCCGAACCCACGGGCTGCTAAAAAATGCCCGGTTTCATGCACGATGACCAGCACGCTAATGCCTAAAATCGCGAGAAGTATGTCAAAGACAGCCATGGCTAAACCATTCTAGATCGAGGGACGACGTTCGCGTTTGCCAATCGCGGGCAAAGTTTGCACTCCACGAGTCGCCTATGCCTGCGGGAGTCCCGGGGCTTGCTCGGCACCTAGCGCGGAACGGATACTAGCAGCCAGGGACTCCCCGGTTTCTGTTGTGAGGACACCAGGCTGCCATTGCAGGCCCAGCCCGGCGCTGCCGTCAGGTTTTGGAATGATGTGAAAGTGGACGTGCATCACCGCTTGGTGCGCGCCTTGACCATTATTTTGCAGCACGTTGTAGGCCGTGGCGCCGGTGGCGGCACAGACGGCAGCACAAATTCTCGGCAAGGAGGCGCCCAGTGCGGCGGCGCTTGCCTCAGAAAGCTCGTGAAGAAAAGCGGCGGGCTCTTTTGGAATCACCAGGGTGTGTCCCGGTGCCAGCGGGGCGATGTCGAGAAACGCCAGAACGCGGTCGGTTTCGAGAATGCGGTGGCATGGGATGGTGCCCGCGAGAATTGCGTCAAAAACCGTAGTCATGGGTGCCTGGTGCTCGGAGGTGGTACGCTCTTTAGCGTGGCGCTATCGCTGAACGCGTTCGTGGCTTGGGTCGAGACTCTCGTATGCGATCCCCATGCGGGTAATCAGGCGGACCGGTCTGAGGAACGTCCAACGCCCCCGCGAACTCCCCGGCCGACTGTCTCTCTCTCCGCTAGTTTCGACAGCCCCAGTAGGATAGTGCCGTTGGCTTCGCGGGGCTATGCTTGTTGGGGGCTGTTCTGCGTCTTTTGTGCGGGATGCTCCTTCGGGCAAGAGCTTTTCCCAGAGCGGGTTCGCGTTGAATGGACATCCGATGCCGAGCCCGTGGCGGCTGCCTACTTTTCCGAGACCTCGGTAGTGGGCGGCCGTGGTGTTCAGTTGCGCTTCAACGTGATCACGGGCTGCGTCTCCCTCGTCTCACCGCAGACCGTGAGTTTAAGTCCTTACCAGCGCTTCGAGACCAGCACTAACGCAGTCAGTTTTACCGCACCGGAGGTCGAGAGAGGTCAGCTGCGCAACCGCAGTGACCGCATGGAGTTTGGTCGGGAGGCGCCGGGCTTGCTTTCGCCGGAGACGTTGCCATCGCGTCTCGTGTTGTTTCCGTTGCTCTGGCAGGACTTAAACGGCAATGGTCTTCTGGACTTTCAGCTTGACGGGCCAAGCGAGCGTGCGTGCGTGGCCGAGGGCCTGCTCGCGGACAGGGCCTTTTGGCTTTTCGAGGTGTTGATCAACACACGCAACGGGCAAGCGCAGATAGTAGCGCTTGGCAAACAGCCTGCACCGGACAGCAATCTCCCCGAGCGCGTGCCCCTCACCGACGAGACCGACGCGCGCTGGACCCGAAACCTCTAGGCCTTAGGTAAGTGCGCTGGGTTCCGTGATTTTCTGCGGTCACTGGTCGGCGGCAGCAAGCAGCGTGCGAATGCGCGCGATCATGGCGCCAAGTCCGTTGCGGCGCGAAGCACTCAAGTGCGCTTGCAAGCCTATCTCCCCGAGGATCGCAGCGGGATCGAGCTTCAGTGCGGCTTCAAGGCTAAGCCCCTCGTAGGCGCTTTGCAGCACGGCAAGCAAGCCACGAACTAGGAAAGCATCGCTGTCTGCGCGAACACGAACCCCGGTCGTCGGCGCGTATTCGAGCACCAGCCAGACCTGGCTCATGCATCCATGGACGCGTGACGCGTCATTTTTTTCGACGTCGCGCAGGCCGCCTAAGTGCTTGCCGAGGTCGAGTAAGTACTCGTATCTGGCGGGCCAATCTTCGAGGAACGCGAAGTTCTCGACGAGCTCTTGAAGTGAGGGCGCTTGGGCTGGCGGTGCGGTCATGGGATTCCAGTCGGATGGTTTGCGCGGCTAAGCTCGCAGCCTGGCTGTGCTTGAGGGGTGCTGTTGACCCCTCTCGGGCCTCGTGGTAGCTCGCGCGCTCCGCGAGAGCTGAAGCCGAGCTTCAGGCTGCGCGTTTCGGAGAGGTTTGGCGCCATCATGAATCAGTTGCAACAAGGCCATATCGCCCAAGTTATCGGGCCGGTCGTCGACGTTCTCTTTCCCGAGGGTGCTCTGCCGCCGGTTCAGACCGCGTTACGCGTCACAAATCCGTCGATCTCGGCGGAGCGTTTTAACCTGGTGCTGGAGGTCGCGCAGCATCTCGGCCAAAATACCGTGCGAACCATCGCCATGGATGCGACGGAAGGCCTTGTGCGCGGCTTTGAGGTTGAAAATACTGGCCAGCCCATTCAGGTGCCCGTCGGCCCCGCAACCCTGGGTCGCATTCTGAACGTCGTGGGTCAGCCTATTGATGGCGGGCCCGCGGTCGAGGCGACTGAGTCGCGGTCCATTCACCGAGAGCCCCCGGATTTTGTCGAGCAAAGCGACAAAGTCGAAGTCTTTGAGACAGGCATTAAGGTTATCGACTTGCTCGCACCCTACAAAAAAGGTGGCAAGATTGGTCTCTTTGGGGGCGCAGGCGTCGGCAAAACCGTCCTCATCATGGAGCTCATCAATAACGTGGCGAAGGCCCACGGAGGCGTTTCGTGTTTCGCTGGCGTGGGTGAGCGCACGCGCGAGGGCAACGACCTCTATCTCGAAATGAAGGATTCCAAGCTGGAAAGCGGCGCCTCGGTGCTTTCGAAGGCCTCTCTGGTGTACGGCCAGATGAACGAGCCGCCGGGTGCCCGTGCGCGCGTCGCGCTCAGCGCACTGACGATTGCCGAATACTTCCGCGATCAAGAGCGCCAGGACGTGCTGCTCTTCGTCGACAACATCTTCCGCTTCACGCAGGCGGGCGCCGAGGTGTCTGCGCTGCTCGGCCGCATCCCAAGCGCCGTTGGCTATCAGCCGACCCTCGCGACGGAGATGGGTGCGCTTCAGGAGCGCATCACCTCGACCAAAGACGGGTCCATCACATCGGTGCAAGCGATCTATGTTCCGGCGGATGACTTAACAGACCCTGCTCCGGCGACGGCCTTTGCTCACTTGGACGCGACCACCGTGCTATCCCGCGCGATCTCCGAGCTCGGCATCTATCCCGCGGTCGATCCCCTGGACTCAACCTCGACGATGCTCGACCCCCAGACCCTCGGCGAGCGCCACTACCGCGTCGCTCGCGGCGTTCAGGCAACGCTACAGAAGTATAAGGACCTTCAGGACATCATCGCCATTCTCGGTATGGACGAGTTGAGCGACGAAGACCGCCAGACCGTAGACCGGGCCCGAAAGATTCAACGCTTCTTGTCCCAGCCCTTTTTTGTGGCTCAGCAGTTTACGGGGCTGGATGGCAAGTATGTACCGCTTGAAGCGACCATTCGCGGTTTCGAGGAAATTCTCGAAGGTAAACACGACGATCTGCCCGAGCAGGCGTTCTATCTCGTGGGATCCATCGAGGAAGCACGTGAGAAAGCTGAACGTCTCAAGCAGTAGGCAGCATGGATTCTCCAACCGGGCTAAGGTGTCCGGAGGGTGGGATGCGAGAGCGCATCGCCTGGGGGAACGTCCGCACAAAAGCGAGGCAGACCGATGCTCATGCAAGTAAAAGTGATCACACCCGAAGGCGTTGTTCTTGATCAGCAGGCCGAAGTGGTGACGCTGCCCGGTGCCGCGGGCGACCTGCAAGTCTTGCCGGGTCACCGTCCGCTCGCTGCGGCGCTTCGCGCGGGCAGTGTCGTGCTCGGCCAAGCAAATGCAAGGGCCACGCTTGTCATTGCGGGCGGTGTCGCCAGTGTCCGAGGCGATATGTGTGAGGTTCTGGCGCTTGAGAGCACGGCGGCCACCACGGTCGACCGTCAGGCGTGTGCTGCCGAGGTGGCTCGGCTTACCGCGCATCTTGCCGAACAACCGCTCGCCGCGGCCGAGCCGGAGCGGCGGCGCCTAGCCTACTACGAAGCGCAACTCGACGCGCATAAGGCCTAAAGTCCTCCGTATCGATAAACGGCGCCATAGCGAGCCGGCTGCGGCGGTCGCGCGCATGTTCTGTCTACAAGGTTTGAGAGCGCGGGCCCGCGGGGTGCACGCTGGCTTGCCCGCCGGATCCGAGCAGATTTCGCCGCCGAGCCTCGGCGTGCTTCTCCCACCAGGTTCACCACGCCCTACGTTGTTTCGCTCTGCTTGACACGCGTCCTCTTGGGAGCGGAGAAGGGGTGCCGGTGCTTGCTTGGACGAGGTGTTTTTGCAATGAGAGCCAGGATGGGTCAGCAGCTTCTTCTTGCAGGGGATATTGGCGGGACAAACTCACGCTTCTCGCTTTACGAGCGTGTGCCGCTCGCGCCGCGTTTTTCCCGAACGTATCCCTCTCGGTCGATGGAGTCACTAGAGGCAGCCGCGCTGCGCTTCTTCGATGACGCGCGGGCAGAGCTCGGGGACGAGGTGGAGGTCGTTGCAGGTGCTTTAGGCGTGGCGGGCCCGATCGAAGGTAACGTGTGCCGTGCCACTAACTTGCCGTGGGTCATTGACGCGCGGCGGCTCGGTCAGCGTCTGTCTATTCCTGTGTTGCGCCTGCTCAATGATTTTGAATCTATTGCGCACGCCATTCCCGTTCTGAACGCCCAGGACCTCGTGGCTATTGGAGGCGGGTCACCCGAGACCGGCAAGCCGCTGGCGATTCTTGGTCCTGGCACCGGATTGGGACAGGCCTTCCTCTTGCCAGACGCTCACGTGAATCCCGGTGCGGATGCCTTGAAGCTGAGCGCTCCTTACACGGTTCTGGCGTCCGAAGGAGGTCACGCGGATTTCGCCCCGCGCACACCGATTGAAATGGGGCTGCTGCAATACCTTACGTTGCGTTACGGCCGCGTCTCGAATGAGCGAGTGCTTTCGGGTAATGGTCTTTCGGATATTTTCACATTTCTTCAAGAAGACCCTGCATTTCGTGCCCTCGTTACCCACGAAACACGCGAGCTTTTGGCCACTGCGGCCGATAGGCCCGCGGTGATCTCTCGGCAGGCGCAGGCCGCGGCGGATCCGGTGTGTCAGGTTGCACTCGCCGTCTTCGCCTCGGTGCTCGGTGCTGTCGCGGGTAACCTGGCGCTGACGGTGCTGGCCGCAGGCGGCGTCTACATCGCCGGCGGTATCGCGCCACAGATAGTGTCCTTTCTTGAGAAGAGCGCGATTCGTGATGCATTCGAGCATAAAGGTCGTTTTCGACCACTGGTTCAGCGCATTCCGCTCTATGTTGTCGTGCGCGACGATGTCGGCCTCCACGGCAGCGCCGCGTACGCAAGCCGTCTCACCAGCGATCCGCTGCCCACCGTCTGAGCCTCTGTGTCCGCTTCCTTGGAAGGATAGTTGACGCAGGCCTTAGTTGGAGGCGACGCCAGAGGGCGTTTCCGAGACGCGCGCGTCTACTTAAGGCATGCGCATCCGGTTTGCGGCCAAATCCGGCGGATATCCTCGCCAAAAATCCTCATAAACCGTGAGTTAGCTGCAGTCTTTGGCTGCGGACGCGCGAGCGCAGATCCTCAACCGAACACGTAGCTCGCTTCACCGATCACGCATGCCACTTAAGTATGCGTCGCGCGTGCTAGGGCGTTACTGCCAGACGTTACGTGGTTTCTCCCTGTGTCGATGGCAGGTGCGTGTGCCTCGGGCGAGTGGTTCTGCGCATGTCGACCGCGATGGGGTTCTCGAATGCGCATGTTCGTGCGAGACTGGGGCGCCTGAGCGCGTTAGGGTAACAGAGCGATTAACTGAGCCGGGGTTTTTTGCGCAGCCTGCTCAGAAAGATAAGCATCGGCGCGTAGCCGCGGCGGCGCATTAAATGGAGGGGACACGATGGCTCGCGTAGGTGTCTTATTGGCTAAGGGCTTTGAGGAAATCGAAGCGGTTACCGTAGTGGATGTGCTTCGGCGTGCAGATATTGACGTTTGGACGCTCGGCGTGAGCAGTATTTCGATAGCGGGCGCCCACGGCATCGTCGTGGAAGCGGACGCGTTGCTGAGCGAAGAAGCGGATACAAAATGGGATGCCGTGGTGTGCCCTGGAGGGTTGCCGGGGGCGCATCATTTGCGAGACGATCAAGCAGTACAGCGCCTATTGCGCGCCCAGGACCGTAGTGGGCGCTGGATTGGCGCTATCTGCGCGGCGCCGATAGCGTTGGCCAAGGCAGGCATTTTGCGTGGCCGCAACGTGACCTGTTACCCCGGCTTTGAGGATGAACTCGAAGGAGCGAACGTCGTGGAGGCCCCGGTTGTCATCGACCGCAACCTGATCACGAGTCGCGGACCGGCGACGGCGCTTGCGTTCGCGTTCGCGCTTGTCAACGAACTCGGTGATAAAAAAATAGCCGAAAGTCTCAAGATCAGCACGCTTTACAGCGAACTAATGGAAGGCCTGTGACCTCTTTACCCCCCGCTCCTGTGTACGCGCGCCGCATCCGCTTCGATGAAATCGACGCAGCAGGCGTGATGTATTTCGCGCGCATCATGCACCTGGCGCACGAAGCGATTGAGCATGCCTACTGGACGCTAGGGTGGCCTATCTCCCGTCAGTTTTCCGAGCTTGATGTAGGCATGCCGATTCTCGAGACGCACGCTTCCTTTCGACGGCCGTTGCGTCTCGATGACGAAGTGCAGGTGGTCGTGCTGCGGAACTCGATGTCCGAAAAAACGGTGGAGCTAACGGTGCAGGTGTGGCTGGGTGAGGCGGTCGCCGCTGTCATCGACCTCACCTTGTGTTGCGTGACGCGAGGGTTTCAGTCGACGCCGCTTCCCGACTCGCTGCGCTTGGTTTTCGCGGCGCTCAAGCAGGCTCCGCGGTCGCCTTAGTCCCGGTTAGTTCAGGCAAGTGCGTGCGCTGAGCGCGTGCCCGAAGCCGGGGTAGCCCGGCTTTCGTGTGCTCGGTGCTTGTTCTCACAACGGCTGCGCGCCTACCTGACATGCTTCACGAAAAGACAATACTGAAGCTAACGCGGCCCCGCCCTGCCTTTGGGGCCATGACAGCTGGGAGAGGAAGTGTCACTCTACGGTTCTCAGGAGTGTGAGTTTGGAAGTCAATCATCAGAGTCGTTCGCCCCATGCCGCGCCAATGCAGTGCCAATCCGAGTTGGCGCCCTTTGTTGCTGGGTCCACCCCGAGGATTGGTATGCGTAGGCCCCAAGACGTTCAGCGGGCACGTGGACTGAAGGATGCCTTGTTGGCGGCCTGCCTGCTCAGTGTCGCCGCGCTCGGATTCGGCTGCGATCGCAAGAAGACGGTAGATGTTCTCGACTTGGACGATACTCCTGCGAGCGAAGACGACAGCGCCCGTACGATCACGCCGCGTTCCGTCGATACACGGCCGGCGCCACAGCTTGACCAACCGGTTCCCGTATGGATCGAGGGAGAGACTCGTGATCCCGTCGAGGCTGCGGAGGCTGATGCCTCTGGATATTTGTTGATCGACTTGGGTGAGCACTGGACGCCGTATCTCTTTACGGAGCGAGGGGGACCAGATGAAGAGCCCGTGCCTAACGCCTACCGCGAAACTTACCTCGCATTGGCCCGCGGTGAGTTTCCCGATGATCATCATGGCGAGCGCGCGCGCGAGGACCGCTTTCTTGAACTCTACGGGATTCCTCCAACGTTAGGTGCGCTCAAGCAACGCTTCGACAAGGTTTCAGGGCTCAAGTGCTTTGACAAACTCGACCTTGAGCCGCTCAAGGCTTTTGAAGGTTTTTTGGTCTACACCGACAATCGCAAGGCGCATCGCCAAGCTGATATTTTTCGCATCGCCAAACATAACGTAGAGCGCTTGCTCAAGCAGTACAAGGTCGCGGTGCCCAGCGAGCTACCTGAGGCAAAGCTCTCAGTGCGTGATAAACGCTGGGTTCAAGATTACGAACGGAATGCAGTCGAAGCTCAAGCTATTTTTGCGGCTCAGGAGCGGCTCATCTGTGAGGGCTACCTAAGTCGGAAGTCGCGCTACAAGCCCTACGCCTTCGATTGGGAGACCCACGAGGGCCTTGCGCTCTTTGAGAAGCGTCACCGTGTATACGGCTGGGGCTTTCTCGGTCGGGATACGCTAACCCATCTTAAAGAGCATCCGCTTGAGCTCGAGCGCCAAGCACTGGTGCGCATGCTTACCGAGCGCGCGATGCACGCGGCGGGCGTGATCGAGGACGGCAGCACGTCCTTCGTTAAAGAGAACGAGCCGCGCACCTTTGAGGGTGCTGACGGGCGGGAGCATCGTATTCCCAACCTGGAAGCAGAAATTGAGGCGCGCATCGTCAATGCTTTCGGTCTGCAGACGGTCGAGTCAACCCGCGCCTTCTACGAAAAATTCGGTGACATTCATGACGAAATGCTCGTGGCGGTTCCCGCCCCGAAGCTGCCCGAGTATTACGCCGGAGATATGGAGATCACCGTTGAGATCCATCGCGGTGACGTGTGGTACGAGTTTCCCTACGATGAGCAGGGTCGCGAGCGCTCGCAGCCCGTCGAGCGCCGCCCTCGGTTGGTGGTGTTCGTGAACTATCGGGACCAAAAAATTCCACTGGCGAGGTATGGCACGACAATCGGTGGTTGGCGTACCGAAAGTGTCGAGGGCACCGTGATGTGGAAATACAAGGATTCGCCTGTAGGCCCGCGCATCTGGACCCAAATCGTTGCATCACCGGTGTGGTTGCCGCCTGCAGGTACACCGGCAAAAGATATGATCAAGCGTCGCTGGGGAACGCACCCGGGCAAGGAGCAATACTACGTTAACTACCACGAAACTGGCCCAAGTTATGCCTCTGCCTATGGCCTTGTAGCCGCCTACCATCAAAAATACCATGAACGCACCGATGGTTCCCTCAGGTTGTTGGGTGACGAAGGTATTCGCACGCATGGCTCCGTTGACTACATGAGCATTATGCGCAGGCATTCCCATGGCTGCCATCGCCTACATAACCACATCGCGGTGCGCTTGATGTCCTTTGTGCTGGCACATCGGCCACATCGGCGAGCGGGGCAGCAGTCCATTGCCTACCGGCGGGACTTGCCCTTTAAGGAGTTCAACTATGTTCTTGAACTGAAGCGGGGTGGTTACGTCTTTGAGCTCGAGCGGCCGCTGCCCATCAATGTGACCGAAGGCCGAATTCGTGGGCGTGTCGACAAGCCTATCGTTGCGGCGATTCCACGTTATCGTGAGGACTTGGGCGGTTATGTTTCGCCGGACGGGCGTTACGTCAAGGTGTTCCCTAACGGACGCACCGAGGAAATTCCACCGCCCTCAACGCTTGAGGCACTACCTCCAGAGGTGATTGCTGCGCGTGACAAGGCCGAAGCGAAGCGCCTTGCCGCCCTTGAAGCAGGAGAAGAAGTGTCTAGCCGGCCACCTCCGATCCCCTTCGGTTTTCAAGGACCGAGTGCGCCAAAGTCCTTGGGGGCGACGCCGCTGGGAACGGACTCGAACGCGGCTACCAATACGGGCGTTTCTGCGTCGACGCCCCAGTCGCCCGCTGGTCGACCTGTGGACGGGGCCGCTCCGTCGGGTCCGGCCGCGGTTTCAGGAAGCTCCAGGGGTGTTGCGGGGGGCGGGGCAGACGCAGTACCCGCTGCGCCTGCCCCGAAGGAGCCGTCCCATAACTAGTACACGGTTGTCTTGGCGGAGCAAAGTCAAGCGCTCGGCGGCGTGCGGGTGGCGCATGCGTATCGCTGGGGGCACGGGGGCTCTGCAACGCCAGCATCAAGTCTCTCTACCTCGACGGCGGGGGTGCATGGCGCTACAATCCCGGCCATCCGCGCAGAAACGTGGCATTGCCCGTTGCGCGCTTAGCGTGGTGGCGTGGAGTGCAGCGCAGGGCGCGTGCTCACTGTAGGTGCTGCCTAGCGGTGAGATGAACAGAGGGCGTAAGCGAGAGGTTATGAAGATCCAGATTAATACAGATAACCATATCGAAGGAACGCAGGCGCTGACCGAGCAGGTGGAAGCGACGGTGCGTTCGGCTCTCACGCGATTTGCCGACAGCATCAGCCGGATAGAGGTGCATCTCAGCGATGAGAATGGACCCAAGGCGAGCGACGACGATAAGCGCTGTCTGATAGAGGCGCGTCTTGCGGGGCGCCAGCCCATCGCCGTGAGTCACCAAGGCGGGACGGTTCTGGAGGCGGTTGGTGGTGCGGCGGACAAACTCGAGCGAGCGCTTGAAACGGTCCAAGGCAAACAGCGCACTTTCTAGCGGAGTCTCGCGCGGCCAAGAGCGAAATAGGTTTGAGATACGAGACTAGGCTCCTTCATGCTTAAGCACACTCATCCTTTACGGGTTGCGCGCCGCGCCGTTGCCGCTCTTGCTCGCCCGAGCACTCCTCTGTTGGCACAACTCGTGGTGACAAGGCGCTGTAACCTCGCCTGCGGTTACTGCAACGAGTACGATCACGTATCGGATCCGGTCCCCCTTGACGAGCTTCTGGCGCGGGTCGATCACCTTGCTGACCTGGGCACAGTGGTGCTTACGTTGACCGGAGGCGAGCCGCTATTGCACCCGCAGCTCGATGAAATCATCAAACGCGTCGTCGCTCGTGGCATGGTGTGTACTTCCATTACCAACGGTTATCCGCTTACTCGTACTTGGATAGAGCGTCTGAATGCGTCGGGATTAACACTGCTTCAGATCTCGATTGACAACGTCGAGCCCAACGAGCTCTCCCAGAAATCTCTGCGCAAGGTCCGCAGAAAACTCGAACTGCTTAAAGAAAACGCTACCTTTTCAGTGAACGTTAATGCGGTGCTGGGCTCGGGCGATCCGGAACAGACAGAGCGGGTTGTTGCCGAGATCAAGGCGCTTGGCTTTTACATGACGGTGGGCGTGATGCACGATCACACCGGTCAGCTTGACTCCGGGCTTGTCGAAGACCAGCTCAGTGCGCTCTACGCGCGTTTGCGGCGCGGTAGCCGCAAAAGCATCTTCCACGGCTTGGGTGAAGGGTGGGAGGAAGCGATGATTCGGCAGGGCGCGTCAGATTGGCGCTGTCGTGCTGGAGCCCGTTACTTATATATCGATGAGGCGGGCATCGTATCTTACTGTAGCCAACGGCGAAATGAGCCGGGCATCCCGGTTCTTGCCTACGGGCGAGAGCAGCTGCGTTTGGCCTTTAATACGCCGAAAGGCTGTGAAGCTCAGTGTACCATTGCCTGTGTGCGGCGCGCGTCGGCATTCGATTCATGGCGGACACAGCGACTTCAGCCAGATCCACCGCGCATTGCGCCTTCGCGCCATCTGCCTATTGTCGCTTAGTCATGTGGTGGCGAAACTACATGATTGCGTGACGTTGAGAGTCACCTGACGTAGCAGCCGCCGCCGCATCTGGACGCGCTGCTGCACAGCGTAGGGCGGAGCTCAAGCTGCGGGACAGCGTCTCGGCATCAAAGCAGAGCCGCGCATGACCGGCGGCGCTTTCGGCACATTGCGTCCGCAGCTCGTCGTTCGTTAGAAGTTCGGTCAGCTTGCTGGCGAGGTCGTCGATATCGAGCGGACGAGCCCAGAGTCCATCCTTCCGGTCACGCACCACTTCTGTTGCGCCGCCATGCGCGTAGATGAGAGGTGGCACTCCGAGAGCCATGGCTTCAATCAGAACGCGTCCGAAGGGTTCCGGTGCGGTCGATGGCAGCGTCAATACATCGAAGTCCACAAGATAGGGTCGTACGTCGTCCCGAAAGCCAAGCAAGTGAATGCGGTCGCTAAGGCCGATGGCTGCGGCGCGCTCAGTGTAGCGTGCTCTCAAGTCAAGGCGCCGTCCGGAGTCATTATCGCCAACAATGGCGAGCACCGCTTGGGGTATGTCTGCCGCTACGCGCGCAAACGCCTCAATGAGATGATCTACGCCTTTCCAATGGGCAAGCCGGCCAAGATAGCCAACGACTAGCGCGTCCGTCTTGAGTCCGAGTTCGCTGCGGAGTCTGCCTTGCACTGTCTTGCTATCGAACCGCTTCAGATCGACGAAGTTGGGGATCACCGTCACTTTTTCGGGCGTCGCTTCGCGAAAGCAGGCCGCGGTAGCCTCCGAGTTTGCGATGATGGCCTTGACGTGACGGCGTCTGCCCAGGTTCTGAAAGAAATACTTCTCCGTCCACCGCTGACTGTGAATGTTTCTGGCATGCAGCACAACCGGAACGTTCGCGCGCGCGCCGACCCAGGCGGCTACTGGCTTGGCCAACATGTGGTTGGCGTAAACCAGGTCCGCATCGATCGCTTGCGCAATCGCGCGAATCCTACGAGACGCGCTCGCCAGATTGGCGAGCCCGAAGACAAGGTTGAGTCCCGGTAAAGCGCGCGCCCAGTGCTGGACCGGCCGCAGGGGGCGCTCGAGCAACTCGGGAACGATGTGAATAGTGACGTTTGCCGGTATCTTGGGGCCGATCACACCCGGTTGCGGCAGCACTACGTGAAAGTCCAAATCATGCGCTGCATGTTCGAGGTAGAGCGTGAGGCCTCGCCCAGGTCCGCCCCCACTCACGCAGGAGTTAATCACGAGGATGCGGAGCTTGCGTTGTGCCATCGACGCGAGCCTAGTGCAGCTACTGCTTCGGTCCAGACCCGATGCGCCTAAGCCCGCTCAGGGCAAAAAACCTACGCAGCGGGGACCGCGCCGACGCGCTCGGCAGGAGCTTGCGCGGTGGGTGTCGGGCAATGAGCGGAACCGAAGTAGCGCTGCCATTCCCGTTCCGCATTGGTTCCGAAGAAGATCCTGCAGGCTTCGCGGAGTCCGTCTGCTTCGCGAAGCTGCGATTCCCTCAAAACAAGCGCTACTTTAGAGCGCCTGCGCAGAAAATCTTCAAGGGTGACGACCATCTCCCGCGCAGCCGTCTCTTCTATTTCGACGCGTAGATATTCTGCATGTTCGATCAACAGGTCTGCTTGGCGAGGATCTTGACGAATATGTTCGAGCAGTGCGAGCGAATGCGTGCCGTAGCGGCGCCAGAGGCGCGTCGAGATGGGCTCGGAAGCCTCGGCGCTCGTGAGTTCGTCGAGGCGCATGGCCCGTGCCTGCTGAAAGTAGGATTCACGCACGCTCTCGCTTGGCTCGCCGTACCAGACACGCGCCGGCTCGGGAAGATGCACGCCCATGCGCGCAATTGCGCGGGCAACTTCATCGCCCACATTAAGACAGTCAGTCAGTTTTCCACCAAAAATCGAGATGATATTCCGACTGATGTCAGCCTCAACGGCGTGCTTGCGCGAGAGCTTGACCCAGTCGACCTTGCCGGGGGTTTTGCCGCTCACCACGAGGGGTCTGACCCCGCAACGTTCCGCGATAACGTCTTCGGGTGTGATCGGCCGAGTTAAATTGAGACGTTTATTGATGTTATCGAGTACGAACGCGCGGTCTTCCTCGGTGACATGTGTGTCAGGTGACTCCACTTTTGTATCCGTGGTCCCGATGCAGGTCTTCGGTCCCATAGGAATAACGAAGAACAAGCGCCCATCATCCGCGAAGAATGTTAAAACCCGCTTGTTGGGTGTCACCCGGTCGACGATCAGATGGATCCCCTTTGAGAAGACATGCCGGTGACGTGTGTGGATATCTGCCCGTTCATTGAATAGGTCAGCATAGGGGCCGCACGCATTGACCAGCGTGCGTGCGCGAATCTCGAATTCGGATGCGGTCTCGTCGTTCACGTCACGGACGGTTACCACCCAATCGTTGCCCTCACGTCGCGCCGCAATCGCGTCGATGTAGTTCGCGGCAATGCAGCCCTGATCAATGGCTGATCGGACGAAGTTAAAGACAAATCGCGCGTCGTTATCGTGGAGGTAGGCGTCGGAGTATTCGAACCCGCCGACAACACCGTCGAGTTTAACTACGGGCTCGTCCGCAGCGATCTTACGTCGACTTAGGAGGCGCGGTAGCCGCGTGAAGCCGCCGCCTATCACCCAATAAAACAGGGCGCCGAGGTATAGAAACCAGGTAGGGAAGCGAAATCCGCGCGCGATGCTCGCGAAGAAGCGAATCTCCTGCACGGTTGAGGGGTACGCGCGCATGAGCTTGTTGCGCGAGCGACATAGCTTGTGCACCAGCCCAAATTCCATCGTTTCCAAATACTTGATGCCGCCCCACGCCAAGTTAGAAGAGCTCTGACTCGTTTCAGACGCAAAGTCTTTGCGATCGATGAGCCCGACCCGGGCACCCTTGCCCGCTAGCGCTGCTGCCGAGACCGCCCCATTAATGCCGCCTCCGACAACGAGGACATCGAAGCGCTCTCGCTGAAGCTTGTCGAGATTTGTCGTTCTAAGGCGTGACATGCGGCGTAACCTCTTAGTGTCGTCTCGGGTCAGGGGGGGACGCGGTGAGCGCCCGGTGCAAGCACCGCCCCTACGGTACGGCAAGCGCCAAGGATAGCGCTCCCAGGAAGGGGTCAGATCGAGGCGTGCGGAGCGGGAGCGCTCCGGGTCTCAAGCCATGCCCGACTTCAACCAGTCTTGCAATCGGTGTAGCCGCTTACATGTCTGGTAACGGGCCTAGGTAGCCTCGCTCGTTGCGTGTCAGTGGTACAAGCGAGCTGTGGCTGTGCAAGCGTGACCCGACGCTTTAGTCGGGTCTGGGTCCGAAAAGTCACGAGTCAAGTGGCAGTGTAGAGGGTACGGTATCGTTGGCCTTGTGTGTTTGCCCTGATGCATGGGTCCAGGCGCTAGCTTTGGCTCGAAGAAGCTCGTGGGGCCATGTCGGCTGGTTCACTACTTGCAAGCTACTCAGGCGTGTTTCGGCGAGAGAAGCGGCTTGGCGCTAAATTGACTCGGGTGAGTCGTCTCCTGCTCGATTTTAAGGATCAGCAGCGAATGAAGCCATGTGTGTCGCTGAGCTAACGCTTGCTCGTTACTTCTTGAGGGTGCTTGGAATAGTATGTTGATCTTGCGGCGCTTTCTCATGTCCGTCGGCTTCCTTAACCGGCGCAGGTGCGGCGACGTGCGCGCATGGCGATGGCTCGTGATGGGGCTGGGGCTCATCGCTTGCGGCTGCACTGCGGATAGCGTTCGAGCCAGTCGCTGCACGACTGGGATCGACTGTCCCCAGAGCGGGGGGGGGCCATCAGGTGCCTCCGCGGCGGAGACCCTAGCCGGCTGCAATGATCCCTGCGAGTGCTCTAAGGCGCTCGCGCCGCAGGGCACCAAAGCTCGTGGTGCTGCGTTGCTTTTCGTTGTCGATCAGTCAGGGTCGATGACCTGGCCTTTTTCCGGCGGTGGCCGTGATGTCAATCGGTGGGAGGCGCTTACGGCTTCGATGACACAGGCTGTCTCTGATTTGCGAGGCAGTGATGTGCACTTTGGAATGCTAGCCTTTCCTGCTAGCGGCGCGGGGCAGGGTGGCGGAGGCTTGGTGATCAACCTGCCGTGGTTGCCACCGATCAGCCTTGGGTCTCAGTTAAGCTGCGGCGTCCCGGATCGTCCTCAGGTGCCTTTGGCGTCCACGCCCGACGCGATGCTAGCGCTTTTGCGTGCAGCCATGCCGGACGGCGCCACACCGATGGGGGCCGCGCTAGCAAGCGCCCGCGCTTACCTTGAGCGTGCCCCTCTAGATGGCCGCCGTCCTGTGGTTGTGCTCGTCACCGACGGCGAGCCTAATTGCGACGACACAGAGGACTCAGTGAATCAGGAGATCCTAGCGCTGCGCAATGCCGGTGTGGTCACCGCCGTCTTGGGACTCGAAGTTCCTGAAAGCGTTAACCTGGCACGACTGGCGGACTCCGGCGGTCTCGCGCCCGACAACCGTTTTGGCTACCATCGCGCGGAGTCACCGCGTGAGTTGACGCAGGCGCTCTCCAGCATCACGACCTCCGCGGTTCGGTGCGATTTTGAGGTCAACGCAGAGCTGCCAACCTGGCAGGTGGTGCGTCTCCTGCTCGACGGACGCAATCTCCCAGATGATCAATGGACAAGCGAGCAGGCGCACGATGGGAAACACAGCGTGACGCTCTCACCAAGCTTATGCGATGCGTTAAGCCGTAGTGGCGACCTCGGCCGTCTCCAGGTGCGCCTGGGCGACCCTCAGTGCACCCGTTTGCCGCAACTCATTTGAGGCCGTTGCGCCAAGCGTGTCCTGCGCAACCGCAGTGCTAGTCATTGTGGAGCGGCCGCCCGCGTGCCTGGCCAGGCACGCGCTTCGACTCTGGATGGGAGCCACGGTGCGTGTACGTCCGGCGGTTCGAAGCACATCCGGCGCGAGGCCCGGCTTCGGCGGGTGCGCGCTAGACCGGTCACAGATGCTAGCGGTGCCCGGCAAGGTAGGGCGCCAGCAGCAGCGCTAATCGCTCCTTGGATGCGTCGTCAACGGCATCTAGTCGGGTAATGAGGCCGCTGCTTAGCGCAGAACTGGCAGGGGAAAGGGCGGGGTCAGGCAGGCGTGGCAAAAGAGCGCGAAGCAGTTGTTGCGCGCTCTCCGTGTTGCGCTTGAGCTGACCCAAGACACCTTCGGCGCTCACCGCTTCCTCGGATTCGCGCCAGCAATCATAGTCTGTAACGAAGGCCGCGGTCACGTAGGGCAGCTCGGCCTCCCGCGCGAGCTTGGCCTCCGTGGCGTTGGTCATGCCAATGACGTCAAGGCCCCAGCTCCGATAGAGTCTGGATTCAGCACGGGTTGAGAAGTGAGGCCCCTCCATATTTAAGTAGGTGCCTCCGTTTTGATGCGGCAGCCCCAGGCTCGCCGCCGCCGCGGCTAGCGCCTGGCGCAGCGCAAGGTCTGTTGGGTCGGCTAGGCTGACGTGGGCTACGACGCCGGAGCCTTCAAAGAAGGAGGTCGCTCGGGCAAACGTGCGATCGATGAACTGGTCGCAGAGCACGAGATGGCCGGGTGGCAGCGCTTCGTTCAATGAGCCGACAGCTGAGATGCTCAGCACCTGAGAGGCTCCGAGCTGTTTGAGCGCCCAGATGTTAGCCCGATAGTTCACTTCCGACGGCGACAGATCATGACCTCGGCCATGTCGGGGTAGAAAAAACAGGCGCACGCCTTCAAGCAGGCCGGTGGTTACTTGGTCCGATGGTCTGCCAAAGGGTGTTGTCAGTGCGTGTGCCTCCACCTGCATCAGGTCCGGAAGGTCGTAGAGGCCACTGCCTCCGATAATCGCTAGGTTCTTGGTCATAGGGGCTAGGACTTGCTACTGTCACGCCCTGCGTGCAATAGCCCGCTGTGGTTTGCGCTCGCCGGGCGCGTGCGCCTGCCTGTGTTGGGTTGGCCATGTGGTCACTGAGCGGGTGCTCATGAGGGGTCTGCGAAGGCCCGTTCAGGCGCGGAGCGGTAGGTGACACGCATAACTCAGGATTGACAGGACTTGGTGTCTGGGTACCATGAAACTAGCAGGATGCCGCAGGGAAGCGCGACCGCTTCAACGACCTAGCTTCGGGGGGCTAAATGCGGCTCGTGCAGTCTGGCCCCGTAAACGTGGCGAGCACTGAGGGCAGACGGAAAAGCATGGCCAAACTCGTCATTGCGGATGATCAGGGGAGTACCCGAGAGATATCCCTAGATGCTTCAGAGATTACCCTAGGGCGATCCGAAGACAGTTCTGTGCGACTTGACGAGCGCAACGTATCACGGAAGCACGCGCGCATCCGGGCGGACGGAGAGCGGTTCATCCTCGAGGATGTAGGTTCGTACCTGGGTACCCGTATCAACGGTGAAGTGATCGCAGAACCCCGCGCCCTTGAGAACGGCGACCTGATCGAAATCGGAGACTTTGCGCTCAAAGCGCTGGAGCTGAGCGCTGCCTCAGATGACAGCCTGGCGACATGCGAAACGGGCGCGCAGCTAAGTGCGTCGACGGGCACGGCCTCGGGCCGGCTGCGTAGGGGGGGGCGGTCGTCACATCCCCCAACTACTTCGCCAGACGTCAAGCGCGTTGCCAAGGCCGGTGAAGAACGCGCCGGGGCAAACGAGTTTCCACGCATTGTGATGGTGAGTCCGCCCGCGCCAGGCACTGAATACGTGCTGAAGGGCAGCAAGCTGAGAGTAGGGCGCGCAGAAGATCTCGATGTGTGGGTGAACCATCGGTCCATCTCGCGAGAACACGCTGATTTTGTGATCGATGGTGCGGGCAAGGTCACCGTCATCGACCGTGGTAGCGCCAACGGAACGCGCATCGACGGTGAGGAAGTGTGGGAGCGCCAGTTAGCGTCCCGTGACCTACTGCAGCTTGGTCAGGTCTCGTTTCGTTTCGTTCCGGCGCTTGAGCACTACGTATTTGACGTTGGCGATACCGTTGACCTGCTAGCCCTCAAGGAGACGGGTCGTAATCGCGGCTGGGTTTGGGCCCTGGCGGCTGCTGCGCTGCTTTTGGGCGCAGCCGGAATCTTTGCGCTCAGTGGCGAACCTGCCCCGGGCATTGAGGAAGTTGCGCTCGAGGCGCCGGAGCCTCCAGCTAACGAGGACGAGGCGGAGCCGCGCGAGGATACGCCCGAGGCATCCGCTATCAAGCCAGAGGCGCTGCTCGCGGCGTGCGCTGAGGCGGTGGCGGCACAGGACCTTGAACATGGTCGCGAGGTGCTGCGGCGCTTGCAGACCAAGGCTGTTTCAGGCTCGCAGGCGTGCGCCGAAGGTGTTGGGCGTTTGAGCGAAGATAACGATGCTTTTCAGCGCGGCAAGGCAGCGCTCGCAGCAGAAGATTTGGCAGGCGCCTACCGTGCCTTCTCCGGAATTTCACCCGCTGCTTTCCAGCGGGCAGATCCCGTGGTGGAAGCAACGATGCAGCGCTACGCCGAAGCGCATATCGATGCGGCAGAAGTCGCGTTCGCGAACGACAAGCCTACGACTATTGCGGAAGCCTCGAAGGTGCTCGCGATGGGCGACGACGCACCTCCCCGGCTGGTTGAAAAAGCGCGCTCTTTACGCGAGCGCGCCGAACGCACGCTCCTAGATGAGCGTACGGCAAAATCAAAGCCAGAGGAACGTGTTGCGAGTCGGACGCGCCCTGCTTCGGGGCCATCAGCGGCGCGCACCGCGGGGGTTGAGGCTGCCAACAAGGCAAGCGATGATCAAACGTGTTCACCGCTCGCACCTAACTACAGCCAGTGCGTCGTTACTAGCCTGGAAGGCAAAACCACAACACCCAATCAGCTTGCCTTGCTGATCGAAAGCTACCGTCAACTGGGCAAAGCGCCGAAAGCTCAGGCCCACATGGAGGATTTTGTCCGCCGCTTTCCTTCACACCGGCTAGCTGCTCACTACCGCCAAGTTCTCATGCGCGCAGGCGAATAGGCTTACGGTCCCTGACGGGACCGGTTGAGGACCGAGCCGACCAAGCGGCCTTGCCGAAAGTCCAGTGCGGTCTCAGGAGCGTGCTTCGGTTGCGCGGTGGTGGGTACGCTTGCGCACAGGCCGTCAACCGAAGCACGCTCCCCGCTCGTCAGCGCGTCAGCGCGTCAGCGCGTCAGCGCGTCAGCGCGCCAGCGCGCTGACGTTAGGCTTGCTCGCGCCCATGACGCCTCGGCCCAAGGCTGAATCTCTAGGGTGCTGCCCCCCACGCCCGCACCCGTCGAGCCCGGTCGACGACCGGGCTCACGCTGTTTCTCAGCTTGTAAATACGCATCAGTTTAAGGTTGAGCCGCTACAGCCCTGGGTTCGCTGCTGGGTTTGCCGCGCGCCTTCAATCGCTCACGCATGCAGGCTGGGGTCCCGGCGCGCGCGTGGCTGCGGCGCCCGCGGAGGGTCTCGGGGGGACCCACAATTGGGTACGGAGCTGCGCGCAGTGCCCAATTGTGGGGGGCTCCGGAGGGTGCGCCTGCGCGCCTGAGCGCCCAGCCCCCCTGGGCCCCC
>SLQV01000206.1 GCA_007131285.1 Myxococcales bacterium
CACTATCGCTGCGCGCGACGGCGGCGGCGACGCGGCAGCCAATCCACGTCTCCGTAGGGCGCTTGACCTCGCGCGAAGCCAAAACGTGCCAGCAGACAATATTCAACGCGCGATCAAGCGGGGAACCGGCGAGCTTGAGGGCATTAGCTACGAAGAACTAACCTACGAAGGCGTTGCCGGAGGTGGCGTGCTCTTTGTCGTGCAGAGCTTGACAGATAATCGCAATCGCACGGCACCCGAGTTACGTAAGATCTTCGATAAGCACGCGGGACAGCTTTCAACGTCAGGCTCCGCGCTTTGGGCTTTCGATGAACGCGGCATCATTGACCTCGCTGAAGCCTCTGTAAGCGAGGAACGCCTCTTCGAGCTTGCAGCCTCGGCCGGTGCCGAAGACATCACCCAAGAAGGCGATCACTTTCGTGTACTGACCCCAAAAGAAGCGTTTGATGCGGTGAGTGAAGCCATTGAAGCGGCGGGAGTCGAAGTCGCAGAGGCGCGTCTGGGTTGGGTTCCCAAGACAGTGAAGCTGATGGGGGACGATGAGGGCCGCCGACTTCTTGCTCTGTTGGAAGCATTAGAGAACCATGATGATGTCCAGGCGGTGTTCTCCGAGTTCGAACCCGACGACAGCCTCCTCCATGATGAACCCTAACATGGCCAGTCCACACCGGGTCATCGGCGTCGACCCAGGCACCCGCGCAACCGGCTGGGGCGTTATTGATTGCGACGCCCGCGGCCGCGCCTCGGGCGTCGCAGCGGGTGTGATTCGGCTTGGCGCGGAGGGGCTCGCAGACCGTCTGGCGTCCCTGCAGGCACAACTTGTTACAATTGTTGAACGCTACGCGCCGCGCACCGCGGTGGTAGAGGAAATCTTTATCGCAAAGCACGCGCGTGCGGCGCTGCAGCTAGGCCATGCCCGGGGCGTGGTCCTCGCAACACTAGCATGCCACGCGATCGCTATACAGACACTCTCCCCCGCTTTAGTGAAGCGCGCTGTGGCAGGTCACGGGCAAGCCGATAAGCGCCAGGTAGCCGCGCATGTCGGCGCGCTCTTACGCCTCGCCAAGCTCCCCGCCATTGACGCAACCGATGCCCTGGCTCTCGCCCTCGCGGGCTCGCGCAACCTGAGCGCGCTTGCTCCCTTCAGCGGCACTCACACCGCCTCTGCCGTCTGGCGCCGCCCCGCGTAATCGGGGGCGTAGCGTGCCCACAAGACGCGCGTCGCTTCCCTCGCGCGAAACACGATGGTATGCAGCTCCGGGTGATCGGGAGTTTACGGGGCGTGCTTCACGATGGACACGCGGAGGGCATCGCCGTCGTAGATGTCGGCGGCGTCGGCTACGAGCTTAGTGTGGGCCCGGATGCGCTTGCCCGGATGCGCGCCGCAACCGGGCCGGACCAAAGTGCCAGCATAACCCTATATGTGCACACCCACGTTCGCGAAGACCAGCTCAGTCTCTTTGGCTTCGAAAGCGTAGCGGAGCGCGATGCCTTCCGCCTGCTGCTTACCGTCAACTCCGTCGGTCCGAAGCTTGCGCTCGGCATCCTCGACCGCTTAGGTCTCGCCGGACTCGCCGCGGCCGTCGCACGAGAAGATGCAAAGGCGTTCAAGTCCATAAGCGGCGTAGGGCCCAAAACCGTGAGTCGGCTGTTTTTGGATCTCAGGGGCAAACTTGCCCCGACCACTGCCTCCGCTGAGCCTCCGGCCGGATCCGCTCCGAGATCAACGGGCATCGACGAGCAGGTCGTTTCGGCACTGGTTCAGCTCGGCTACCGCGAGGCGCACGCCAACGAAACGCTGCTGCGCTTAGGCACCGCTGGGCAAGAGACGCTAGAGGGACGGCTACGAGCGGCGCTGGCAGCCCTGGCAGGGTAACCTTCCCAGGAAAGGCTGAGTGGGGTCAGGGAGCTAGACCTTCGCTTGGGGGCCCGATGCCCCATTCGGCCATCCGCAACAGGAACCATGTATGCGCCGGGCGCAGAGAGTGGGTCGGTTGTCTACACAACTGACCGCCAAGACCGCCACCACAAGGGCACGGAGCCGACGCGTCGCAACCGGTATTGTGCGGCTTCGGCTCAAAAATCCACGCCTAACCTGCCGCTGGTCGGCTTTTTGCATCTTTGATTGCGAGGTTAGAAGTGATTGCTAGACGACTGAGCATGCCGCGCCCGATGACGCTAAGCACCGTAGCCAACCTTTGGGGACGAAGGCTGGCGCTACCTTCCGGCAACGAGGAGTGGATGCGCACGCTCCTTGTCTCTACCTGGCTGCTCAACCTCATGGACGCGCTGCTTACTTTGGGTGTTGTAACGAGTGGTCTCGCGGTGGAGGCTAACCCAGTGATGGCCGCGGCTCTTGAATGCGGGCCTCACGTCTTCGTCGTTGCCAAGCTCGCGCTGGTATCTGCTGGCACGCTGGTTATCTGGCGCCTGCGCCAGAACCGCTTCGCACTCGTTGGCGCCCTGGTCGTCTTCGCGGCGTATGTCGCGGTATCACTCGTTCATATTCAAAGTGTGAAAGAACTCATGCGCATGCTCGCGTAGCTAGGCGTCTTTTCGCCCGCGGGATTCAGCGGCGCATGCGCCTGCATTCGGTGACGTAAGCTCCCGAACCTTGACGAACGCAGGCGGCATAGGCCTCAAACGCCTCTTGCCTTCGTCCGAGCTCCTGCAACGCGGCTCCGAGCACGATCCATCCTCTGGAATCCGAAGGGTCCGCGTCTACGGCGCGGCGCGCGAAGCCCTCGGCTTCCGTCGACTTCGACTGTTGGAGCTTGACCATCGCCAAGCCGGACAGCGCAGTCGCGGCGTCACTGCCTTCACGGTCGATGAGGGCCTGAAACTTCGCAGCTGCACTGCGCAGCCTACCCCGCTTTAATTCTTGCTCTGCGATCTCAAGCGCATTCACGTCCGTCAGCGTTGCTGGCTGCGTATCGACCTGTGGCGTGCCCGGGGGAGGCGGCGCTGTCGCCACGTTGGCTTCTATGTTCTGCAGCATATCCCCAGCGGAGCTAGCTTCTTCAGGAACGGCAACCTCGCCTTTGCCTTCTCCTTCAGTTTCTGACCTAACCTCCTCCTCGTTTGGATCAACTGGCTCGTCCGAGCCAGATTGCGCGACGGCGCTATCTTCAACAGACCCTGCCGATGAAGTTGCCTCCGCGCCTTCGGCTACGAGCGGCGCGTCGGCCGAGCCGGTCGCCTCATTTGAGGGACGCGCGAACGCACGCGTCTCCGTCGCCTCCTTTGCCCTGGATGTCTCATCCGGTGCGGCCTCGGGCGTTGCAACGGCAGCCCGCGCACTACCTTCCGTCCCACCCACTGGAATGCCCGCGCGCGACACTAAGGGTGCTGGCTGAGGCAGGTACCACTTGTTGTACAGGAGGAATGCCGCGCTCACGCAGAAAAACACAGAGAGCGACCAGACAATCACTCGGCGCGCGCGGCGGTCCTCTGCGCTCAAAACAGACTGAGCAGCGAGAACAGTCGCCAAGCTGACATCGTCGGGCGCCGCACTTGCCTCGGTCGGTGCGTCGGGAGGCGGCTGCGAATAACGCCGCTCGCCCTCATCAAAAAAAGCCTCGCTAATCTCGTGTTCAGGCCCCGGATCGACGCTGTCGCGACGACGTTGTTCAGCTGTCTCGGCAGACGTGGAACACTCCGCATCTTCCTCTGAAGCTTCTATCTTAGACTGAGGGGGGCAACTAGACATGGCTCTGGACCTCGGCTGGCAGGAACTCGGTTGGTAGGGCCTGGCGCGCTCATGCGCCGCGCGTTCGATTCGACCGACGGCTGGCCACGCCGCTACACAGCCCACATGGCGCAATCCGTTGAGATGCTAACGGTCGCGCGCAGAGGGATGCTCACACGCAATGGAGCAGGCGGCGCGGTAGCGTCCCAAAACTGCCAAGGCGGACCCTTCCCAGCAAAAGCGGCCTGATGCGCGGCGCCTGGCGCCGATCCTCCTCCAGTGTAGCATCGACTCACGCAGGACAGCACATCGAGCTTCTTTTCCGCGCAACGATCGATAAAAGCAAGCCTAGGGCGCCCTTACCTGAGCGCGACGCAGCATCGCTTACTTTTACTTCGTGCAGATTGGTATGGACCGCACTCTGGTTGACGGTCGTCGTCGACCATGCCTAAGCTCGGACCGAAGGGCGATCAGGTGCTGCGGCCCGGCACACTCTGGCAAGTTTTTGCGAGAGAGCCCACTTCCGAAGAGACCGAGGGTCTCACGCTTGGGTTTTCTGAGGCAGGTTAGTGACGCGTCCATTTCGCGATGACCGACGACGTGACGGCTATTCGCGCTGACATTCACGTGAACTAACATGAGCGCGAGCGGCGTCGGGGGTTCAACGATGCGCTTGACGGCGCAAGCTCCCGGCTTCTACCCTCATACCTATGAGGGCTATGCGAGCGTCACACCATCGGTCTTGCCGAAAGCGTTGGTTGCTTCCCGCCGCTCAGTGCCTAGGCGTGCTTGCACTCGCGCTCACCAGCGGCGCGTGTCAGTCGGATCGCTTTACGGTGACCGGCCTCGAACCGACGGTAGCCGATTTTCGCACGCAGTCGCAGGTTCAAGTTATCGGACAGGGCTTCAAGCCTGAGGGTGGCTACTCCGTGTATTTTGGCAAAGCGAAGGCGCAGGAAGTTACCTTCGTGGACGCTAATACCCTTGTGACCCGCCCACCCACAGTCACCGAACCTGGCACCGCCGATGTGACAGTGGTCTCCGACCTCGGCCCAGGCTTCCTGGTGCGTGGCGGCTTTGAGTTTGTCGACCTCTCCGGCAGCCCCGTTGAGCATATGTAGGTTTTTCAACAGGTGCTAGCGTCACGGGCTTCGGCAGGATTATGGTCTTTTCTGAACGCTTGCATCATCCTATGCTGAACCGTTCAGACGTCCTATGGCTGCCTTAACTTCGAGTCGTTGCGCCGCAATCGGTGCTGATTGTTTAACTTCGTGCAGCGGAACGGGTCGCGGCGGACCGCTGGATCGAAACGCCTATCAACGCCCCGACCAACCAAGGGCCACCCAAACAACAGGCCGCCGAGGCGCGGGCGCATGGATGCCCCGGCTTTCGGCCGCATGCCTCACGTATTTGATTGCTTCCTTGGCGACCGCGGGGTGCGGCGGTGGCCAGGCACGCAACTACGATACGGTGTCGACGGATGCGGGCGTGCGAAAACGCGCTGTGGAGCTCGATCTACGGAAAGCCTTGCTCGAGTTTCGAACGCAACAGGGGCTTGATACCCTCGACCAGCACGAAAAGCTCAATGAAGTCGCCAGAAGCCACAGTGAGGTCATGCTCCAGCGTCAATCGCTATTTCACGAGGGCTCGGACGGCACAACCCCAGGCAAGCGTGTGGAACTCGCTGGTTTCGAAAGTGGCCTCGTGCTCGAGAACGTTTCACGCGGGCGCGATGTACTTGAACTTACCCGACAAACACTTTCCGCCGCGGGGCAGAGAGCCAACCTACTTAATCCGGACGTGACCCATCTCGGCCTGGGCGTTGCGACGCGCACCGACGATTACGGCACTATGATCTATGCCACTCAGGTCTACGTTCGGCTCACGCCGCCGATCGAGCTTAGCAGCGCACCCAAAGACTTATTGCGGCTGATCAATAGTGGGCGACGAGCCCGCGGCGCAGTGCCGCTGGAGGAAGACGGCAACCTAGTCAATGCGGCCACAACCGCGCTTGAGACCTTCTTCAAGGACGATTCCTTGAACCAGGAGGCCACGGTAGGCCTGGGCGTCGGCAAACTCCGAGACTTTGCGATAGCCTACGAAAAGCTGTCCGGCGTCATGATTGTCGCCACAACCCTTCGGGAAGCCGCAAGGCTCGAACCGACCTTCAACCCGGTGATGAAATACGCCGGAATTGCGACGATACGCGGCAACCGTCGGGATGTAGCACCCAACGAAACCGCCATTCTGATCCTACTCGCCTCGCCTCGAGAATAGATTGCTGCGCGGGTTCCCAGCCCCGCTCTTCAGCCCCGGCGGTCGATTCGGAGGCTTACGAGCGTCTACCCGCTACGGAGACGTGAGTGCAGCAAAAACGCATCCTGGACGGTTACGGCTGGCGAAATCGGACAGGCCATCTACCCTCAACAGGTGGCCTGTCTTCGCTTTACCGAGCCCTCCGGCGCTCCGCGCGTCTTGTGGTTGTACAAAACGACCACGACAATTGGCCGGGCGCAGGGAAATGACATCGTCGTTGACGACGGGCTCAAGGACATCGCGCCGTACCACGCGCAGGTACACTTCAATGGTCGCGACTTTATCTTGAGCACGCTCGACGACCACGCCGACATTGACGTACAGGGGAAGCGCAAGCGTCGCCTAAGGCTGAACCACGAAGGCACATTCTCTCTCGGAGGGGTCCTCTTTTACTTCAGCCTGCTGGCCGTCCCAGAGTCCGAAACCAACGGACAAGACCCAAGCCAAACCCGCGGCACCTCTCAGAGTTCGCGCGAGCTCGCCGAGCTCGGGCAGCGCCTGATGGAAGCCACCGAACCGCGGACTCAGCTGGAGGCTATTTTGGATCGGGCCGTCGAGCTCACCGGCGCAGATAAAGGTTTCGTGATTTTGTTGGCAGGGGACGAGGTCGACGTCGCCGTGGCGCGCAATATCGAGCGTAAAGAGGTGCCCACGCACCAGACCCAGTTGTCAGATAGCGTCCTAAAGAAAGTCGTCGAGACCCGTCAGGCGCTGATCGTCGATGATGCGGTGAACGACTCGATGTTCGCGAGTAGCCGCTCGGTCATCAGCCTGCAGCTATCGGCGCTGCTCTGCGTGCCCTTACTTGCCCAAAACCAGCTCCTCGGACTTATCTACCTGGGCATGGATGGCCTCGGGCGCACCTTCACAAAGGCGCATCTCGAAATCACGCAAGCCATCGCGGGGCTCGCGGCGCTGCTGCTACAGAACAGCCGCGTACTCGACGCCCTCAGAGCCGACCGAGACCGTCTGACGCAAGCGCTGAGCGACCAGCGCTTTGGTGATATTATTGGGTCCAGTCAGGCGCTGACGAACGTGTACCGCGCCATCGAGAAGATCGCACGCACAGAGGTCTCTGTATTGGTCACGGGAGAGACCGGAACCGGCAAAGAGCTTATCGCACGAGAGATCCACCGCCGCTCGTCGCGCCGCGAGGGTCCGCTTGTCACAATCAACTGCGGCGCCATCCCTGAAAATTTAATGGAATCCGAACTCTTCGGCCATGTTCGGGGCGCGTTTACCGGTGCAGCGGCCACGCGCGACGGCAAATTTCAGGCGGCGCATGGCGGAACGTTGTTCCTGGATGAAGTCGGCGAACTCCCGCTGAATCTTCAGGTTAAACTGCTGCGCGTGCTCCAGGACCGCGTCGTGACGCGTCTGGGCGAGAATCGACCGCAGACCGTAGACATTCGAGTAATCGCTGCCACGCACAAAAATCTCGAAGCCGCTCAGGCTGACGGCTCATTCCGCGAAGATCTCTTCTACCGCCTCAACGTGATAAACATTCACCTGCCTGCGCTAAGGGAACGCGGCGAAGACGTGGTACTCTTGGCCAAGTATTTTCTCAAACGCTTCAGCACCGAGTATGACGTCAATGTGCGCGGATTTGCTGCCGATGCACTTGAGGCACTGCGCAGCTACGAGTGGCCAGGCAATGTCAGACAGCTTGAGAACCGCGTACGGAAGGCCGTGGTCCTCTGCGAAAAGCCCCTCATCGACTCGCAAGACCTGGGCCTTGAAGGCGCGAGTCAACCTCTGCTGACTCTAACTGAAGCCAGGGAAGCGTTTCAGATGCGCTACGTGCTTGAGGCCCTCGAACGTAATGGCGGCAATAGAACGAAAACTGCGCGTGACCTTGACGTCGACCCTCGCACAATTTTTCGGTATCTTGAGCGCCAGGGTAATGGGGTCGACGAAAGCCAATCCGCGATCGATGCACGCGGCTAGACCGGCACATGCCTTGGGTGCGCAGGCAAACCATCCAAGCCACAGTGCCCGCACCCTGGGCAGTGCCCCCACCCCAGCGTGTTGGGCGAAGGGCTTAAGCCAGCACTGCGGCCTCGCCAAAAACTTGGCGCGTTTCCCGAAGTTCACAGCAGTAGCGCCGCGGTGGGCACGCATGGTCAGAGCCTCGACATGCGTCCGGGATTCGCTGGCGTGCCCGCTGAGGCGGGAGACCCTGACAAGAATGTCGTGGACACCGCCGCCCACAAGACGCCCGGAAGGCAAGTGCGGCGCCAGCGCGAAGCGGGTTTCCTTATCTATCTCGTATATATATCAATTTATTTCGACAACGATACGTCAGCTTGGCAGGACAAGTGCATCAGGATTGATGCATCGCGCAGCGCTCCAGGTGCCACGCATGTTGGCCGCATGCGTCGCGGTAGGACTCGCTTCGATGCTGATTACAGGATGTATCGTGAACCGTCGCATCACCTTTGAAGACGAGCCTAACGCCCCCCCTTCGATTCGCTCCGCGCCATCCGCACGGGAGTTCGGGACGGCACTCGGCCAAATCGTCTATCTCGATCTGGCGCAATCCGGTCAACCGGGGAGCGGTCTTGAGTTCAGCGAGGCGCTGGTTTTTCCGCTCATTGTGAGTGACCGTAATCTGCAACAGCGGCTCGTGTGGCGCCGCTTCATCGATTTTGACCCACAGCTCGTGAGCGGCCCGGATGCAGGACGCGTCATAGAACCTTCAGGGGCGGAGGACCGTTTTTTCGATGTGGTTGTGCCTTACGATATATTTCGGGACGGAGCGGGCGAGTGCCACAAACTCGAGGTTTTGGTTTCCGGTGGATTTGTCGACGAGTTTCCCTTTCGCGAGCCCGTACTTGAGGGTGATCTCGCTAGCGCATTCTGGTGGATTCACGTGACCGACGACACGCGACTGACCGTTGACATGAGGACATGCCCATGACCTGCGAAAGTCTTGAGCATGAACGACAAGCCAGCGTCGTCTCAACGCTCGATTTGAACGTCCCAAGGCTGGCCTCCAGCGCGACACCACGCCCGAAGGGCTCGCGACGTCGACGTCGACGTCAAGATACGCTCGCGGCGCTGCTTAGTCTCTGCATGCTTGCCTCACCCGCTTGCAGCATTGTGGACCAGGAATCAGAGGTGCTTACGGTGCCGCGCAATCGCTGTGAATCGGATGAGGCGTGCGGCAGCGCTGCGCGTTGCGAGTTACAACTTGGCATTTGCGTTGTGCGCGAAGCACCTGACTTCAGCCTCGAGTTCGACGTAATTGAAGGAGGTTCTGCGGCCTTTAGAACCCCAGCGACCTACCGGTTCCCAACTCGTAACTTTGAGCGTTCTGACGGGGTGATCGAATCAACCGATTTTACACTACCGGAAACGACGACCGTGGCGGGCCTTGTACGTTCTTCGCTCGTCACAACGGGCGCAGTGCCCGCGACGCTTAGCTTCCGCGCGGTTAGCACTGAAACACCCATCACTACGCTCGACGCGGACGTGACCACTTCTGACAATTCTAGCCGAAGACCGGATGGCGAGATTGCTGACTTTGCAGTCCGTCTCCTCGCCAATACCGTCTATGACGTTACGGTGACGCCTGCAGGCGAGGCGCTACGCAGCCTCCCGCCGAAACGCTTTGCCAACATTATTGTGCTGGGCGGGGGCGATTTCCAGCGGGTGGACCTAGTCTACGAGGACGCATTCACGCAAATCGAAGGTGGGGTCTTTTCAACCGATGAGAACGGCGAGCGCACTCCGGAGGCAGGCGTGCAGGTTCGCGCAGTCAGCTCCGACCGCGCACGCGTGCTGAGCTCGACGGCGCTGACCTCGCCAGGGGAATCAGGCGGCACATTTACCCTACGCGGCCCGCCTGATCTCGATGACTATCTGATTCGGGTTGGTCCCAGCGCCTTGAGGCCGGATTTCCCTACCCTCTTCTTCGCACCTGCCGCACAATCCCGCGACGAAAATGGCCGGATAGAACTAAAAGTTCCCGCGTTCTCCTTCGTCGCACTCCAGGGACAAGTCACTCTTCCAAGCTCGGAGCAGGGATCCATCCCCTCACTCGTAGCCGAGGGAATCGGGGCCGAGGGCCTTGCCCCCGCCACCCCAGCGGAGGAACGCGTGACCATTCGCTTGCGTTCTCTCGAACTCGAAGGTTTCGCGCCAGAACTACAGGGGTCCTTCGACACCGTTGTCAGTGCGAGCACCGATGGGCGCTTTGTGACTGAACTCGTTCGGGGTATCTACGAGATTGCGATCGTGCCACCGCAGACACGCAATGCAGGCATTCTTGTGGAAACCATCGACCTCTCAGACACCGAGGGGGGTCTCATCCAGCGCGGCTTTAGGCCGCCAATGCGAACCGAGCTTGCAACCTTGGTGCGCACGCCCGACGGTCGTCCCGGAGCGGGCCTGACTTACGGTCTAACGGCGCTTAGCGTGGCAAGCTCCGGGGCGGCTGCGCGCTCTGTCGAGGCATTCGCGCGGCCACTGACTTCATCGACCACAAGTGAGGGTAGGCTCCGAGATCTCGTCGATCGCGGTCAGTATAACCTCGTACTTCAGCCGCCTGGGCAAAGTGCCTATCCCTGGACGCTCTTCCGCGATATTAGAGTAGACACCGCCGTCACTCGTCTCGAGGACCTCGTACTGGCGTTTCCGGTCGCGATTCAGGGACGCATCACTGCTGCAGCAGGGCAGAACGCTGGGAACTCAGAAGCAGGAGCCGAAGTGCGCGCATACGCACCTGCCACGCGCCCTGGAGGCGAACGTATTCTCATTGGCAGAGCAACTGCGGATACGTCCGGCGCCTACGAAATTATGATCGATCCCAATTCGTTCCATTGATCTGGCATCCGCTCCAAGTCTGACCCGTTACTTGGGCGCAACCAAGCGGCTGACCAGACTGCCCATGAGCGGGTCATCGAGCAACGCGTCATTGAGCAAATCCCGTAGGTCCTCGAGGTCTTCGGGGCTGTCGCTGTAGATGCTCTCAAGGCCTTCTAGCGCTTGCTGATTGAGTAGTTCCACCAAACTCCCTAAGCTTGGCGTCTCCCCGCTTGCGAGACGCGCCTCAAGACCCTCAAGGCCCGCCAGGGCCTCAACATTGCCGTGACCCACCCCGACGCCACCTGCGCCGAAAGCAGCCTCTGCTTGCGTCGCTGATTCTGTCTCCATTGTGCCTTCCACACTAGCCGCCTCGGCGCTTGCTTCGGTTCCGTCAACCGCGCCTACTTCCATTTCTGGGAGTACGCCTTCAAGGCTAACGGTGTCGTTCGGATCAATTACCATGAGTTTCCTCCACGCTAGGCCTCGCTCCCGTCTCGACTACCCTTTTGGCCGCCATGTCTTCACTACGGTGCATACTCGGTTGATCTCAAAGATAACGCACCTAGACGTTTGCTGCACCCTACCCCTCGGTCGCTATATCTACGAGTTGCGTCGAAAACGTATGCAGGTCACTTTAAGACTTCTCCATGGATAACGAGTCTGTCGAGCGTGCCGTTGGCGCACTTCTTACCGCGCTCGGATACGGACCGCCGCATTTTGCCGAATTCGACCGCACGGTGACACGGGTCCGTCGTCTTTTTACCGAGGAGCTGTTGGCCGGATGCGCCACGGACCCAGCCTCTGTTTTGTCCAACCCGTTGCCGGCCGACCCCAAGGGCTGCGAATGGATTGTTCTGGAACAGGTTCAGGCAGTCACGCTCTGTCCACACCATCTCATGCCTGCAGTGGGAACCGTAAGCCTAGGCTACGTTCCTCGAGACAGCATGGTGAGTTTTGGCGCGTTGCACCGACTGGTTCGAGCCGCAACTCGCCGCCTCATACTCCAGGAAGAGAGCGCTCAAACCATAGTCGACGCGCTCACCGGCGCGCTTGGCGCCCAGGCGGCCGCGTGCACTATCCGTATGGCGCCCACCTGCTTCAGCGCCGCCCACGCCGATGGCTGTCAGGCCGTTGCCACGGCGTCCGCGTTTGTGAGCACCGACCTTAGCCGCTGGAGCTTCCGTGACTTCCTGCTGCTCTGCACCAACAGCGCAGGTCACGCTCGAGCGTGACCCATCCGAAACCTCGGTCTGCGTCGACTACCACAAAATATAACGCCGTGGCGCCAGAGACATTCCCCACTCTCCTACGTGTTCAGTTAAGGGACTGAGCCGGCCGTGCGGCCTCGTTAATAAGCCAGCGCGTTCCAAACGATGCACTGCGGCTTTAGGTGGGGCCGCTCAAGCACAGCCCAAAGCCACACACACAGCTCGCTTCCCCAATCCCGCATGCCCTGACTCCATCCGCGCACCCACTTTCGGCGACGGTTGTATAATACGTTCGCAATCCAACGTGCTTATTTTGCTTCAATCTAGAGAGCGCAAAGGGAGCGCGCTCACCCCTGGTGCCGCCGTCGCAAGAGGCCGCGAAGTCAGGTGACAAGGGCCAGCGTTCGCCAGGTGTCGGCGTGTCGGTACTCGAGATAGGGCGCGGCAAAGCGCCATAGGTGGAGCCAGCCGTTGTCGACGAGTTGGCGGACGACCGCGTGTTTCTCGATGATGCGGTCGATGGCTTCTTGGGGGGCGTCGATGACGACGGTTAGGCGCAGGGGCTCGTGTTGCCAACGGTCACCGTCGTTGAGCGACTGCGCTGAGAGGCCGATGCGGAGGTCTCCCCCGTTTCCCTCGAAGACGCCGATGTGTCCGCCGACGACGTTGTGCAGCACCTTGTTGCCGCTACCGAGGTGCAGCGGGTCGCAGCGCGAGGCGTGGTACTGGAAGTTGATCCAGTGCGCGACGAGCATCGGGGCCGTCATCAGCAGCTCGAGCACGCTGCCGTCGGCGTTTTGGGACGCATCGTAGTCGTGCAGAAAGCAGCGTCCATCAAGAGCGGCGCCGCGGCTCCGGGTGCGCGGCGCCAGCACAAGCGCGGCGTTGTTCGCAAGACCCCATTCGGGACGCGTTTGCGCGCCGTCGTTCGCACGGCGGCGTAGCGCCTTGAGCAGCGTCTCCGGCGCCATCGTTGGGTCGAGTCCCAGGCGAGGGGCGCGCTCTTGACGCACATGATGGCTCGCCTCGGTCCAGACACGCTCGAAGGCCGTCCAGCGGGTGCGGGCGGCCTCCGGCGCAAGGTCGATGTCGAAACCTTCAAGCTCGTCGGTAGTGGTGTTGTGCAGGGCCGCGACGAACCAGGTGTCTGCGGGAATACGCACGCCTTGTGCGCTCAGACCGCGCCGCACCCCGGCTTCGTTGAGCAGCAGCGCCAGGCTGCGCGCGTTGACCTCGCCGCTTTGGCCGCAGCAGGCGCCGCAATCGAGCGCCGCTGCGTGCGCGTTGTTGCTGGACTGGCTCCCGTGGCCGACCAGCACGACCAGCGGTGCCAGGCTTTCGCGCAGTCCCATCGCGTGCAAAATGCGTGCGGCTAGCGTGACCTTGGTCTCGTCAGCGATATTCGTCAGCTGGGGGCGGCACCCATGGCGTAGATGGTCTGGAACGCCCGCCGTGTCGTCGTGCTTGCGCGGCTTGTCCGGTGAACGCAGCCAGCGCAAGAGCTTGCCGAGGTAGCTCACCCCCGCCGCCTCGACGAAGGTGAACGCGGTGCTTGGCCATCGGCTCGTGGCGCGCCACTGATCCACGCGTGCGAAGGCGTTCAGGCGCTTCCGGACAACGGTCTCGGTGAGCGCTTCTGCGTCGGGACCGAGCGGGGCGTCGGTTACCTCTAAGGTCGGTGCGAGCAGGCCCGGCAGCTGCGGCCGCCGCGCGGTGGTTGCAAGCGGCGTGTAGGCGATGGGCAGGCCGAAGAAGCCAGCAAAGCCGATGGTTTGGACGGTGGGTGCGGCGTTCTCAAGCGCTCTGCGTATGGGCTCGCTGCGGACATCGATGCAAAAGGCCGCCTGCACGTCCACCGCAGAGCTCGCGGGCGCGCTGCCGTCTGAGAGCGCCTGCGCGAGGGTGCGCTGGTAGCCGATTTCAAGAGCGCGCTGCCAGACTTCGTCGACGAGCAGCGCGTTTTCGGCCTGCTTCAGTAGGCCGGGTGCGCGTGACCAGGCATCCTGCACCTCGGAGAAAGCCCGCGTGGCGTCCCTATCGGTCTTGCTCTCGAGCAAAATCGCGCCCCAGGCCATGCGGGCGGCGAGCAGCTCACGCAGGTGCGCGTCTTCGCGGCCTTCGAGGCGTGCCTGCCAGCCGAGGTACGCACACCAGGAGGCCCAGCCGTTGACGGTGAGCAGCACCGATTCCACGTAGTCGGCCCACGCCGCCTGGGGCAGGCCCAGACGCTCCAGCACCCAGCGCTCGGCGTCCTCACGCGTCGCAGGCAAAGCGTCGAGGGCGCGGCCCAATTGAGGCAGGCCCATCAGCGTGCCGATAGCATGGTCATGCTGCAACGTGTCGCGCCAGAAGGCGTAGAAGCTTTGCGGCCGGATGGGCTGCCAGTCGGCCTGGTGCAAGTCGAAGTAGGCCGCGCAGGTCTGGCTTACCTGGAAGGTGATGGCCTCCCGCCACGAAAGCCGGGTGTGGCGTCGCGGGTCCGTATCGAGGACGTCGATGAGCAGGGGCAGCGGCTGGATGCTCGGTGCCTGTTCGAGCGCTTCCACGCACTGCTCCGGCGTGAGACCAGAGGCCTTAGCTTCGGGCACGGCCTCTAAGGCCGTCCACAGGTCAGCGCTTTGAATGCGGCCCTCTTTCCAAGCCAAGTGCTGGGAGCAGCGCGGCGGGAAGACCTGCACCTGACCGAGCATGGCCATGCGCGCTGCCACCTTACGCAGCGGCATGCCGATGCGCGACCAGTGAGGATTCACCGCAATGGCGCGGTCGAGCGGCCACGCGGGGGCGATCATGCGGCAGGCCTCGGCGCAGGCGGCCTCGATATGCGCGTGGGTATCCGGGGTGCGCTTTGGGGCGTCTTTTTCCGGCGCACGAAGGTTGTGGGCGTGAACGTCCTGCGTTTGCATCGTGTGGTTGTCCCTAGAGGGTGGCGGCGTTACTGACTGCGGGCATGGGCGGGGTCGTTGGGGGCGCGTCCACCGTCCAGCGGGCGGGCCAGAGCCAGAGGGTTAGGCGCGTGTAGTACGCGTCGACGTAAAACCCGGCGTAGCTCCAGCGCCGCCAGCCCTCAACGGCTCCTGGCTGCGCCTTCAGCAACGCCATGCTCACGTAAAGCACCGCCAGACCCAGAAGCGCGAGGCTGCCCAAAAGGTGGTGGGGCGCGTCAGTCACGCCTAGGGGCAGCAGGTGGAAGAGCAGCGCCAGAAGCGTGAGCCCCGTGACCATCAGCATGCCCGTGACGCCGCGCCGCAAAAGCCCGGGGTCTAGCTTGGTTTGCGGCGTATCCAGCCAGAGTAACGGCGCCCAGGCGAGACCTAGCGCAAGGCTCCACCACCAGGGCCAGGCGTCGGGGAGCAGCACGCTCTGCAGGAGCGCAACGACTGCCGCGGCGGCGACGGGCGCCACCCACAAGCTAATGGGTGCCGTTTTGCGCTGGCCGCGCATGAACTTGAGACGGGTTTGCCGCACCGCCATCGAGGCCGACAGAAAGGCGTGCGCCTTGTAGAGCGAGTGCCCGAAAAGATGCAAGGCAGCCAGCGTGTAGAGGCCAAGGCCGCATTCAAGCAGCATGAAGCCCATCTGCGCGACGGTGGACCAGGCTAGGCGCACCTTGATGCTGACGCGGGTGAGCATGACAAGCCCCGCCAAGACGGCCGTGCCAAGGCCAAAGAGCACCAGGAGCCAGCGTGCGAGCGCCGCCTGCTCCAGCAGTGGAGCAAAACGGATAAGGACGTAGCCGCCCAGGTTCACCACCCCGGCATGCAGCAGCGCCGAGACGGGCGTGGGCGCCTCCATCACCTGAATCAGCCAGCCGTGTACCGGGAGCAGCGCAGTGCGTAAAATCACCGCGAGCACCAGGAGCACAGCGCTCACCTGGAGGGCCGGCTCAAGTGCACCGCCGGCAATGTGCGCGTGGAGCGCGCTCAGCGAGCCGCTGCCGACGCTGCGCCAAGCCAGGCCCGCGGCCACCAGCAAAAGCACGTCTGCCAGTCGGTCCGCCAGGCGCTTTTTGTGCGCGGCTAGCAACGCGAAGGGGCGGTCGGGGTAGAAGCAGAGCAGTGGCTGGAGCGCAAAGCCCACCAGCGCCCATGCGAGGACAAGCGGCACCCAGTGGTCCGCCAGGATGAGCAGATGGACGCTGGCCAGCACGCCGGAAAGCGCGACCACGAAGCGGCGCTGGCCCTGTTCTCCTTGCAAGTAGCGCGCGGAGAAAACCCCGATGACCGTGCCCAAGAGCTGCACCAGCAGCGCCATGCCAAGGCCGAGCCGCGTGGTCACCAGCCAACCCTGCGCAAGGACGGCGGGCGCAGGTGCCAGCAGCGCCACAGCAGCCAAGGGCAGCGCTGCGACTGAGCACGCGAGATACAGCCGCCACACCCTCGCCGTGCGCGCGGATGCGGCGCTTGCCAAGCCCAGCGCCAGCAACATCAGCGCGAGGGGTCCTAAAGCTGCGGTGGTCATCGTAGTGTCTATCACGTTCACGTCGCGGCTAGGCATACGCCCCTAAATTGCTTCCGTAAAATAGATTTACGTTAACGTTTCGATGCACTAAAGAGAACGGTCATGCTCGAACGGCTCAACTTTCGCCATTTGCTCTACTTCTGGCGAGTGGCGAAGCTCGGTCACCTGACGCGGGCCGCCACAGAACTGCACACCTCTCAGTCCGCCCTATCAAGCCAGATTCGCCAGCTTGAGGATGCCCTGGGCGAGGCGCTCTTCACGCGCACGGGCAGGCGCCTTGTATTGACGGACACGGGGCATCTTGTGCTTGCCTACGCCGAGAACATCTTCGGCCTAGGGCAAGAGCTGCTCTCGCGCTTGCAGGGCCGGTCCGAAGGTATCGACCGGCTGCGCGTGGGGAGCGTGGCGACCTTGTCGCGCAACTACCAGGAGAACTGGATCCGCGCCCTTTTGCGGGACCCGGGCATCGTTCTCACCCTTGAATCCGGCTCCCGCGAGGAGCTGCTCGGGCGGCTCATGGCGCATCAGCTCGATGTCGTCCTGGCCAACGAAGCCGTGCCGGCGGGCCCTGACCAGCAGCTTTATTGCCGGCTGCTCGGTAGCCAAGCGCTGTCGCTGGTTGGACAGGCCAGCCAATGGGAGGGCCAAACGCTGCGTTTTCCCCAGGACCTCGACGGCCTCGAACTTGCGCTTCCCGGGCCACGCCACGCCGCACGCGCCCACTTCGATGCGTTGTGCACCTCGCACGGCGTAAGGCCGCGGCTCCGCGCTGAAGTCGACGACATGGCCATGCTGCGCCTCATCGCCCGCGACAGCGGCTGGCTAGCGCTGCTGCCCGCCGTCGTCGTGCAAGACGAGCTACGCACCGGCCTACTGGTCACGGTAAGCGAAATCGCCCACCTAGAAGAACGCTTCTACGCCATCACAACCACCCAGCGCCACCACCTAGAACGCCTCGACCGCCTCCTCGCCCCCAAGACCCCAGACGCCGCCCTACCCTGCTCAATCCCGTAGGGGCTGGGCTACGGCGAACGCGCCCGGAGCCGAGCACACTGAAATAAAGCGTGCGCGAGAGACTAGACGATTGTGCTTGAGAGAATCACACCTCGTTGATGAGGTTTTCGCATGTGAGCAATACCGTTACCCATCGAACCTTGGGCACGCTCCTGATGCTGACGCTGACCCATTGCGCTGCTTCGGTCGACCCTAACGCGCCGGACGACCTAAGTGCGCAAGAGGCCGACAAGGGTACACATGCCGGCACCGTCACCCAGTGGGCGTCGACATGCAACTCGGGAAGTGTCCCGTGGCGAATCATCGATACCGGGGCCACCCATCTTAAGGTGACCTATCACATATTTGCGAACAACCTGGGCAGATTTGGGCTGAACCGAGGCGCCGAGTTTCTTGTCGTTGCGATTCCAGAGCGCGACAATACGCCGTCACCGAGGCCTTGGATTGCGGTGAAGCTGGATCCCACGCAAGACCCGGACACGGGCCGAATCGGCTATACCGTCCCGCCAGACGTCGTGGAGAGCATCAGTATGGAAGCGTTCTCTCTGCAACCTGGATGGATTTCACGAGGACTGAGACGGCCCGCGGCGACGAGCTTCAGCGTTCTTCACCGAAGCAAAGCTAAAGACGAAAACGGCCAACCCCTCGACGTTGGCGCGAATGCCGAGTTCTCGTGTCCCCGCAACCAGGTGCCGCAAATCGAGACACGGATTAGGACACTGATCAGCCATAACATTCCGGTGGTTCACGCCTCGTCCTGAAATATGCCCTTATCTATTGTTGCGTATCTTGTCGACGGCCTGCCAGAGCTACGCCTAGAGCAGGGATCAGGTCTGGCGTAAGCACATCGGAACGGAGCGCGGCGCCTCCCTCGGTTGAGCGCTCGGACTCGCATGAATGAGCGGCGAGATGGCGCCTCTCGGCGCTCTTGGATCATGCTCTAGGGGCCGAGCGTCGCCCCAATTGTTTCGTACGCAGCGTCGTCTGCTTCGGACGCTTTCGGTCGACCGCGCTTCTTCTGGGCCGTCTCAGTCTTCGCCATGTTCAAAAGTCCTCGCTGCGCTGTGCCGCCTTCTGGCGCTCTATCCACGCGTCAATATCGGCACGCTTGAAGCGCCACTGCCCACCCACCTTGAAGGCCGGGAGCTGACCCTTCTGCGCCAACGTGTACACGGTTTTCGCCGCTGACGCATGGAAGGCGACACGGCGCCTACGCGACGTTACTGTGAGAACAACGGCTATCCGCTGCATTCCTTGCGGCGAATAGCTGAGAACCTAGGGACGGGGGCGCGTAATCTCCGCACGAGATGCGGTGATTGCTGCCGCATCTGGCGAGCGGGCATCCGCGACCGCCTGCGGGCCGCAAATGTGCCGCAGGACGCGATATGGTGGCGCGTTCGTGCGGTGGGGTTCGCTCTAGGCGGTGGCGGTGCGGCCCGCGGTGGGAACCGCAACCGCCCTAGCCCAGCGCAGGGGC
>SLQV01000130.1 GCA_007131285.1 Myxococcales bacterium
GCCGCCAAGCTGCAGGCAGCGTGAGATGCACCTGGGCCGGCAGCACGTCGGAGAGTCCGTGGAGCGACAGCGCAGTCTGGTGTGAGACCACGCCCGCCTGCTCAGACCAGAGCCAGGTGGTGACTAGCTCTTCGTGCTCCCCGAACGGAAAGTGGACGAGCCGGTAGAGCCCCCGCTGAGGCCGCGTCACGCGGCCGGCGTGGATGTGCTTGCGGAGCAGGTGCGTGGAGTAGCCCGCCTCGGCGGCCTGTCGCGTCGTGACGTAGCCGGACTGACTTGCGGCAGTCTCGAACAGTCGGTCCCAGTTTGGCCCTTTGGGCTTGAGTGTCGTCACGCACAAAACGCAACCTGAGGTTCCGTTTTGTGCAAGATGGAGCCGAAACGAGTCATCACGTTTGGGAACCCTGGGTTCCGGTCAGGTTCGACGAAGCCTGCGCTTCCTGGCACTTCGTTAGTGGGCAACACTTGCTAGAGCAAGATGTCTTTGCCTATCATTGAATCTACGAATGATAGGTCTGCGCATCATGCGCCTTGTGGTGCCTCCCTTGATATGATAGGTCTAGATATCATTTTCGAAAAAATGATCCGCAAAGGCATCTCATGGCGGCGGCAAGTGAAGCACTGCGAGTGATCGGCAACCGTTTCAGGCAGGCACGCGTGGCGGCTCGCCTGACACAGGAAGAGGTCGCCGTGTTGGCCGGGCTATCGCGTCCGAGTTACCGCGACATTGAGACCGGCGCCGCGGCGGCCCGCACGACAACACTCATCAACGTCGCAAGGGCCCTGGGGCTTGAGATGATGCTGGTCCCCCAAGCGATGGTGCCGGCCGTCGAAGCGTTCTTGCGGCCGGACACCGACGAGGATGAACCGGCATTCACCCCTAGGCCGGATAGCGACGATGACAGCCACCCGCGCCGCTGAGACCATCCGCTCACTCGACGTGTGGCTGAACAGCACGAAGGTCGGCACGCTTGTCCGGACGCCGGGGGGCTTTAATGCGTTCAGCTTAACGCCAGCGTACCGCGCCAGCGGCGGACTTCCGATTCTGAGCTTATCTCTGCGCGCCGCGGCCGGTGGCTTGCGCAGGGACCCGCGCCCGAAAGCAGGTGCCCTGCCACCCTTCTTCGCCAACCTCCTGCCTGAAGACAGGCTGCGCGAGGCGATGGAAAAGCACCATGGACGCCGTGTCCGTCCCGGCAACGACTTCGACCTGCTCGCAGCCCTTGGCGCCGACCTGCCGGGCGCGGTCCGCGTGCTGCCCACTACGGGCGAACCTGTGCCCGCGACGGTTGCGCCTCAGGAGAGACCGAAGGCGCGCTTCTCACTCGCGGGCGCGCAGATGAAGCTCTCGGTCATCAGAAACGCCAGCCATTGTGGCGGCCTAACCCTGCCGCTCGCCGATGGCGAAGGGCGCTACATAGCCAAGTTTCCGTCCACCACCTTTCCGGGCGTGTCGGAAAACGAGTTCGCCAATCTTGCCCTCGCCGCGGCTGTCGGTATGGATGTCCCCGAACGGGAACTTGTCGACCGAGACCAGTTCGAGGGCATCCCACAGGCGTTCGAGACCCTAGCCGAAGGGTCGGTGCTGCTGGTCCGGCGCTTCGACCGCGGTGTGGCGGGGCAGCGCTTCCATATCGAGGATTTCGCGCAGGTCTTCGGCCTCTATCCCACGCGCAAGAATGACGGTGCCGCCTACCACGACATCGCTTCCGTTCTGAACGCTGCGAGTTCGCTCTCCGCCGCGCTCGACTTCGTCCGGCGGCTGACCCTCGCCGTTGTCATGGGCAACGGCGATATGCATCTCAAGAACGTATCGCTCATCTACACCAAAGGGGGCGACGCGCCCGAGCTTGCGCCGAACTACGGCCTGCTTTCGACGGTACCCTACATGCCCACCGCCGGCCTGGCGCTGTCGCTCGGCGGTGAGCGGACCTTCCGGGCGCTAACCCCGTCACACTGGAGGTTGTTCGCCAACCGCGCAAGGCTTCCGGAAGCGGCAGTCTTGCAAGCGGTCGCCGAGACGGCCCGGCGCATCGACGCCCATTGGTGGACCCTGCCGGAACGCGCCACCGTGCCCGCCGCCGTCCTGACCCGCATCGACGCCCACGTGCGCACCATGCTTTCCTACCAAACCGGCTAGCAGCACGCCCCCTCGGAGCATTTTGGAGTGCGGCGCCTCAGAGGCACATGCGTGTTGCGTTTTGTCGGTAGTTGTTTATAAGTACCGACAAAACGCAACACATGAACGATGTCGAGAGGTCATATCAGCGCGTTCTTGAACTCGCTGCCGAGCGTCAGATTGTTCGGCCCCGTGACCTCAAGGCGCTCGGGCTGGCCTCGGTCGTTCTCACACGAATGGTTCGGAAAGGCCTGCTTGAGCGCTTAGGGCGCGGGCTTTACAGTCTCCCGAACAGGCCGCTTCCGGAGCATGGCTCTATCGCCGAGGTCGCACGCAAGTATCCCGGTGGGACGGTGTGCCTGCTTTCGGCGCTACGCGTACACAATCTTACGACACAGTCGCCGTTTGAAGTGTGGCTAGCCATCCCGAACAAAGCGCGCGCGCCGAAGAGCACTTATCCGCCGCTCCGCATTATCCGTTTTTCAGGCCTTGCGCTCACAGAAGGCATCGAAGCGTGCCCGGTCGACGGCACCACGGTTCGGGTGACCAACGTTGGCCGGACGGTCGTGGATTGCTTTAAATTCCGCAACAAAATTGGTCTAGATGTAGCGCTCGAGGCACTTCAGGAAGCGTGGCAGGCCAAACGCGTGCGTATGGACGAACTCTGGCGGTACGCCGAGTCCGGTCGCGTTGCTAACGTCATGCGCCCGTATTTGGAGAGCCTGGGATGAGCGAGCGTAATCTAGCCGCCTCCGTCCGCGCTCGCCTCCTGAACCGCGCGCGCGAGACCCAGCAAGATTTCAGCCTTATTCTGGTCCGCTATGCGCTTGAGCGGCTTCTATACCGGCTCAGCATTTCATCTCACGCTGACCAGTTTGTGCTCAAAGGCGCTCTGCTATTCGACTTGTGGTTTGACATTCCGCATCGTCCAACGCGAGACGCAGACCTCTTGGGCTTTGGTTCAAGCGCGCTGCCTCGCCTCGAAGCCATTTTTAGAGAACTCGTCATCATCGACGCTGAGGACGGAGTGACGTTTCGGCCGGAGACGATTCGCGCAGCTGAGATTCGTAAAGAGGCAAGCTACGGCGGCGTGCGTGTGACCCTCACGGGACTGATTGATGGTGCGCGCTGCCCTATCCAAGTCGACATTGGCTTTGGCGATGCAGTCACCCCAGGGCCTGAGATAGCTGTTTATCCTGTTATACTTGCCGAGTTCGACGCGCCAACGCTGCGCGTCTACCCGCGCTACACTGTCGTGGCCGAAAAGCTGGAGGCGTTGGTGTCACTGGGAATCGCCAACAGTCGAATGAAAGATTATTTCGATCTTTGGGTCTTGTCGCGTGGCACAACGTTTGCCGGCGAAACGCTGCGCCAGGCGGTTCAGGCCACGTTCGCACGCAGAGGAACCGCTCTGCTTCCGGATGCGCCCTTCGGCCTAAGTGACGAATTTGCGGCTGACATTCGGAAGCAGACGCAGTGGCAGGCTTTCCTGCGCAAGAACCGTCTTGAGGCACTCGAACTCGTGACCGTAGTCGCATCGCTGCGGACCTTTCTGTTTCCGGTTATCACCGCAGCTCGCGTTGACGCCAGCTACCCACACCAGTGGCGGCCCAGTGGGCCTTGGCAGCCAGTACGGGTTTCATAGCCCCAAGCGCAGGTTCGACGGTGTGATCTATATACAGACTCGGTCGCGAGACTCGCGAGTTTGGGCATGCGCGTGCTGCACTGACACGAGCGGCATGGACACGCTTGCAGAGGAATGGGGCGGGGGTGTGCTAGGCCTGGGGGCGTATGGGGCAGCTTCAGGTGCGGGAGACGGCGCTGGCGGGCGTGTGCGTGATTGAAGCGCGGCGTTTTGGTGATGCGCGCGGCTTTTTTTGCGAGACGTACAGCGTGCGGGATTTCGCGGCGGCAGGTCTCACCTGCGCCTTCGTGCAGGACAACCACTCGCTTTCCGGGCCCGTGGGCACGCTGCGCGGGCTGCACATGCAGCTTGCGCCCCGGGCGCAGGCGAAACTGATTCGCGTCGTGCGCGGGCGCATCTTCGATGTGGCGGTAGACGTGCGGCCGGGCTCGGCCACCTTCGGCCACTGGACAGGCCTTGAGCTCAGCGCGGAGAACGGCCTCCAGCTCTACATTCCGCCAGGCTTCCTGCACGGCTTTGTCACCCGGGAACCGGAGACGGAAGTCGTCTACAAGTGCTCCGACTACTACGCCCCCGAATGCGAATGCGGCGTCCATTTCGCGGATCCAGACCTGAGCATCGACTGGGGCATCGACCCCGCCGCCGCCATCCTTTCAGCGAAAGACGCCGCCGCACCCCCCTTTGCCGGGGAGGCTCAAGCGCGCATCCTGGCCGCAGGCTAGTTGGCTGGTCGCGCGCCGGCCGATACGTTAGGCGTGTTTACAAGGAAGCCGCGGTTGCGGAGGGGCGAACGTTGGCTCACGCTCCCTCGGCCATGGTGAAGCTTCTTGTAACGGGTGGTGCGGGGTTTATTGGTTCGGCTGTGGTGCGGCAGGCGGTGAGCCGGGGCCACCAGGTCGTTAACGTCGACTCGCTCACCTACGCTGCCTGCCTCGACAACGTGGCCTCCGTCGCCCGCGATAAGGGCTACGCCTTTGTCCAAGCCGATATTCGCGACCGCGCGGCGCTGGATGGCATCTTCAAAGCGCACCAGCCGGACGTGGTGCTGCACCTTGCGGCGGAATCCCACGTGGACCGCTCCATCGATGGCCCCGGCGATTTCATCGATACCAACGTCACGGGCACCTACCAGCTTCTCGAAGCCGCCCGCGCTTACTGGCACGCGCAGGGCCGGCCGGCCGGCTTCCGCTTCCACCATGTTTCTACAGACGAGGTCTTTGGCTCGCTTGGGCCCGAAGGCCTCTTCACCGAAGAGACACCCTACGCGCCGAACAGCCCGTACTCAGCCTCCAAGGCCGGTAGCGACCACCTCGTGCGCGCCTGGCATGCCACCTATGGGCTGCCCGTTCTCCTCAGCAACTGCTCGAACAACTACGGGCCTTACCAGTTCCCCGAAAAGCTGATTCCCGTCGTCATCCTCAATGCCCTTGCCGGCAAGCCCATTCCCGTCTACGGCGAAGGCACCAACGTTCGCGATTGGCTCTACGTCGAAGACCACGCCGATGCGCTCCTCACCGTGCTCACCACCGGCGCCGTCGGCCGCTCCTACAACATCGGCGGCCACAACGAAGCCAAGAATATCGACCTTGTGCGCTTGATTTGCGGCCTTCTAGACACGCTGCGTCCGTCCAAAACGCCCCACGCAGACTTCATCACCTTCGTCACCGACCGGCCCGGGCACGACCAACGCTACGCCATCGATGCCTCGCGCATTCAGGCTGAGCTTGGCTGGAAGCCTTCGGTCACCCTCGAAGAAGGCCTGCGGCGCAC
>SLQV01000141.1 GCA_007131285.1 Myxococcales bacterium
CACCGGCCATGGACGCACACTCGACATCAGTTAAGCACCAGCCTGCAAACGCGGCCACACCCACTAAACCTAAAGCGAGGCCCTTATCCGCTGCCTCTTCGTAACCCGCTTCCTCACTGTTTTCAGGAGGATTCGCGATACATGAAAATGATATAACGGATATATATGCACAGCATATCAATTTACTTTTCATACGCTGAACGCTAGCATCTATGTTTAAGCCAGCAACGTTTAGTGAGAACATTCTTGGCCTCACAAAAGTCGCTTAGCTACACCTTTTACGCACCCCATCCTTGCGCTATATAACCACCTTATCCGACCGTGAGGCAGCGCCGAACAGCTCGTCTACTAGAGACACGCTCCGGTTACAAGGCGTCGGACCCTCCAGCATTGACCGTCAATCACACACGCAGCCTGGCTTAACCGCACATCCATGGTTACACACGCTTACTCAATTCCCGAATACTGTGCACGAAGCCCCCAAGCTTGCTTGTCCTCTCTTCTGCGCGTTTCGCGCCGCCCCCCGCTGCGCCCTCCCTTGCGTCGGAGCAAGTGAGAGCACACCCTTCCCGGCATGGCACTAGCGGTACGGAGATTTGCCCCGGGGTCCGGACTCGATGATTTCTTGGCGGCGGGCAAAGCGGTCTATCACGGAAATAGTCATTGGGTGGCGCCGCTTGAGCTCGAGCTGAAGGACCGGCTGACGCCGAAAAAGAATCCCTTTTTTGAGCACGCCGAAGCCGCGCTTTTCGTCGCGTATCGCGATGGCCAGCCAGTGGGGCGCATCACCGCTCAGATAGACCGGGAGCACCTGCGCGTACATGGAGAACGCACGGGCTTCTTCGGCTTTTTCGACACCGTCGATGATCCCGCTGTGTCTTCTATGCTCCTCGATCACGCGCGCGCATGGCTCACAGAACGCGGCATGGAACGCATGCGCGGACCTCTCTCCCTCTCTATTAACGAAGAGGTCGGCTTGTTGGTGGACGGCTTTGAGCATCAGCAAACGCTGTTGAACAATTACGCGTGGCCTTATCAAGGCGCGCTGGCCGAAGCCTATGGCCTAGAGAAAACCAAGGATGTCTTCGGCTGGCACTACCATGTGCAGCAGATTCCGGCACGGGCCGAGAGGGCCTGGGAAGCCATTAAGGCAATGCCCGAGGTGACCCTGCGCACCGTCAACCGTCGGCACATGAGCCGGGATGTTCATATCATCCTCGATGTCTTCAACGACGCCTGGTCAGACAACTGGGGCTTTGTGCCCGCGACCCCCGCGGAAGCCAAGAAAATGGCGAGCGATATGCGCCTGCTCATTGAGCAAGAGCTTAGCTACATTGCAGAAATTGACGGCATCCCCATGGGCGTCCTGGTGTGTCTGCCCAATATGGTGGAAGCCATTGCTGATCTGGACGGTCAACTTTGGCCCACTGGTTGGCTGAAGTTGCTCTGGCGCCTGAAGGTCAAGCGTCCGAAAAGTGCTCGTCTGATGTTGCTCGGTCTGCGCAAAGAGGTACGACAGCATAAGCGGTTTGCGGGTCTTGCCATGGCCATGTACGTCGAACTAACCAAACGCGGTTCCGCCATCGGCTACGAATGGGGGGAACTCGGATGGACGCTCGAAGACAACACCCTGGTCAACCTCGCCGCCAAAGGCATGGGCGCCAAAGTCGCCAAACGCTACCGCATCTACGAAATGCCCTTAGGGTAAGGACCGGAGGCATCCCGCGTAGATGGGGTTTAACCGCATTAGATATCGTCGACAGAATCGGTCTATGCCCCAGCGAAGGATCACGCGCATGACGCTGAACATCCACCCTCTACGCTCACTTTCGATTAGGCAAGCCGCACACTGGAGTGGGTGCCAAATGGGAGCGCAAACGCCGCCGCGGGCGCAAGCATTACCGGGCAGTGGCACGGAATGTTTGCGAACGATGGGCGGGCGACCGGTTGCGTTGATCGAACGCAGGCATCTGCGCTCCGCACTGCGCTTCGTTTCGGCGTGCTTACTAAGCATGGCGCTTGCCTGCGCGTCGCCGACGCCAGAATCAGAAGCGGAAGACCGCGTCACCGAGGACAAGCAAACGTTGGTTATCGAAGGCGCAGTCATCGCGTACATTATCTTCGTCGCGGTGACGGGATATACACTCTATCGGGTCGTCGAACACTCGGGCAAGCTGCGGGCTGTTCCGACCGCTCAAAGCGATATACTGAGTACCCTAAGCCGGTTGCTTTTGCACAACTTCACTGTCTCCACGGTGACCACCAACGCTGCGTTTTCAGAGAGGATGCGCGAGTTGGAACGTCAGCACGGAAACGGCCAGCCCCCTCCAGTGGGAGGGGAAAAGTCAGAAGAACTATGTTACAACGCGCAGACTTGGCGAAATGAGGCGTTCTTTAAAGGGAAACCTGAGTTAAATGAGCAAAAGGAGATGGAGTACGAAGGTTCTTTCACTGCCAAGACGCGCGACCTTGCTTTTTCGCCGCCTAGCCGGGTCGCGAGCCGGGTCGCGACTCGAGGCTGTGAGGAGATCAGCGGTTTCTACGGCCACCCTAACTGGGAGGTGTCCAGGCGGTGTGGCTACGACCTAGAAACGTTTATCACAACCGGCAAAGAGTGTGCTTCAGAGGGCGTGAACCTTCACTACGAGCTTAAAGTGTTCAACGTGACGAGAGATAGAAAGACGGGGAAGAGAGAGGCAGAGAAAACAGTAAGCGGGGTCATCCCTAACGCCCAGTTGTACTACGATTGATTCGGATCAGCTTTGGCTTCATGTTAAAGCCTAGGATTCCGACCGAAACGAGCGACCTCTCTAGAGGAACCCGAGCGGTGAGCAGGTGCCGTATACGGCGAGGAAGCGGGCGCGGTAGGGACGGACCTCACGGGCCGCCGCCTCCCGCAAGGGTCTCAGCGAGCGGCACTGCCACGCTGAGCACCTACCTCTGGGCACCTACCTCTGAGCACCTACCTCTGGTGTCTGGCGGCGAAGCGCTCCTCGAACCAGGGGGATGCAGGGCGCGGACGGGTGGAAGCCACTGCTGAGCGAGGCGACCCATGCGGGACCACGTCATACGGTGGCGCTGACTGCGACGCCGCAGGGCCCACATCCATCCAGGTCCGAATGGGCTGGGTGCGAAAGCCCCGCAGCAGCCGTAGATTGGTCCGGCAGCGTAGTGACGCAAAGTAGCCCTGAAGGACCTTGCGGAGCCCGCCTCCCCTGAGCTGGGACCGGCGCATGGCGCGTCTGACCGAACATAGCCGTGACCCGCACTCGGCCATCGGCCTGAGCTTAAACGCATGATGCGTGCGCGTGTCGCGAACTCGGTCGAACAACAACGCACGGCCGCACGCAAGGCGTGCAGCACGCAGCGACTGCTTGCCTAGCTGGCCGCTCAACGGCAAGGCAACGACTCGACCTCGCCGGCTAGCACAGGGTGGACTGCGAGGAATGGCGTTGCGCGGCGTGCGAGGGCACAAGCGCCCGCTTCGTCGTCGTTGGCGAGGTAGGCGTCGATGCCAACGACGAAGGCGCGGGCATTCTCGCGGTTGTCGAGGTTGCGCACTGCGAGTTCGACGGCACGCGGCGCGTCGTTGCCCGCGAGCGGGTCGGCGAAGAACTCGGACCCGTGGTCGGCAAACGCGAGAGGGTACCGCGAGAGCAGCGCGTCATAACGCGCAGTGGCGTCGGCAATAAGCGCGGTGGCCTCGGGCGTTCCTGGCACGAGCGATGCGAGCAGGCCGCGGGGCTCCGGGTCTTCGGTCTCTTCGTTGATGGCGCGCAGCAGTGCGATGGCAGCAGCTTCATCCTGGCCGTCCGTCGCCAACAGCTCTGCCAAATGCACCGTAGCGACGGCGTAGGAGGGTAGGCGCCTTAGGGCCTCGCGGTAGAGCGGCAGCGCCAGGTCACGTCGGTCGGCCATCTCAGCCCACATCACGCCGCGCTGAAAAGCCACGTACGCATAAGGGAAAGGCGAGACATCGCCATAGGCCTCCAGGCCGTCGATGAAATGGGCATCTGCATCTTCGAACCGCCCCAGTACCGCCTCGACCGAAGCGAGATTGACGAAGCTCTCGTAGCTGGGGTCCTCTTCGACGGCTGCTTCAGCTGCGCGCAACGCCTCGTCAAGGTTACGGTTCAACGCCACACTCTCGATAATCACGCGACTACGGCGCTCCTTAGGCGACACCTCAAGGGTGGCGAGCAGCTCAGCAGCGTCATCGAAGCGGTGAATGGCAGACAAGAAACGCACGCGTGCCAGTTCGATATCTGCTGAGGTGGCAGGTGCGGTGTCGAGTAGCGAGGCGACCTCGTCGAAGTCGCTGTAGCGCCCGGCGTAGCGTGCTCGGGCCAGCAGCGAGTCGATGAGTGCCACGCGTAGCGCGCTCAGCTCCGGGCGTTGCTCGACGCTGACGCGTTGCGCATCGATCGACGAAGAAAGATTGCGCAGTGCGAGACGCCCCTCCGTGGTGATGGGCTCAGACACGAGCCGTATCTCAACGGCGGCGGGCGTTGAGGGTGCGGCCGTTTCCGACGGCTCCCCTTCGACTGGAGGCTTGCCCATTTCGTCCGTCGACGAAGCGCAAGCGCCTAGGCCGGGTCCGAAGGCGAGCGCCAAGAGCGCGGCAGTTACTAGGAATCGGTCACGTCGGTTCATGGAGTCTCTCCTAATCTAGCTATGCTACGGAAACATTTGGCAAAAAGTCGGTCGCGGCCCCGTCGGCTGAGCACAGCAGCAGCGCGAGGGCAGCATCAAGCTTGGGCGCGGAAGGCGCAGAGGGGGTGCCACCAGGTAGGCAGGCAAAAAAAGGGCGCAGGATGCGTGATCGGCAGCCTGCGCCCGGATAATGAGTCTCCCAACGGGAGCGCCATCTATTGCGGCGCTAACCTCAGAGCGGTGCGGCGAGGAAGGGGAAGTTCGCCGGGTCGTGGACTGCGTCCGCGTCCTCAGTGAGCCCGTCGTTAACGCCAGTAAGCAGACCTGCTGCGAGCACAGAGTAGCTCCTGTCGATAACGTCATCGAGAGGTGTGCGACCACCGCAGCCGCCTTCGCCCGCTCCAAGTGCTCCTACGACTTCAGCTTCGAGACCTAGGTAGGTACCGCAGGTGCTGCTCGCAGCGTTCACGTAGAGACGGTCGTCAGCGAGAATGCCCGCAAGCGTGGCGTAGCGTCCCGGTTCGGCATCATCATCCGCAAGCAGCTGGTTGCCGCAGTCGGCGTCGAGCGAGTCGAGCACGCCGAGCGCACCCTCAATGACGGGCGTCCAGGTGGCGGCCCAGGTGGAGGGCGCATCGTCCGCGTTGTACTCGTTCTTTCGAGTTGCCTTTTCGTCGTCATCGGAAAGGAATGTCCCGACAAGGGCCGTGCTGATCGCCGGGCGCCCGACGCGGTCGATTTGAGCGCCAAGGGTCGGCGGGTTTTCAGCGCCCCGAGGCTCCGCGACGACCGGTGGCGTTTCACCCGGCGG
>SLQV01000144.1 GCA_007131285.1 Myxococcales bacterium
AGCTGCGCGCAGCGCCCAATTGTGGGGGGCTCCGGAGGGTGCGCCTGCGCGCCCGTGCCCCCGCGGGCCCCGCAGCCACGCGCGCGCCGGGACCCCGGCCCACCTGGACGCGCCCACCGTGCGCCCACACACGCGAACCCCGCTGCCGGCTAGGCTCAACCGCTTTCTTCGGCGTATTAGTGCATATTGCTGAATGGCCGGGTTGATTTACGGACAGAGTGGAAAGGCCTTGCGAGTCGCGCTGGGGCAGGCTTTGTTGGTGCCCCAGGTGGTGGCTGCGTAACCGCTGCCGCGCGGGCGTCCCCAGTGCCAGAAGCCGTTTTGGGCTGCGTAAAGACCGAAAGCGCAACGTATGTTGGCGCGGTGATCACGCCGAAGTTCGCTGAGAGAGTCTGCGCACCCCGGGAGATTCGTTCTCAGATGGATGCGATTGATGCCGAGCAACCCTTCGCCGCCGATACCGCAGGCCAATCGACCTCGACCTGATTCGTGTTCCGCAAGGCAGCCAAAGTGGCGCACGACATCCTGCATCGACCGCACCCCAATCGCGCGGTTGAACGCACCCCCCGAGCCGAGCTGATTGACCCCTTCTTCTTCGATAAGGCACGCTACTTGGCTGCGCGAGAGCGCAGGCTTAGGCGCACAGTCACCGCTGCGTGCAGGGCTGCGCCCGGGGCTACCCACCTGAGTGTCGCCCAAGTGAACCACGCACCCTCCCGCTAGCGCGACGACCATCGCATACCCCCAAACCCTCACAATCTCCGAGAGTGCCCTGAAATAAGTAGTCACGGCCAGAAAGCCGCGCCTGACTAGCGAGTGTGCGCGCTTGTGCCCAATCGGGGCTTTGGCGACCGCGCTGCGCCTGTCGGAGCCGCTGTGTGGCTCCGACAGGCGGAAGCACCTCCTTGCAGCGGCGGGCCATCGCGCTGCGGCCCCCGCCCGCTTAGCCGTCAAGGCGAAGGATATGCCAGGCGCCACGATCCGCAGGACCTCGGCATGCATGAAGGGCAAGGGTGGCACTGTCGTAGATGACGACGGCGTTGGTGGCTGTCCCTTGGTTGTCCTCGGGGTAGCGGTTAAGGCTGTCGATGCCATCGTCGCGGTTTGCGAATAGGGCCTTGAGCGACTCGACATCCAGCGGAGCGGCTGCCGCTGCTTCCAGCCTGCGCTTGCGAGCCAGCGACGAAGTGCTCGGCGCTTCGGCAGCTTTTGCGGTGAATGAGGCAGATTGGCAGTGATTGGTGCGGCAAATAAAGCCGCTGGCCGTCAGCGTGCGCCGCTCGATGCTGGCGGAATCCGTCTCGAGTTCCACGGCATGCTGCGTATCCGCGACGAGATAGGTATGCGCTCCAGATCTAGGTGCGCTTTCGATGGCCGTTACGGCGCGCTCTAGCGTGGTCTCGCGCAGCGCCCGGTAAATCAAGCTGACGTAGCTTACTCCCGGGATGGCGCCGTGGGTCTTGATGTTGGTGGTGCCGACGTAGACCCCTGCGGCATTGAGTCCAACAATGGCGGGGCAGCCGGCGCAGGTGATGGCCCAGCTTTCCGGTCCATCCTTCGGTCGACGGTGAAGGGCGACCACGAAGTCAAGATCGACGGGGTTTAGGTCCCAGGTTTGGCCGCAGAGTAGATGGCCGCTCCGTGAACGTGTGCCTGCTTGAGCTAGGCTCGAACAACCCTCGGCATCGCTTTCAGATGCACTGCTTGTCCACGGTGCGCCACGAAAGGGTGCTGCTCCAAAAAGCACCACGTCGCGAAAATCCGTAAGAGATGCGGCTGCGTAAAGGTCGAGGGTTGAAACCCCGGCGGCCGCGGCGCATGCGTCAAGCTCCCTGAAGCCATCGGGGTCCCACTCGGCGAGGGACCTGACTCCTGCGTCAGCCACCTGCATGAAGCCATCCGAAGAGCCCTGCCGGGCTGCGAGCAGATTGGCGCGGAGTGCAGCAAGGCGTCCGGCTACAAAGCCCTGAATCAGCGGGCGTAGCGCTTCCCCGGTCGCTCGGCCCAGCTCGCGATAATCTCCGGCAACCTCGAGCACCTGTAGAGGAATCGCCCTTCCGTCATAACCACCTGCCATATGCCGAACTTAGCATGGCGCTCTCGGCGCCTAGTGTTTAATGCGCCCTCGGGCTTTTGGGCGGTATTGGGCAATCTGCGCAACACGGCACATGGGTGACATTTCTACCTAGGCAGATAGGTGAGAGCGGTCGTGAATGATATTCGCGACACAGGTGAGTGGCCATACCGTGGAGCGGTCTAGAGGCGCTGGAGGTGGATACGGGGTGTAAGAAGGGGATCTTGCTCCGGGGAAGAGGGCGGGTGTTCGGCGATGCCGCGGTCTTCTTTGCCTTGTGGCGCACTGGCGACGAAGTCGGAGAATGCGCGGCGAGAAAGCGCGAAGACCGAGATAAAGGCGCGCACGCGTTCAGCGGTGAGACCGCCGTCCGAGAGCAGATCGGCTTCTAGCACCGGGTCATTATGACCGTCGACGTAGGCGCGAGAGAGTCTGTGGGAAACGTTCCAGCGATTGATCGCTTCGAGGTCTACTCGTGCGCCAGCGGCGGCGAAGTAGAGCTGAAGGTCACCGTCTTTGAGGTTGAAGAGCAGATAGGATGCGCGGTCGTCAAGCAAACGCAGCACACCGGGTTCAACGTGTTCGACTTCGAGGCTCAACGAATCCGCCAAAACCGAAAGCTCAGCGTCAGAAAACGCGCGTCCGTCGCTGCGCTGACTTTGAAAAGATGCCGCATCAAAGCGGGCGAGCGCGAAGGGAGCGTTGCTGGCGCTTGCGCCTTTATCCGCCGTAGCACGAGCATTGTCCGCCGATTCTGCGGGAGCGACGCGGTAGCGTTTCAGTGCGGGTTCGCCTTGGTGACCATGGGCACAGCCCATGCTGAGAATGCCCACTAGCGTGGCGCTGAAGAGAAAAAAACTAGCCTGATGGCGATGCAACATGAGGGGGCCTAAGTGTGCAATGTCTGCTCATTCAAGCGTCTCTCGTGGGGGCATTTTTTGCAAGTGCTTTGGGAATATTTCGCTAGGAGCGGAATGTCGGAGTGGGAGAGTGCGCTCGTCGCCTCGTACGGTGAATGAAAGGGGAAGCTTGCAGCGACCGGTGGCCTGCGTGAGCGCGCACGGAGGGGGGCGCCTAAGTGGCGAGGAGCGGCATCGAGTCTCGGACGCCTACGCGAAAAGTTGTCTCAAGTACTGGCCTGTGAAGCTCGCGGGGTGGCTGGCCACGGCTTCCGGGGTGCCGCTCACCAAGACCTCGCCGCCGCGGCTCCCCCCCTCGGGACCGAGATCGATCAGCCAGTCGGCGCACTTGATGACGTCGAGGTTGTGCTCGATGACCACTACCGTGTGGCTTTGCTGCACGAGCTGGTCGAGGACGACCGTTAGTTTGCGTACGTCCTCGAAATGTAGGCCCGTCGTGGGCTCATCGAGGACGAAAAGGGTGGACTTGACGCTTCCCGGATTGAGCGAACGGCCGCGCCCGAGTTCGGTGGCGAGCTTGACGCGCTGGGCCTCTCCCCCGGAAAGGGTGGTCGAGGGCTGGCCAAGGGTCAGATAGCCGAGGCCAACGTCGCAGAGCGCCCGCACGTAGCGGTCGATTTTGGGATGGTTTTCGAAGAAGGTTTTGGCGTCTTCAATGCTTTGCGCCAGGCAATCCGCAATGCTGAGGCCGCGATAGCGCACCTCGAGCGTTTCGCGATTGTAGCGCGTACCGCCACACGCCTCGCATTGCACGAAGATATCCGGCAGGAAGTGCATCTCGATGCGCTTGAGTCCTTGGCCCTGGCAGGCCTCGCAGCGGCCACCCTTCACGTTGAAGGAGAAACGGCCAGGCTGATACCCACGAGCACGCGCCTCGGGCACTTGGGTGAAAATCTTGCGAATATCGTCGAAAATGCCCGTATAGGTTGCGGGGTTCGAGCGCGGTGTGCGCCCGATGGGGGTCTGGTCCACCTCGATGACGCGCTCGAAGCTGGCGAGGCCCTTCACCTGGCGGTGTGCGCCCGGGCGCTCGCGTGCGCCGTTTACCGAGACCTTGGCCGCGCGCAGCAAGATATCGTTGACCAGCGTAGACTTGCCCGAACCGCTGACGCCGGTGACGACCGTCAGTGCACCCTTCGGCAGCCGGACATCGATGTCCTTCAGGTTGTGTTCGCTACAGCCCGTCAGCTCGATAAAGTCCCGTTTGGCCGCCGAGCGCCGAACGGAAGGCATTGGTACGCCCGTGCGGCCGCTGAGATACGCGGCCGTGAGCGAGGTCGGGTGGGTCTCAAAGGTGGCTACGGGGCCAGCGGCAACAATATTGCCGCCGTGAATGCCCGGCCCCGGACCGACATCGATGACGTAGTCCGAGGCGCGAATGACCTCTTCATCGTGCTCGACCACAATGACCGTGTTGCCGATATCCGTGAGGCGCCGGAGCGTGCGAATCAGGCGGTCGTTGTCCCGGGGGTGCAGCCCAATAGTGGGTTCGTCGAGGACGTAGGCCGCGCCGACGATGCCCGAGCCCACCTGCGTGGCGAGGCGAATGCGCTGGGCTTCGCCGCCGGATAGGGAGTTGATGCGGCGGGCCAGCGAGAGGTATTCGAGGCCCACGGATTCAAGAAAACCCAGGCGGCTCTCGAGTTCGCGCAGAATGGGCGCGGCGATGTGGGTCTGCTCCTGAGTGAGCACGAGCTTGCTCAGCACCTGGCGTGCTTCCCCAACGCTCAGGCCGCTGATATCCGCGATATTGAAGCGCGTTTTGGGCTGCAAGAAGCCATGGCGCTCGGCCCGTTGCGCCACTACCTCATCCGGGAGTGGGGTTTCAGACGTCAGAAAAACGGCCAGCGAGGCATCTCCCAGGCGGTCGCCGCCGCAGCTCGGACACTCGGATTCCCGCATGAACTGGTGGAGAAACTCCTTGACCTTCGTCGAGTCGGTCTTCTCGAACCAGCCCTTCAAGATGGGAATCACGCCTTCCCAGCCCTGATTGTCGCCCTCCAGCAGGGCGCGGCGCGCTTTCGCATCGAGCACACTCAGCGGCGTGCGCATGGTGTAGCCGTAGGCTTTGCAAAAGCGACGCAGCCAGCGCCCGGCAAACATGCCCGCGGGCCCGTTGCGTTTGAAGGCGCCGACGGCGCCGTAGCCCAGCGCCAGGTCTTCGTCCTGGAGCAGCAGCTCGGGCTCAAACTCGAGCATGACGCCGAGACCATGGCAGGTGGGGCAAGCCCCCGCGGGTGAGTTAAAGGAGAAGAGGCGCGGCTCAAGCGCCGAGAGGGCGTGGTCCGGGTGGAGGGGGCAGGCGTAGCGTTCGGAAAAGAGGCGGTCCTGGAAGGTACCGTCACTTTGCGCTTCGGCGATGATGACCGCGCCATCGCCCAGCCGTAGGGCGGTTTCGAGCGACTCACTCAGGCGCGCGCCGAGGTCCGGGCGCAGCGTGATGCGGTCGACGAGCGCTTCAATCGTTGTCTTGGCGTAGCGGCCGACGTTGAGGGGGTTTTCGCTGCCGGAGGCCAGCACATCTTCAAGCTGCACGATCTCGCCGCCAACCCGCGCTCGGATGAAACCCTGCTTGAGCAAGCCCTCGAGCACGTCCCGATGGAAGCCCTTCTTGTCGCGGACCACGGGCGCGAGCACCATGAGCTTCGTGCCTTCGGGCAGCGCTTCGAGCGCGGCGCGAATCTGCGCGGGCGAGGAGGCTTCGACGGGCTGACCGCAGCGTGCGGCACCCGTTGCGCTTTGGGCCCAGCAAGTGGGCGCGCCCGCGCGGGCGAAAAGAAGCCGCAAAAAATCGTAGATTTCGGTGGCGGTGGCCACCGTCGAGCGGGGATTGTGGCCGGAGGCGCGCTGCTCGATGGCGATGGTCGGCGGCAAACCTTCGATGCTATCGACATCGGGCTTCTTCATCTGGTCGAGGAACTGGCGCGCGTAAGCCGAGAGCGACTCGATGTATTTGCGCTGCCCTTCCGCGAAGACGGTATCGAAGGCGAGCGAAGACTTGCCCGAACCCGAGAGGCCCGTCACCACCACCAGCTTATCCCGCGGAATATCGATATCGACATCCTTCAGGTTGTGCTCGCGCGCACCCCGCACCCGAATCGAACGCTGTGGGTCCGCCGAGAGTGCTACCTGCGAAGCAACATGAGGTGAAAGGCCATCAGGTTCCGTGGTCTTCCAGCTTGCGGTTAGAGCGGTATCATCCGCGCCCCGGCGACGTGCGGATTTTCTCGCTATGTCGCGAGCCGGTTGAGATGCTGGCCGCTGAAGTGTCTTGGGGGTGGCGGCGCCTTGGCTTTTGGGGGTCTTCGGCGCTGTCCGTGCTACGCCGACCGCCTGTCCCTTCACGGGTGCGGCCCCTGCGGCGGCAGGGGCCTTCGCCGCGCGTGTGGCCGTTGCACTGGCTCGGGGCTCTCGGGCTTGGGTTCCGGCTCGCCGGGAAGAGGAGTTAGGCACTGCGCCGTTCTAGCGCCATCGCTGGCCGACGGGCAGTCCCCGCAGCTTTTTATCTGCTGCCATGAGGTGTGGGCTCCTTGGGGAGGCCAACGCGAAGATCTGGCGGGAGCTTGGTTTATCGCGAGCGGAATGTGCTAGACATGAGCACGCATGCGCCGTCGCCTTCGATTTTCCGCGCCTCAGGCATTAGGGGAACTTGCGCTCCAGGCGCTTTCCCGCCCGGAGGAAGTGCGACTGGCTCAGGTGTGCCGCTGGTGGTGCGCGGAGGTGCCGCGGCGTGTCCGTCAAGCGGCCAGGCCACTACGCCTCGAAGGGGATACGCTTTGGCTTGAGGTGAAGCACAGCGTCTGGGCCAGCGAACTGTTACTCCTGTCGCCGGATCTATGCGCCTCGGCGCGGCGCTACCTTCGCACCCCCCCCTTTACGTCGCTGCGTACGCGCGTTGCCCAAGGGGGCTGGCACCGCCTTCCGGAGCCCGCTCACGTCCCAATGCGCAAAGCGCCATCGCTAGCGCCCCTGCCTCCCGCCGTCGCCGAGGCCTTCTCCCGCATTCACGACCCGGCCCTCCGCGCCCTCCTAGACGAGACCGCCCGCTACTCTCTGCTCTAAGCCGCTTCGCCCGAAGCCGATAGAGTATGCGAGCCAGCGCGCGTACCTCGGCCTTCGTGTGCTCGGGCGATTCAGTCGGTGCACTCCAGCGTGCCCTCTCTTCCGAACAAACTAAAACTCCGGCTGCCATTTAGGGCGTCTGCGCTGGCATGAGTATCGGAAACTCGACGGGCGCTTCGGGGTGATGGAGGAGAAAATCGATGTAGGCGAGCCCGCAATACCCACTGAAAAACCCGAGGAAGCTCGAGAGTTGCTTGCGTTGTTCGAGAAGCAGGATGAACCGCGCCTTGACCCAATCGCGTGATTCAGCGGGTAGTAGACCCAGCTTTTCTGCAACGAGCATCAGTAGAAGCATGCCACCGGTCCCGCAACAGATACTCGGCCCTACGGCAGTCTCTTGGGCGGCACGCAAATGTGTTGAGAACAGCGCCTCGAACGAGGCATCGCCCGTGACCTGATAGGCAAGCGCAGCAACGAGCGCTGCGCCAGTCATACCGTTGCAGAGGCTGCCTTCCAGGCTGGGCATCATCGACTGCCACTGCCCAGCACGCTGCTGAGCGTCGTATAGGCCTCGCAGGCGGCTGAGTACGGCCTGCGAGACGGGCTCGCCTGTCACGATAGCGGCGTTCAGCAACGCGCACACGATCCCCAGTTGTCCGTGTGCAAGTCCTAGAAAGGCCTCCGATTCGGGTCTAGCGAGCCACGCAGCCTCAAGCGCCGCGGCCTCCCGAGCAACTAGACCGACAGGTGCATTGCCGCCGAGCACCAGACCCTGCAGCACGCCGGCCGCACCGCGCCATAGCTCCAGGCGTCCAGTAGACTCGGCCACCGCCTCAACCGTTTGCGAGGGTAGGGCGTTCTCATCTGCGAACCGAGCGCGTTGCCAGCGCAAGGCCTCTAGCCCCACCACCGGCGAGTGCGGGTAGCTCCGCCATTCCTCCATATCCGGTGCGCCGGCCACCTCCGGTAGCCATTCGGTCCGCATCGCAGCCTCGAAGCGCTCAATGGCCGGCCCCAGACCCGGCCAGGCCGACCGCGCACCTTGCTGCTCAACAAACCGTAGGAACACCAGCGCCCCCGCATATCCGTTAGGGACAGCAAACGGCTCCCTAGCGTTCAAGCCAAAAACCAACTCCAGGGGTCGATTTATTAGGGTATCGACCACGTGTGTGTGAAAAGCCATTCGCACTCACCAGACCGTGTAGAGGGAACAGATGGAGCTGAATCCGCCCTTTTCAGGCGGTCTGATTGCCGCGATGGGCTGAGAATGAGGAGTCGCTTAGCAAGGATTCTGCGATAGAGTTCAAACATGGGCGAGCAGGCTCCGTCTCGATTCTTAAAGAGGATTTAGGCCTGTCTGCCGCGCGCCGGCCACCTGCTCAGTTGCCGCCTAGATGCCGTCGCCGCTCTCAGTTTGTTGCAGTCCACAGCCGTTGGTTTCAGCGCAAAAAAGGGCGCCGCCGCGAAGTTGTGCTTGGGTGTCGTGGCTGAGTGAACGGAGCTCCAGGAGCTCGCTCTCTAAATCGAAGTTCATGTTGTCTGAGTAGTCGTTGTTCGTGTGCTTCATTGTTTGTTTCTCCTCAATTGATATGGCGCGAGGTACCTAGCGGGTTGCGGTGAGTCATGCAAGTCGTTTCCGAGGGAAAATGACACCGCATGGGGGAGCGCGTGCGTGGTCGAGGCTGTCAGTCATGGGCCATGGGGCTGGGCGGCGCGTCTCAAATCTTGTTTGCTTGCAGGGAGCCTGCCGGCCCAAGGGGGAGGGTGCCCAACGTTCCGGCTGAGTTCGCTTGGAAGCATGAGGAGGCGTTTTCGTGCCGCGATAGATGGTGGGATGCGGGTTCTTTCGACTGACGTCGAGGTGTCGCATCGCCGTTCAGCCAAGGCGCATTCAGCGAGGCGCGTGCCTCAGTCGCCTACCAAGGCCCGCCCCCCAAACGGGTAACTCACTCAGTGAACATCGATGCGGTAGCTGTGGGCGCGATTGAGGTAGAGCCGGGAGACCTGAAAATGTGATCGCTTAGGAAGCGCGCCCCCCTTTTCTGCCTGTGGCTGAAAATGTAAAGGGGCGCGCAAAGCAGTTTACGGGGGGGTTAGCGGTGTGGTAGGTCCGCTTACCTAAGGAATAGGCGGCCAACTCGGGGCGCTTTTCGTTTGCATAACGGGGGAATGTGGTGTCTTCGAAGCAATATTTGGCGCTCGGGGCTCGCAAGAGTTCAGGGATTCTGGTCGCGGTGCTTTTCCTGGCGGGTCTGCTCGTCAGACCCGGGCATTTGCTAGCGCAGCCTACTGTGATTGGACTCGGGGACGGCAGCGATGGACCGCTGGACGTCGCGGCGGGAGAGCTGGTCGTGAACTCCTACGCGATACTGAGCCAGGCCGTAGCGGTCGGCGGCACGGTGCTTGAGCTTGATGCGGTCGACCCTCTAGAGGCGCCATTCACCAGCGGAGATGTGGTGTTGCTGCACCGGACGACCGGCTTTGGTGACTCACCTGCTGTGGTTGCCGAGAAGACTGAGATCGACTTCGAAAACACTGACGCTATCGGACGCTACGCACTCGCGCGTCTGGCAAGTGTCAACGGGACAACCCTCACATTGACGCAGGGGCTTACGCAGTCCTTCCCCGGCAGTGACGAGCAGGGCGTGACGCAGGTGGTGCGTGTTCCTCAGTACACCACCGTAAACGTCGGCGTGACCGGCCGTCTGACGGCGAAACCTTGGGACGGTCTTACGGGAGGTATTCTCGCATTTCTAGCCAATGCTGCTGTGACCAACAGCGGCAATATCGATACGAATGGCAGAGGCTACCGCGGTGGTGTTCGCTTTGGCAGCAATGGAAATAACGGCTGCACCGCGCTCGTTGCTCCCCCCTTCGCCAACGATAGCGAGCGAGCGCGCTACGGCGAAAAGGGTGAGGGTATCCTCGCTATATTCGGTTCGGCTGCGCGCGGACGCGGGGCCCTCGCCAACGGCGGCGGTGGTGGCATTTGTCATAACTCAGGCGGCGGCGGTGGTGGCCACGGCGGTCAAGGAGGACAGGGGGGCCGCTCCTGGCAAGGTGACGGCAGTCGCGACGTGGGTGGCCTTGGCGGCGCCAAGCTCATCTACAACCTCGGTGAACGCGCCTTCTTTGGTGGTGGTGGCGGTGCCGGCCAACAAAATAACAACCAGAGCACGGATGGCGGCCATGGTGGTGGCTGGACTTGGTTTCGCGCGACCACCTACAGCGGTGCCGGCGAGGTATCAGCAAATGGTGCAACCGCGGCGAATGCCGGCAACGATGGTATGGGCGGTGGCGGCGCCGGTGGCCTCGTCACGGTGCTAGTCAGCGCGAGCGCAGACTGTTCTGCCGCGAGTTCCGCGACGTTCAGCGCGCGTGGTGGCAACGGCGGTACAACGTCCGCAGGGCTGCATGGACCGGGCGGTGGCGGTGCCGGTGGTCGGGTACGGCTCCAGTTGGCTTCATCGCATAATTGCGAACTGTCTGTCGCTTCGGGACAGGCGGGCAGCCAGCCTAACGCCACCGCTGCGAACGCCTACGGTGCGGGTCCCGAAACCGTACAGGAAAGTGAGCTCGATGGAGAGAGCGCAGGCGATGGAGAGGCGGAGCCTGTGCCGACGCCGCCGGCTCTCACGGTCACCGAGCCTGCCCAGGACGGCACCGCGACACCCAACCGTATGCCTGTATTTGCCGGCACAACCGAACCGGGTGCGCACTTGTCGGTGACGGCTCGCCTCGCGGGTTCACCTGTGGCCGGGCTGCTTGACGTACCGATTGATGTCGGGGGTGACGGAGCATGGGTGTTCTCGGTTCCCGCCGACCTAGCCGATGGTGCCTACACGTTTGCGTTCACCGCCACGGGGGAGCTCGAATCGAGCGAGACCATTCGCGCGCTCACGGTCGATGGAAGTGCTCCCGCGGTCGCGTTGAACTCCCCCGATGGAAACGTCACGGTCGGCCCGCGGCCGACATTCTCCGGCACGGTAGACAACGTCGTGAGCGGCATCGGCCGTCTGGAGGTGGTGCTTACCACCGCGGTGGGCACCCCAGTGTTCCGCGAAGCCGCCGTGCTGATGGGTCACTCGTTTAGCTTCATGCCCGGCTCGGACCTCGCGACAGACGACTATCGTGTGGTCATCGAAGCTGAAGACGGAGCAGGTAACGTCACCATTACCGCCGGCAGAACCTTTTCGGTTGATGCGGCCGTGCCCAATCTTGAAGTGGCTGAACCGACGCCTGGGTTGCTGACCAATGCGCAGCAGCCCGTCGTTCGTGGGACGGCTTCTGCGAATGTGGGAACTGTGCAGATTCGTTTCATCGACTTCCCTGGAACCGAGGGTTTCGTGGACGAAACGGCCTCTGTGAATAGTGAAGGTGAATGGTCGCTGGCCTTGCCCGTGCTTGCGGAAGGTGCCTACACCCTTGAGTTTTCGGCGACGAGTCCGACGAGTGTCGCCGCGGCCCCGGTTGTGGTGAGTTTCGTTGTGGACCGCAGCGCGCCGGTCGTGACCTTGGGCTTACCGGCCGCCGCGACAACCGTGGGGCCTAGGCCAACATTTCAGGGCACAGTCAGCGATGTAATCAGCGGCATCGCGGGCGTTGAGGTGGTGGTGTTCGGCGCGACGGGTGATGAGGTATCGCGCGGTGCGCCAATGCTCGTGGGCGATGCCTTCTCGCTCACGCTGGCTGTGCCCCTTGGGAATGGTGACTATACCGTTGAAGTTGAAGCTACCGATGGTGCGGGCAATCTGACAACTACGGCGCCGCGTGCCTTCACGGTCGATGCGTTGGTGCCGAACCTGGCGGTGCTTGCTCCCGTGCCGGGAAGTGCGACCAACGCTGCGCTGCCCCAGATTATCGGTACGGTTTCGCTTAATGTCTTCAGCGTGATGGGCACCTTTACCGACGCGCCGGACGGCGCATTGCCCGCTCCGGTCTCGGGCGTGGTCAACGCATCGGGTGAGTTTGTGCTCGAGTACGTCGACGGAACGGGACCGCTCGCCGCAGGGAGCTACACCCTTGAAGTGCGTGCGGAAAATAATCTCGGCGTGTCCGCACCGCCGGTGAGTATCTCCTTTGTCGTTGACCGAGAGGCGCCTAGCGTTGCCCTTGCGACGGCGCCGGAGGCGACGTCCACGGACGGCACGCCGACCTTTAGCGGCACCGCTGCAGACAATGATGCGGTCGCCCAGGTACGCGTGACCGTCACGCCGCGCGACGGCGGCGAGCCGCTTGTATGGACTGTCCCAGTTGTAGACGGCGCCTACACCTTCACTGTGCCGCGGGGGCAGCGCTTGGCGCCAGGAACCTACGACTACGTGGTCGAGGCCGAGGACCGCGCGGGCAACCGCTCGGAGCCGGTCACCGGCAGCTTCAACGTACTTGCAGCGGAGGGCCCTGGCACGGGCGATCCGGACGCGGGTGAACCAGGCTCTGGCACGGGTGAACCAGGCCCCGGCGCGGGTGGCCCTGGCACGGGTCCCGATGACGACGACACTTTGTTCAGCGGACGCGGCGGCCTTGCGGGGGGCTCGCCGGGCTGTGCCCTCGCTGCCGGTGCTAGCGTGCCGGCGCTGCTGTGGTTTGTGTTGCTCGTAGGTCTCGTGGCACTGCGCCGGCGCGGGCTCCGGCGCGCAGCGCGCGGCCACGACGCTGGCGCCGCGAACAACGCGCGCTTGAGAGCGCAGCGCACGCTCCCAAGGGTGCTCGGCCTTGCGGCCGCGGTATGCGCGCTCTTCGGTGGGGAGAGCGCGGTGCACGCCCAGTCCCGCATCACCCTGAATGCCTACCGGCCTGCGGAAACCACGGAAGACGGCTTTGCGCTCTCACGCCCTATCGACCGCGGTCACATGAAGTTTGGCTTCCTTTTGACAGCGGACTACGCCAAAGACCCGCTCGTCTTTGAGCGCGCGCGCGGCGACCGGGGCAGTGACCCCATCGGGCTTGTGGACCACCAGGTCACCGGCACGCTGAACGTGTCACTCGGTCTTTGGAACCGGCTCGTGCTTTTCGGCGGCGTTCCCGTCGCGCTCTGGCAGTCGGGTTCGGATATTCCCGAGCTAGGCATTGCCGGTGCGGGCTCGTCACCCGCTCTAGGCGACGCGTTCGGCGGTTTCCGTGTGCGTCTTCTCGGTGAACGCGCTGACCGTTTCGGCCTCGCCGTGCAGTTCACAGCGGTTTCGCCGACCGGTCGCGCGGTGGACGCCGGTCAGCGCTACGTCGGCGAAAACTCCTTCATGGCGGTGCCCGAGTTGCTTTTCGAGGCACGCGTCGGCCCCGTTGAGTTGATGGCGAACGCGGGCTTTCGCCTCCGTACCCGCGAGGCACGCCTGCCCACTCTCGAGATCATGCACGAGTTCACCTACGGCGTAGGTGCGGCGCTACCGCTGCTCGACGAGCTGCTCAAGCTCTATCTTGAGGGCTTCGGCGCTTCTGAGCTCAAAAACTTTGCCGACCGCGAGCGCTCGCCCATCGAGGCTTTGCTCGGCGTGCGCGTCTACCCCGGACAGGGTTGGGCGGTCGGTGTGGCCGGCGGTACAGGTTTCCAGCGCGGCTACGGCTCGCCGGAAGTCCGCGGCGTGCTTCAGGTCGGTTGGTCCGCTCCCGTTGAGGAGGCGGCGGCGCCCGCAGAGCTGCCCCCGCCGCCGCCCCCCGCGCCGGTGGCGCCGCCACCGCCTGCTGACGCCGACGGCGACGGCATTCTCGATGACGTCGACAAATGCCCGAACGAGCCCGAGGACTTCGACGGCTTCGAAGACGAAGATGGCTGCCCTGATCCGGACAATGACGGCGACGGCATTCTCGATGCCGACGATAAGTGTCCGAACGAGCCCGAAGACTTCGACGGCTTCGAAGACGAAGACGGCTGCCCCGAGCCGGACAACGACGGCGACGGCGTCCCCGATGCAGAAGACAAGTGCCCGATGACGCCCGGACCAGCCAGCAATGATGGTTGTCCCGAGAAGGCAGCACTTGAAGGTGACCGCATCGTCATCCGTGATCGTATCGAGTTCGACACGGGTCGCGCCTCGATCGCGGGCGACGGTTTATCGGTGCTTGAGGATGTACGCTCGATTCTGGCGACAAATCCGCACGTGAAGCGTATTCGCATCGAAGGCCACACTGATTCGCGGGGCAACGCACGCAAGAACCTCAAGCTTTCGCAACAGCGCGCGGACACGGTGATGGTCTGGCTGATCGACAGCGGCATCGCGCCCGACCGTCTGGAGAGCAAAGGCTTCGGTGACACCAAGCCTATCGATACAAATAAGACCAAGGCGGGGCGCCAAGCTAACCGTCGCGTCGAGTTCCACGTCGTCAACACGCCCCCGCCCGCCCAGCCTGAAGCGTCGCTTCAAGCAGAGTGACGCATAGAGCCGGCGCGCCCCGCTTGCGCGCCGGCGCCTATTAGCGCCGCACAAGTCGCCGCTCCCGAAGCGCGAGACTTGTGCGACGCTGTTGCATTCGGAGTGCACCGAAGTTGGACCGTGCCTCAGCTCTCGGATTCATCGAGACGCAAGTGCTGGGGGTATTTCGTCAACCATGTGATGCGCTGCAAGCGAACGAGAACGTGCCGCACAATCGCACCTACCTAAACCACAACGAGATAGCCGAAATGACCAAGAATATCCGAGCGATCCACCTGCTGGCACTGCTCAGCCTGCCCTTTGTCCTGCATTGCGCGAGCGATGACAACGGCGAGGCCGGTGAGGCGACGCCCACGCCCGACGAAAGCAACCAGGTACCGATCACACCCCGCCAGGTGGACGGTGTGACGCTACCCATCGACGTACCGAGCTGCACCCAGGGGCTAACGCCGGTCATCATGCCGAGCGCAGTCACGTTCGAGTGGGAAGAGGTTGACGGTGCTACTGGCTACGTCATCCAAGCCTTCAAGACGGAGGGCTCCTTCGAAGAGGTGAGCGATGATCTGCTCGTCTTCAGCGGTCTCCAAGAGACCACCGGCTACAACTTCGGCGAACGCGCGACCGGCTTCTCCTACTTAGTGCAAGTCCACGCCGCCGCCGATGGCACAGCCCTCTGCAGGCTGGACGGCTTCAACATAGCTGGCCCCTTTTAAGCCACCTTTTCAGGCCCCGAGGCGCATTCTCGAGCGCCCGTACGCTTGTTTATGTCTGCGCGCGCGGTGCTTGGGCCGAAAGCACCGGCCTGCTGGACCTCGCGCGAACGTCCGCCTGGACCTAGACTGAGGCATATGCTTACGGGTGCAGTAGAGTCGACGGGACGCTTCGGTGAGTTTGGTGGGCGTTATGTGTCGGAGACGCTTATTCCGGCGGTGGAGGAGCTTGACGTTGCCTACCGCGCCGCCCTCGCGGACCCGGAATTTCGTGGCCAGCTCGATGGTTTGCTGAAGGACTACGTCGGTCGGCCGACGCCGCTTTACTTCGCGGCGCGCCTTTCTGCGCACGTGGGCCGCGATGTGTGGCTGAAGCGCGAAGACCTCTGCCACACGGGCGCGCACAAGGTGAACAACACCGTGGGGCAGGTGCTGCTCGCGCTGCGCATGGGCAAACGGCGCATCATCGCGGAGACGGGCGCCGGTCAGCACGGCGTCGCTACGGCTACCGCATGCGCGCTTCTGGGCGCACAGTGTGAAGTCTACATGGGCGCAGAGGACGTGCGTCGTCAGGCGCCGAACGTTAGCCGCATGCAGCTTCTCGGGGCGAAAGTGCATCCGGTAGAGAGCGGTTCGCGCACGCTGAAGGATGCGATGAACGAAGCGCTGCGCGATTGGGTGACCAACGTAGAGCACACATATTACTGCGTGGGTTCCGCCGCCGGGCCACACCCGTACCCGACCTTGGTCCGCGAGCTTCAGGCGATTATCGGTCGCGAGGCCCGTGCGCAGCTCCTTGAGGCGACGGGTGCGCTGCCCGCAGCCGTCATCGCCTGCGTCGGCGGCGGCTCCAACGCCATCGGCATGTTTCATGCTTTTCGTGGAGACCCTAACGTCGCGCTTATTGGCGTTGAAGCGGGCGGCCTGGGGCTTGCGTCGGGCAAACACGCCGCGACCCTAGCCATGGGCAAGGTAGGCGTGTTGCACGGCGCGAAGACCTACGTCCTTCAGGATGCCGGCGGGCAGATTACCGAAGCGCATTCGATGTCCGCGGGTCTCGACTACCCCGGCGTCGGACCGGAGCACGCCTTCCTCAAGGCATCGGGGCGCGCACGCTACGAGGTAGCAACGGACGCAGAAGCGCTTGAGGGCTTCAAGCTGCTCTGCGCGCTTGAGGGCATCATCCCGGCCCTGGAAACGAGCCACTGCTTCGCGCTTCTGCCGCGCATCGCTGAGGCGCTTGAAGGAGATGGCCCCCTTGCCGTGTGTTTAAGTGGCCGAGGTGATAAGGACCTCGACACGGCCCTTGAATATCTAGGAGCCACCTTGAGAAAGCAGCACGCCTGAAAGTCATGGACGAAGCCAAGTTAAGCGAGCGCTGGGAGCGCCTCTTCGCCAACCACCGCCCCGGGCAGCGACAAGCACAGCACGCAGCAGCGGGCCCTGCGCTCGTCGCTTACCTCTGTGCAGGGGATCCGTCGGTCGCTGCGATGCCTGTGTTGCTGGATGCGCTGGTTGCGGGCGGCGTCGATATCATTGAACTAGGAATGCCGTTTAGCGACCCAACGGCAGACGGCGCAACCATTCAACGCGCGAGCGAGCGCTCCCTGAGCGCTGGCACGCGCCTCGAAGATCTTTTCGATATAGCGAGGACATTTTCGGCCAAGCACGAGACCCCTCTGGTCCTCTTCGGCTACTTCAACCCAATTCTGGCCTACGGCGTTTCTCGCTTTGTACAGGACGCCGCGAAGAGCGGCGTCGCCGGTCTGCTGGTCGTCGACCTGCCCGCCGATGAGTCGGAGACGCTCTTTGCGGAAGCCAGCGCCGCTGGCCTCGGTGTGGTGCCGATCGTCGCACCCACCAGCCAACCGGAACGCATCGCCATGGCCGGCGAGCTAGCCTCCGCGTTTGTATACTACGTATCAATGACGGGAGTCACCGGCGGTAAGGTTGCGAGCTTAAGCGAAGCCGCCGCACGCGCCGCCGCGATTGAGGCGCAAATAGGCAAGCCCGTATGCCTGGGTTTTGGCGTCAAAACACCCGCCGACGTGGCGGTTGTCGCGCCCTACGTTTCCGGCGTCATCGTGGGCTCCGCACTCGTCGAAACCGTCGCTGCCTCCGCAACTCCCGAAGCAGCCGCCGTCGCCCTCACCGCTCAAGTTCGTGCGCTGAAGGCTGGGTCCGCTCCGCTATAAAAGCGCTCACGTTGCGGTCTCCAACTAGGAAATGATGCTCAATAGATCATGTTTGCCTTAAGTCTATGTAAGCTAACAAATCGGGTCACTCCTGAGGCATCCCCAGGGTGAGCCTGGGGGACGAAAGTCGCGGGGAAATGGGCCTTCCGTGCGCGGACCCACCCACCCCACCATACTTACTCCAGGCCCATTTCCCCGTGGCTTTCTGCGTCTCGAGTTAATGAGGGGATCGCTCAGGAGTTACTCCCTAAGCCCAAGTTAAACAAGAAGCCTGCAAACCCGACAATGGCTTTGGTTGCCGCGCTTGCGCCTGCGGGGCTGATGCCAGCTATTGTTTGGAGTATGACAATGTTCGAATTGTTTTTTAAGGACTCGAGCAGCGCTGTGGTGGCGAGATCAAGAATACTTCTTGAATTTCCCTTGTGACAAGTTCTGTCTTCGAACAGAGTTGTGCTTGATGTTTCGCCAGATTCTCGTCTGTTCATGGAAAGAAAACCGTCGATAGCGATGGTTGCTTCGTTCTTGCGCTTTACGTAAGCCCTCAATGTGTTTGCGTGCGTGTGTAGGCTGTTCTCTCCCACGCCAAGGGCCCAGATCACAGTGCCAGTAAATGCGCGATCGTCGGCGGCGCCAACGGTGAAGCCGCTAGACACAGTTGTCGAGCCCATGACGGATTTCCCTGCTTTGATTAAAGCGATTCGTCTGTCTGGATTTCCTAAAACAGATATAAGGCTTCTTACCGCTTGAATGCTTGGTCTTATTTCGCCTTTGAATCCGACGCATGCAACAATTGGTTTTTGCACAAATTGCTTGCTGCTGTCTTCGGATAAAGCAGGTTCTGTGTCGGATACGCAGCTTAGTAAGGAAGCGATAAAGAGAAAAGCGAGTACGCGAACAATCAGTGGTAGCGCGGGCTGGTGTTGGTGAGGTGAGTTGCGTGTGAGAGTCATGGTGTTGGGGCCCTTTGTCCTAATGTGGTGGGGTGAGATGTGCATGAGTCGATAGGCAGGACCACGCTGAGGCTTCGGTGTTGGTACTGCGGTCGCAGGGGACATCGCTAAATCCTGCGAGGATTGCTGCGCTTGTCCCTGCGGCCGCTCTACGTAGCGGATTGGCTAGCTCGGTCCCGCATGTCGGTCCGTTCGCGCACGTCGTGCGAGCTCAAGCAATAAGTGTGCGTGCCTGTGCTGCGCAGTGCGTGCGTGTGGGCCGCCCGGGTCTAGCCGAAGTG
>SLQV01000090.1 GCA_007131285.1 Myxococcales bacterium
AGGGCCCCGGCGGGCACGTGGCTACGGGGGCCGCGGAGGGCCTCGCGGGCTTCGGAGGGTGCGCCTGCGCGGCCCCTTAGCCACGTGCCCGCCCACGCCCTCTCTCCCGAACCCCACCGCTGGCGAAGCTCAACCTATTTTTCAGCGGATTAAGCCAACGCTTAAGGTAAGCGCGCTCCGGGTCGTACGCATCGGCCTGCCATTCAGGGTCGAAAGGCCCGGCATCACTTCGGGGATGTGCGGCCGCCTGGTAGCCCCAGTTGCCCCAGTTTTAAGCAACATCGTAGTCACAGAGCCAGAACTCGAACCAGGCGGCCCCGACACGCCAGTCAACGCCCAGTTGCCACGCGAGATACGACGCAGCGACCTGCCGTGAGGTAACCGCTCAGGGGGTCCAGAAAGCAAAAACGCTGCGGAAAGAAGCAAGTGGGCGCTGGGGCCCCGCTTGCCGGCTTTAGGTTTTTGGGGGAGGGTTTGCGGGATTCACTCCCGTAAACCCGGGGGCATGCGTGTAAAATGCCCGCCTGAACAGTTACGCCGTGAGCGATTGGATAACCAACCGCTCTCGCGCAGCTCGCGCAATGCGGCGTTCACGAAGGGCGCCTCCGTTTCGCCGCGAGTCCAGGTCTCGAAGGCCACGCGCTTATGTGCCGCTAGCCCGTTCAATAGGCGGCCCATCCAGGTGGTTTCACTACCCACGGAGTCGACTCGCTCATTCCTCCCTCCCACCGAAGCTCCAACCCCGGCAGCGGTACGTTGCCGGCCAGGCGCGACACGCTCGGGACCCCGCAATGCGAATATCGCGGCGCCATGATGGCGGGCGTACCCAAAAAAGTACTCGCGCCAAAGCACTTCGAAGCGCAGCCAGTACGTCGATGCGTTCGCCCGGTGCGCGGCCTCGAAACGCACCACTTCCGCCCACACCTCGCGGGCGGACAGCCCTCCGTGGGCCAGCCATGGCGAAAACTTGGAGGAAACATCAACCGCCAGTGGATCGTTACGCGTTTCCTTGTAGCGCTGAATACACTGACTCTCCCACACAAACCAATGCAAGCGTGCGTGGCCCGCCTGCGCCGATCCATTAAGCGCAAACGTGTTCGCGTAGGGCTGTGACTGACGCAGCGCATGCGCCCAGACGGGACACTCGGGGTCAACGCGTTCAAGCGCCCCCAAGCCCGCAGCGTTTAGCGCTGGCAGAGGAGGCAATGCGCCTCAGCGACCTCGGCGAGGCACTGGTTGTCCGCTATTCGTGCGTCCTGACGCACCCAATATAGCACCCGCATGAGCTGCACTTAGGGTCAGCGCGCACACGGTGCATCGACTCACGACGCGCGCGTCAACTCCGTCATGCGGCCATCGTTGCGCCGTTAATTGAGCTGAGTGGAGATGGCGAGGGGCTGTACTCGAGCGCACCCATAGCCGCGCCACAAAAGAGCATGCCTACAAGAACGCGCGGGAGCTCGGGGGGGGGGGGCACGCCGCCGGCTCAGGCCCTTAACCCACCCACGCACGGTCCTGCGACAGACGCCTCTGTGCTTAGCCTCATTGTTTTGAAGGCAGCTTCGAAATCGGCGTAGAAAAAGGCGCTTGGACTTGGCAGTAGAGGTTGCCCCCAAGACGAGCGAGAGCGGGCAATACGCCGTTTATCAGCCTGCCCTTGGCATCGAAATGCTCGGGATCTAGCCAGATATGCACAACCTTGCCGATGACAATATTGCCAGTACCGGCTGCCCCGTCACCGAGACGTACTATCTCGAGTGTCTCGCACTCAAAGGCAGCGGGGGCGCCTGAAAGGCGCGGTGCCGCGACACACCGACTGGGCGCAGCTTCAAGCCCCAGGGCCTCGAACTCGCTGGTTTCCCAATCCTGGCCCGCGTCGGCTACCGCCTGAGCGTGGTGATTTAAGACGATATTGGCAACAAAACATCCAGTTCCGCCACTTATGCCCCTTCCACCCTGACCGCTGAACTCCACCGCGGCACTGTCCTGGGGCTGTTTGGGTGGATACGCATTGCGCAAAGAGTCCTTATCGCGCCCATCGCGACCGGTTACGGGACAAAAAAGCAACGTCATCGGCTCCGCAGCCACCGCATTAAAGAATGAGTAGGGCGCAATATTGGTGCGACCTTCCCCCGACACCGTGGAAATAAAACCGATGGGCCTCGGCGTAACAGCCTGAATCAGGAGCTCGTAGCGCTCCTTTCGGCTTAGCGTTTCAGGGTCTATGCTCAACATCGCCGCACACTGTAACTGTACGCGCTGCACAGAAACATTCCAGCCGCGGCTAGTCCTTTGTCCAAATATCCGTCACACTCATCACTTGACCGTCCAGACGTACCGTCAAACCCTTGCATCACGTCAGAAGCAAGCATCTTCACCCGTTGCGGTCCGAATGCGTCTCGCGACGCACAGTGCACCTATACTCGCCGCGCTTATGCTAGCCATTGTGCTAAGCCGCTGCGCGAGCGGCGAAGCGCCCGACGAACGGGAGATGCCTCCCCGGCCCCTGGGAACCCAAGTTGAGCTCACCGAGGGCGAGGCGCCATTGGTGCTTGGGGAACCTCTCGTCGGCGACAACCAACGCTGGCGCTTTGTGCCTTTTGCGGACACCCGCTGTCAAAACGGCAGCTCTACGGGCCTCGGCGTCTCACTGAGCGACCGCTCTTCGAATGTCCTGATTTACCTACAACCTGGCGGAGCTTGTTTCGATGAGCGGACGTGCGCCGAGGTTGACAACGCGGGACCGTTACCGTTGAATCGCTTCGGCAGGCTCGAGTTTTCCCTACTCACCGCAGCATTCACGCTTTTTGGCGATATGCCGGGCGTGTTCGCGCGCAATGCCACCGACAACCCTTTTCGCGATTGGAACCATGTTTTCATCCCGTATTGCAGCGGGGATGTGCATTTTGGCCAGGCGCCTCAGGGAGCGCAGCGCGCCAGCGATACGACGCCACGGCCTCAGCTCGGCGCGTCCAACATGCGCGCCTTTCTTTCGCGCCTCGTGCCAACCTTTAGCAATGCGGGTCAGATCGTGCTGGCAGGGTCGAGTGCGGGCGGTTTCGGCGCGCTCCTCAACTATCCTCGCGTACAAGCGGCCTTCGGCGCTGTTCCGGTGACGGCCATCTCCGACGGAAGCCCGCCGCTACGAGACCCGTTCCTCGCGCCCTGCCTGCAGACACTTTGGCGCGAGCTTTGGAACTTTTCCGCGACGTTTCCCAAGGACTGCAACGAGTGTGTCGTCCAGCCGGGCACAGGCGGCCTCTACCGCTACCTCGAATATCTCAGCCGTCGCTATCCCGACCGCCGCTTTGCTATTCTCGCTGACGACGCAGACGCTGTCATGCGCGACTACTACGCCTATGCCGATACGGGCGCGGCTTGCTCTTATCTTGGCACCCCCCTCTCCGCGGCTACCTATCGCGACGGCGTTGAAGACCTACACGCTGAGGTCATTGCGCCGCTGCCCAATATCTACAGCTACGTACGCCGCGGAACAGGCCACACGTTCCTGCTCGACCCGCTGCACGACGCCAGCGCGGGGCGACCACTCTCCGATTGGCTAAACGACCTTGTGCAACCCACGGTGACGCCGCGTTCACTCTTCAGCAATGGTCGTCGTTAACGCCCCGAACGAGGCTCGAGGGGGGAGGCATCTGCCAAGTCACGCAAGTGCAGCTTGAGTGCGTGCACTGAAATGTGTATTTCCCACGCGGATACGGCCAGCGACGCTATCAGCATCAGGAGACTTAGGCCGAATATTACTTTGCCGAGGCTTTGGCTATCGGCAAAGAGTAAAAACATAGATACCACACACAGCAGGAGCGAGATGACACCGAGCTCTTGCATCAAGCGGATTAATCGCACCCGAATGCCAAGATTCTGGAGCTGTCCCAGCACGCTTTCGTCGGGACTCGCACCGTAGCGGCCGTGAAGCTGACGAATCAGATTTGCCAACGACAAGAAACGGTTGGTATACGCCAAAAACAGCAACGATATTGCAGGGAAAAGTAGCGCTGGAACAGTGAGATCCACAAGAAGCAGGAGCCTGTGGCCAGCGAGGCGCATGTGCAAGCTGCCGAGTATTGCTACCTCTGCCGGCGGGCACAGACACTGCCGAGCTTTCCGCGTCAGCTATCTTTACCGAGGTGAGCCTCGTCCCAGGAAGACTTCCGTGGCACAACTAACACCGAACTATGACCGAAACCGCAACCAACTCGCCCTCTGACCTCCTCCATTCCCAAGAAGGCAGGCGCGAAACCTCTCCTGAGATGAATGCAGCTGACAATGAGACGATTCGGGCCAGCGCTAAACCCACCGAACGGGACGTCGCTGACAAAACGTTGACTTCAGAGGGCGCAGAGGGGTCGTTCGTTGCGCTAGGTTTGTCGGCTGAACTCGATACGGCTCTGAGCAAGGCGGGCATAGCCACGCCAACGCCCATTCAGGCGCAAGCGATTCCCGTTTTACTTGCGGGGCGCGACTTGCTTGGACGCGCGCAAACAGGTTCGGGGAAAACGCTTGCCTTTGCGCTACCGCTTCTCGAGAAGTTGGAAAGCGACGGCGGATCGGGTCCGAGGGCGCTGGTGCTTACCCCCACACGGGAACTTGCGCAGCAGGTCGGCGATGTCTTGGCAACCTATGCGCGCTCTTCGAAGCTGCGCGCGACGGCGCTCTACGGCGGGGCTCCCTACGGCCCTCAGCTCAAGGCCCTCGCGAGCAAACCCGACGTACTGATCGCTACGCCGGGAAGGCTCCTTGACCACCTCGATAGAGGCAATCTATCGCTTGAAGGTGTGACCTTCATGGTCATCGACGAAGCCGACGAAATGCTTCGCATGGGTTTTATCGACGATGTCGAGCGCATTCTCGCCGCCACCGACGGCGCACGGCAGGTGGCGCTTTTCTCGGCGACGATGCCACGACAAATGCAGGCACTTACGACCAAGTACCTGCGCAACCCCGCGCTGGTACAAATTGCGCAGACGGCTCAATCCTCCTCCCAAATCGCCCAGGAGGCCTACCTTGTCCCCGAACGCCACAAAGCAGAAGCCTTACTGCGTCTGCTCGCGTTTTATGAGCCGCCTACTGCGCTGATCTTCGCCCGCACCAAGGTGCGCTGTGATGAAATCTGCGCCGAACTGCAACGACAAGGCTACGCCGCAGACGCGCTCCATGGCGACCTCAATCAAGGCGCGCGCGACCGAGTCCTGCAGCGTCTCCGTGACCAAGATATTCGTTTTCTTGTGGCGTCGGATGTCGCTGCGCGCGGCCTTGACGTCGACCACATCACCCACGTAATCAACGTTGATTTTCCAGACTCGAGGCAAAACTACATTCACCGTATTGGCCGCACCGGCCGAGCGGGGCGCAGCGGGCATGCGATTACGTTTATCTCACCCCGAGAAATCGATGCACTTTCCAGCCTGGAGTCGAGTGAACGCTGCAACATTGAACGCAAGGTGATGCCCTCAGACGTGGATATCGTGCGCGCCCGCTTCGCTCAGCTTGAGGCGCGCATCCGAGAAAACTTGGGGGAAGCGCTCCCGGTGCTTCTCGACGAATCCTTTGCGCGCCTCGCGGAAGAGGTTGGCGCCGCAACCTTTACCCAAGCGCTCGGCTTGACCTTACTCGGCGAGCTTGGCTGGCAGTTACCCAGTAATCCTAGTGAACGCCCGCCCTTTTGGAGCGAGCCGCCTCTTGACCGCGCACCCCGCGGCCGCGGGGGGTACGGCGGTGGCTATGGAGGCGGGGGTTCCGGTCGCGGCAGTCGCGGACCTTCCTACGGGCGGCACGGGCAGGCCTCTTCCCACGGCCGCGGTCAGGGGAGCCGCCCCAGCGACCAACCGGGCGGCTATCGACAAAACGGACGCCCCGGCACTGCGCCCGGCGCTCGGTCAAATACTGGGCCCGGGAGCGAGAGCAGCGCGCACGCTAAACGTGCGCCGAGTCGCGCTCCCTCGGGCTCCGCTCGCGACGACAATCGCGCAGCAGCGCCGCGCGGCATGGGCAAGTCTCCGTTCAGAAGCGGTACGGGGACCTCATCGGCCAGCGGTGGCAATGCGCCCCTGCGCCGGGGCCGCGCGGCAGCGGCAAACACCGGACCAGCAGCCGCGTCGGACGCCAGACAGTCTGCCAAGGCGGTACCCTCGGCCACCAAAACACGACGCATCGTTGCGGCCCCAGGGGTAGCCGCCGCCAAGAAGCCCAAGAAGAAGAAGAAAGCCAACGGCTAAGGCGAGATCGGCGAGTTTAACGCAACGTGGCACTGCGGACAGCGCAACGCGAAGCCCGGCATCACCTCACACTCAAGCCCGCAGACGCAGCGAGTCTGCCTCAGCTGATCGGCAACCTGGGACGCTTGAGTCGATACTACCGGGACGCGTGTCGGCTCGTCGGGATGAAACACGCTCTGAGCACCCTGCGCCGTCTCGGGCCGTGGCACCGAAAGCGCAGGTCCGCCGCGCAAGGTTCGGCCGAGTTTGCGTCGGTAGACTGTCGCGTATGCCGTTTGGAGGTCCGCACTTGCGGGCAAGTTCAGCAAGTCGCTTAGGATCTGAATACGCCGACGCAGAGGGGGATGCGTGACATCAAAGTCAGGTGCCGCAAGCATGAGCGGCATGAGGCTTGATGGATACGCGGAAGGCGTGCTTTCGATACGCAGCAATAACGCCAACAACGCCTCTGGGTCACGCGTCGCAATAATCGCTCCTGCGTCTGCCAGATATTCGCGTTCACTGCTGATACTGTGAAAGAGAAGCCGAGCGAGACGGCTTGCGCCGTAGAGAACGAGCAGCAGCACGGCAACCTTCACATACATTAGACCGCCTCCATTGCCTGAGCTGCGCATGCGCCCCGGAAGCGCAACACGTGTTTCCGTACGCACGCCACTGCGCAATCCCTGCTTCCCCAAAGCGGCAACTAAGTTCACTGCGGCCGCAAGCGCACACGCCAACGTCAAGAATCGCGTGTCACCATGTTTGATATGGGCAAGTTCATGAGCGATCGCTGCCTGGAGCTCCGACCGACTGACAGACTTTAAAAGACCGCGCGTGACCACAAGCGCACTGCGGCCGTGCGGGCCCTGAGTGGCAAACGCGTTGAGCCCTTGGTCTTCGATGACATAGAGCTCAGGGGGCTCGCTTATCCCGAACGCCAGCATCAGTTCTTCAACAATGTTGCTGAGCATTCGCTCGGCCACCGCATCTACCGGCCGCGCGCCGGCAAGAGTGCGCAACCAAACATCTCCATGGTGCCGCGCTCGCTGGTAATAAATGCCGAAAGCTAGTGCACCGAACGGTAGGCCAAAGACCGCGCCATTCCCCGGAAACACAAGTTCCACGGCCGCACCCGCCGCCAAGACCAGCAGCACACCAAGCGCCAACACAAAGCGCTTCGAGGCACGCTGATTGCGCAGAACTTGTTCAAACACGGGCCTTATTGCCCGTTAGGGGTACGCGATGCTTCGCCGAAGGCCACGACGGGCGCGGTGTGGGCCGCATCGGTTGCGGCTAGGCGCCAGAGAGGCTCCTCCTGAAAAGAAAAGGCACCCGCGATCATGTTTGACGGAAATGATTCGCGCATGTTGTGGTAGGTCATGACCGAATCATTGTAGAATTGCCTTGCAAATGCGATGCGGTTTTCAGTACTTGTTAGCTCTTCTTGCAGTTCTCGAAAGTTCTGGTCAGCCTTGAGCTCGGGGTAGCGTTCGGAGACTGCCATCAAGTTAACGAGCGCCTGGGAGAGTAGCCCTTCTGCCTCCATACGCCCTGCCGGTGACCGTTGCTTGCCCGCGTAGTCACGCGCTTGCGTGACCTGCACTAAGGTCTCGGACTCATGTCCGGCATAGCCCTGAACCGTCTTCACCAGGTTAGGAATGAGGTCCGCTCGCCGTTTGAGCTGCACATCAATCTGGCTCCAAGCATTCCGCACTGTGTTTCGCAGGCGCACCAGTGCGTTATAGAGCAGCACAAGCCCTGCCAACATGAGGAGCGCAAGCACCGAAAACAAACCGACTCCAACCATGAGTGCAACCATCTCAGCTTCCCCCAAGCGCAACTAGGGGCCGCACGCACTGGACCCGCTAGGTGCATCGACCAAGGCTAACCCTGGCTCAGGCGAGTTGGCTTATAAAATTTGCGTTTCGCGCCTTGCCGAGCAGATGACCGTGCGTCTGTTTTGGGAGCGCGCGAGCTTTGACTGGTGCAACGACCTGTAAACATTTGGCGAACTCTCGTATCGAGGCCTCCACAACGGCGAACTCTTCGGGCCGGTGGGCGAAGCGTGGCGCCAGGGCTCTACGGACCCGACGCGCAACGACGCACGCGAGAAGGGGCCGCAGGAGCGCAAGGTGCCCGAAGATCAGCTCGATAGCCACGAACAAAGAGTGCTAGCCTTACGCGCATGCCTACTCGGGGTCTTGCGCTGCTCTCGCCGGCAACGCCTTTTGATGCAGCGGTTTGGGAGCCGCTTGAACTGAGTCCGCTTGGGGATATCACTTACCACCGACACAAAGATCTCGGTGCCGTGCGCATTGGTTTCAACCGGCCCGAGGTGCGCAATGCATTTCGGCCTGAAACTGTCGATGAGCTGCTGTTAGCTTTTGAGCATGCGCGCATGGACACATCGGTTGGCGTGGTGTTGCTTACGGGCAATGGTCCCTCCCCGAAAGACGGGGTCCATGCCTTTTGCTCCGGCGGCGACCAGCGCGTGCGCGGGAGCGACGGCTACATCGGGCAGCCTCTAGCCGAAAGGACTCGGCCCAAGTCAGAGACGACACCAGGATCGGGAGATGCGGTCACCCCGTTCGGAAGACTGCACATCCTCGAAGTGCAGCGGCTGATTCGCTTCATGCCGAAAGTCGTCATCGCGGTTGTCAATGGTTGGATTGCGGGCGGCGGCCATAGCTTGCACGTTGTCTGCGACCTAACCTTGGCAAGTCGTGAGCACGCGCGCTTCAAGCAGACCGACGCAGATGTCGCATCCTTCGACGGTGGCTTCGGCTCAGGTCTTCTTGCGCGGCAAGTAGGCCAAAAAAAGGCCCGGGAAATCTTCTTTCTCGGCCGCACCTACACCGCCGATGAAGCCGCCGCGATGGGCATGGTCAATGCTGCCGTCCCACACGCTGATCTCGAGCGCATCGCGCTTGAGTGGGCGGCCACCATTCTCAACAAATCACCCATGGCTATCCGCATGCTCAAATATGCGTTTAACGCCGTAGATGACGGTCTCGTCGGCCAGCAACTCTTCGCTGGCGAAGCCACCCGCCTGGCCTACGGCACTGCCGAAGCCACCGAGGGGCGCACTTCTTTTCTAGAAAAGCGACCCCGCAACTTCCACCGCACCCCTTGGCCCACCTAGGCCCCCCGATCCACTGCAGTCGTAAGCTTGCTTCTCGCAAACATCTTGCTCTCATCAAGACAGCCTCCCCCAGTCTGCGATCCCGGGATTACCGTGACGCCGGAGACGGAGCACTTCCTTCCCGGAAAGAGAGTGGTTGGTGATAGAGGGTTTGGGTTGGGTAGGCGAAGTCTATCTTGTTGGCGGCAAAGTTCCGGAATATTTGCAAATTGATGGCTTGCTGCACATCCATGTAAGCGTTGTAGTCCGGCGAGAGCACGAAGTAGACAATTTCAAAATTTAGGGAAAAGTCTCCGTACTGAAAGAAATGACAGCGATCGAACCGAGTATGCTCCTGAGCCTCCACGGCGGCGCGGACGATGCCTGGAATAGCCTCAAGTTGCTCCGGTGAACTCTGATACGTAACGCCTAGCTTAAAGACGATCCGGCGCTCAAACATGCGACCGTAATTTCGAATTCTCGAACGCGAAAGGTCCGCATTAGGAAAAACGACCTGCTCCCCAGAGAGGGCGCGTACACGCGTCGAACGCAAGCCGACTTGCTCAACGACGCCGAGGTATTCGTCGACAATAACAAAGTCACCAATCTCGAAAGGTCTATCAAAATAAATGGAGAGCGACGCAAAAAGGTCTCCCAAGACACTCTGCACGGCTAACGCGGCAGCTACGCCGCCTATACCGAGACCAGTGATGACGGCATCAAGCCGAAGCCCTAGGTTAGAGGCAATGAAGAGCGTAACAAGCGTCCAAATAATGAGGCGCGAGACGAAGCGTATCGTCGCGGCCATGGACGCATGATTGCGCTTATCGTTATGGCGGGTGCGCCATTCATCAAGCGACAACGTGATGAATGTTTGCAACCAGATCGCAAACTGAATTGAAAATGCAACTGCCAGGCCGATATTCAGTACCCGGTCTACCCGCTTACCGAACATCAGGTAATGCCCCGCGATGTAACAAGAGACCGCGATGATGGCGAGCAGTGATGTTCGCGAAAGCGTCCCGGCAACTATATCGTCAATCCGATTAACGGTGCGCTCAGCGAGGCGGTTTAGGTAGCGCAGCGCAATCCCCCGCAGCACGTAGAGCATGCCCGCCGCAACGAAGGCCACACCGGCCGCCTTCAGCCAGCGCATGAGCGGATTGCCTAGCCACTCCATGACAGCCAAATCTGCTATTAGTTCCAAACCCTTATCTCCGAGAGATGCTTGCGCCGCGTACCTGAAGGCTTGGCGCCTCGCCCAGGCTTGACGTGTGTGATTTCGAAGCTCACCCTAATGCCGAAGCGCTTGCGTTGCCACAAAGCGACGCGGCGGCCCCGACATCTTTTCAGCAGCATTTCTAGACCATGCGGATCACGCCACATCGCCAGCGCTCGCAGCGCGCCTCTACTTTCCGACGCACACGCACACCCGCAAAACTTACGCCTCAACGCGGCAACCGCCCTGAACCGACGCTGGCTCTCGCGTCAGAGCTTGAGTTTGAGTGGGCGCCAGGCCTGGCACACCGGGTTTTTAGAGGTCGTTTATCCGCTGAACCGTCCACTTTATGGCACGCCAGAGCGCAGGGGCTGCTCTTGGTCGCACTCGCTGGCCTCTGCAGCGGGTGCCCTCGCGGCGCTTTCGGGACCGGACCCACTCCCGTCAGCGGACCCCTGGACACGGTAAGCCGCATCGAAGTGCGGCAAAACCTTGGATTCGGCGTCGCGCTCAAAGAGCGATACGCCGCAAATCATGACGTCGGCGTGGGTTTTGCCTTCACGGCAGACGCCGGTGTTCCGGTTGATATCACCATTAGCGGCGATGGCCTGCCCGTGCTCTCGTTGTACGGCCCCAAGCCGGCCCCGAACTGGGAGGGCGTTCAGCGCATCGAACGCGCGCAACAAGGCAGCCTCGGCACTTCGAAGCTACGCGCATGGCTTGTTGAACCCGGGACATATTTGGCGGTAGTCCAGAATGCCCGCAGCAATCGTGGCAGCTTCACTATTCGCCTGACATGCGACGCAGCCGAATGCCGCGTCGCCTGCAACCGCAGAGGACAGTCCTGCCCCCCCGGGTCGGTCTGTCAGCATGCGGGATGCACGGCGCCGCACTGTAAAAACTACTGCTTCCCAGAGCCGCTCGCCCGTTCGAAATCTTCCGATCCGAGCCCGGCAAATGACGGCTCGGGGAAGATGGGTCTCGCGCCTACTCCGGCGGCACGCATTTGCGGAATGCCAAACAGCCCCAAATGCCCAGACAAGACCTTCTGTCTTTTTGATCCGGAGGCGCGGTGTGGCACCCGCGGGACCCCCGGCCTCTGTCAGCCACGCCCCACTCGCTGCGCTGACGTTTATCAACCCGTGTGTGGCTGCGATGGCAAAACCTACGACAACGCTTGTGAGGCTTACCTCCACGATGTTTCCGTTGCGGAATCCGGAGCCTGCGTCGACCCCGATGCGCTGGGGACGGCGGCAGATGCCACCCCGCCGTGCGTGATCGGTGGCTGCTCGGGCCAGCTTTGCGTTGAGGAAGGGACAGACGCATTCACGACGTGCGAAATGCGACCCGAATACCTTTGCTACCGCACGGCCACCTGCGAAAGACAGCGCGACGGCGCGTGCGACTGGACACAGACACCCAGCTTGAAAGCATGCCTCCAGCGTCCTCCAAGCTTGGACGATGCTCGAACCGATGGCTGATAGTCCCTGTCTATCAGACGCATCAGCCTAGGAGATCGAGTATCTCGATAACCGCATCCTGGACGACGACGAGTCGCGGCAGCTTCGGGTGAAATCCGTGCTCGACAACGCGAGTCACCTCCGCCTGCGGATGCAGCGCCGAATGCCAAGGCCAAATGATCCGGTCTCGGCGCGAAGCCACCGAGCCAATACGCGTGCCCTTAGGCACTCGGGTATGCCGCCGCGAAAATGCCGATCGTGGCAGGAAATCTCGACCACAGGGCGTCGGCCAGAGCAGCGCGGCCCAGGTTCCGGCGTGGGGCGTTCCCACCGACACCAGCGTTCGCACCCAACCTGGACAATCTTCGATAGCCGCAAGCGCCACAAGCGCCCCCATGGAGAAACCGACCACCTCAATGGGTCGTGCCTGAGAGCCCCAAATGTCACGGAGCAACCCGAGCTGCGCCCGTACTTGAGGGACGAGGCGTTCAAGCGTCGGCACGCCGCTTGAAGGATGCAATGCCATGCTAACCGCTGTGCGGCCGGTCGCTTCGATCCGGCGGAGCAGCGGGCCGTAGCGGGCAGGCGAATCCCACATCCCAGGAATGACAAGACATACGGGACCCGATACTGAACCCATTCGCCAACCTACATCAAGCTTCAGCCCGCATCATGCGCGGCGCGCTAGGCATCTGGTGCGCACGACGCCCACGACATTTCGGAGAATAACCTCGTCGTCTCGGGCACCCGCGCACCGACAAAAAGTGGCGCAAGCTCAGGGTTGTACCCGCAAGCGGTTACACTTGAGCTCGCGCACTGCGGCTGATTTTCCGGACAACTACAACGCCGTAGCTTCGCTAACAACCGTCTCATCCGCATGGCTTTCGCGCTCATCCACGCTACTAGCCAGTGGCGTTACACGTGCGTCTTCGGTTGCACCGCGTTGGCTTAGGGGTGTCGCTGAGGCGTATTCGATATAGGCCTCCATCACACGTCGCACGTAACGTTGCGTCTCCGGGTAGGGAGGAATGCCGCCGTACTTTTCGACGGCGGATTCACCCGCATTGTAGGCCGCGAGAGCTAGCATCAAATCTCCTCCGAATCGGTTCAGCATGAGACGCAAATAGCGTGCCCCCCCGAGGACGTTTTCTTTGGGCGACGTGATATTCTGAACTCCCATCGCCGCAGCCGTCTTCGGCATAAGCTGCATCAGACCGGTAGCGCCCTTCGGCGAGACAGCGGTCGGGACAAATGCGCTCTCGGTGCGCATTACCGCACGCAGTAATGCCTCGGGCAACGCGTAGCGCTCCGCGGCCATGCTAAGCAGCGGCGTCACTTCTTCTGCGCCGAGGACCGTTCTTTGCCCCTGCGAGGACAAGGCAGGAGCTTTAGCGGTACTCTTCACCAGCCGCCTGCAGGTCTCGCCCTTGGGCTTCTGATTCGTATAGTGTTGCACGGCACCGCGCTGACACACGAAAATGTCGGCTCGAGCCAACGACGGGGGCATGCCGGCGTCAACGCCAAGCGCCCCGCAAAGCAACATCATGCCCACCTTGGGGCGGAATGCAGTGCCGAGGGACCGGCCGCCCGCTAAACAGCTCTCACGCATCACGCCCACAGGATAGGCGATGACGCAGCATGCGCGCCAGCTGCATATCCGCTTAAGCGGCGCGATGCTGCCAAAAGACGCACCCGTCTAGAAGAACGGAAGGATGATAACGTCGCCATCGAACGTGTCGCTTCGCGGCAGGCTCAGGCTGGCAACGGGCGCGTCGGTCAGCCCGGCAAGCGGCGAAGCCGTCAGACGCCGGTCGCTTAGCGCGAAAAGGTGGCCGTCCATCAAGAAGGCGCGCCGCATGGCAGCGGGATAAGTAGGGTCTGCGCCACTGTGCGTGATGAGCGCACGGGCAGAGAAACCCGTTTCAACGCTCACGTCGAAGACACGCAACCCCGACGCCTGGCTTTCACCCCAGCTCCCCCATGCCTGAACGGGTATCGCGAGCATGGCCTCGGCCTCAAAGAATGCGAAGGCACGGTGGTCGTAGTTGGCTTCCGAATACCCCTGGCCAAGATCGAATATGTGCGTACGCACGGGCCTGGTCATGTCGCTCACATCAAAGAGACTGAGCTGCATGCCGGTGGTTATACCGGTCTGCTCATCAGCATCGTTACCGATGGTAAGCAAGTGGTCTTCGCCAATAAAGTGGATGTAGTTGGAGAACCCAGGAATCTTGAGTTCGCCGAGAAGCCTGGGTCGTTCCGGATCACTCAGGTCAAAGGTGAAAAGTGGGTCTACCTGACGGAAGGTCACAATGAAGCCGCGGCTTCCGGCAAAACGCGCCGAGAAGATTCGCTCCCCGGGCGCGAGCCCGCGAACGCTACCTAGGGAGACCAGCGCCGAACCTTGTTCACCGAGGATCCAAAGGTCGTTGCTGCCTTCATCGAAGACCGGCCCATCCAGGCTACTCGAGCTGCTAACCGTGCTGTCGTCGTCTCGACTTGCACCGCTATCGGCGTCGATGGCGACCGGGGGAGAGGTGACCGGCTCACCACCGGCTTCCGCAGGCATGGGCCGAACGCCAAAGCCCGTACCCTCAGTGGTCATCGCAATGCGCAGGTTGCCTTCGTACTCGTCCATCGAAAACTGATTTAGAATGCGACCGGGTAGCGAACCGCTGGCTAGGTACCGCGCCGCATGCTCCGCGGAAGCGATGGAGAATTTGTGGACAGACGTGCGGGCACTAGCAGCAGCGTCCCACGCCCACCGACTCCACCAGCCGAAGTGAGCGTTAGTCGCCAGGTAGAGCGACTCCGTTGAGGCGTATACGACCGCACCTTGCCCCATCACCAGGGTGTGCTGGCCCATCGGCGTCGCCTCATCAGCGGTGACCGCCGCGACATCTACGCTAAAAATATCGGAAAGCGCCGCCCCAGGGCTTAGGTCATCCACGTAGTAGTCGGTGCATGCACCGCTGAAGGGCAGCTCACCCTGTACGCTATCGGCGGCGCCGGGCAACGCTTGGCGCAGCAGTTCCGCGCTTGCGGGCAGCGCCGAGGGCTCAACACCGTGAAACTTATGAATCCGACCCTGGAGCACGGCGTAAACCCGGTTACCCACGCGGCGGCTTGTGAGGTAGCTGCCTTCGGTCTTGTAGGACCGAATAAGGGCAGGCTCGGCAGGCTCGCTCACGTCAATGACCGACACGGCGGTCATCTGTCGGCCATAACCGCGGTAGCCCGGATCATAGGGCGCTATTGCAATATCCGGTGTCGCATCGCTACCAGCAACCGCATGACCTGAGTCATACGGCTCTCCCTCACGCGGCTCCCAAACGTCCGCGAAAACAATCACCCGGCCGCCCACAACAAAAAGCTCCCGCGTCGTGCCCACCAGCTTCAAGGTTGCCACCCGCGCGAGCTCCGGGGCTGGCACAGCCTTCGCGATTGTGAGCTGATCGCCCGTCGCAATATATAGATGCGTACCGTCGCTCTTGATGAGGTCGCCTTCGTCGACCCCATCGGTTTGATTGTTGGTGATATTGGCGCCGTCATCCTCGGCCGCCATCGGCGCAGCCACGCCCTCCGGCTGCGCGAGGCTGGGCATCCCGAGATCGACATTTCCGCTTCTATCCGCGCGTGCAGACGATGCGAACGCGGCCTCTCGCTCGATGGAGCTACGGAGGGTCTCCTCAAGTTCATCGCAGGACTTCATTTGACGCAGTCGGAGCGCAATCGGGTCCGGTGTGTCCCGCAGGTCAATCCCTTGGTCTACCCGGTGCCGCATGCCGAGATCCTCCCGCGCGCACGCGGGGACCAACGCGGCCGCCGATACACTCAACGGGAGCAACGCTGTCATGCCCACTCGGTTCAAACGCGACCTAACATTCTTCCCACACTTCATGCCGAACCTCCTCGCACACCAGGCGCTACCATCTGGCGACACGCAGGTAGATGCACGTATCGGGCCAGACATAAACTTAATAACTACTAATACTTATACCATCGCATGGCGTCTCATTATGTATCATATTAACCAATATGACTCGCTTTAGACACGTGCGACCGGGGCACCTCAGTCCCGCCACGGCTATCCGCCGTGGTCTTACTTTTCTCGCAGCGAGTGCAGAAAAAGCGAACCCACCGACCAGACGGAGAAAAGCAGCGTGGTTCCGACAAAAAATCCCACGGCCGGCACCGCTAACCACGCTAGCGATTCTTTAGCCGCCGCCGTGCTACCAAGTCCCGGGGCGCGCATACCTGCCCATGCCCAGAATACGGCGTACGCGAGGGCGCCCGCGCTCAAAGCCACCGCAGACTCACGCCGAAACTTGCGCTGGCCGGGCAGCACAGCCACCAAAAGAATTAATGCGAGTGCGGTCGTACCCATCCCACCAGCGTGCAGGTGGGCGCGCTTGAAGTACGTCCAAGACTTTGCCACGGTGGCATCGAGTTGTGCGCGATTTCCGGCGTAAACCGCTTCAAACGCGCGCTCCCCCTCCGCCTTGAGGTAAGCCTTCAGCGCAGCTTCGAACACGCCAAAAGCAACGCCCAGCGCCTGGCCGAAGACAATCGTCAGCAGCGCTAAGAGAATACCCCAGCGGACGTTAGCAAGACCTGATTTGAGATCACCCGCCGCACTCACTGACCGCTCCACCATGTTCACCCAATGCTCTGAGTTCACCCAATGCTCTGACCCGAAGCATACTCTACGACCCTAACCTGAAGGGATACGCTCGGTGTATTCAAGCCCGTTCGGCGTTTTTGATCAACTGCCGCGACGCAGTCAACCCTTGCAGCACTACGGGCGCGAAACGACCGACTTGAAGCGGATCAAGACGCTCACCCTCCCGCATCAATGCCTGGTCGTACCATGGCGCGAATTCCGTCGTTGGTCGCAGCAATCGCTCAAGCCCGAAGTGCCGAGCAGCCGCAGCCTGCAGCTCGAGGCAACGCTGCTCCGGGGCGGTATCCTGACTGGGTGGACCGAAGCCCCAGTCCACTCGGTGTACAGCCTCTTCGCCTTCGATCGCCCAATGACACACTTCATGGAAGATGAGTTGAGCAAGCGTGTCTTCGGCGTCGAGGTCGACATCTGGTGCAATCCACAGCGTGCCCGCACCGTCGTAGCTCACGAACGCATCAGTGCTGCGCCGAAGCCGCAAACCCAAAGATACAAGAACACCACACCATACGCTGTCGAGTTCAGCCCTGAGACGCTGACCAAGCAGCAAAGCACCCTGCGGCTCACGCGCACTTGCCATGCGGCCGGAGGCTGAGCGGACTGAATCCACGACGCAAGGCGCCTTCTTAGATTCATCAAGCTGCTTACGGATGCGTAGCGCGATGCCACCGGTCAGGGCTTGACCTTGGGCCCAGGGACTTTAGGTTGCGGCTTTCGCGGGGCTTGGCACCGCACGGTTGGCGTTTGTGAAAGGGTCGGACGGTAGTGAGTGACGAGTTGTATGAGCGCCTCGGCGTTAGCCGAAACGCTAGCGCCGACGAGATCAAGAAGGCCTATCGCCGCAAGGCGCTGGAGCTACATCCAGACCGTAACCCGGGCGACGCGGCGGCCGAAGAAGCCTTCAAGGCCGCTTCGGAAGCCTACCAGATCCTAAGCGATAGCCAAAAACGTGCGATCTACGACCGCTACGGCATGGACGGGCTGCGGGCGGGCGGTGGCGGCTTCCAGGATGCCGCCGACATCTTCTCGCACTTCCAGGATATTTTCAGTGACTTTTTCGGCGGCAACATTGGCGGCTTCGGCGTCGACCCAAGGGTAGCGCGCAATGCACCGCGCCGCGGAAGCGACCTGCGTCTAATGTTGCGGATAACCCTTGCGGAGGCTGCCGACGGCGTGCAACGCGAGTTCGATGTCCGCGTTGCCGATGCGCGCGGCGCCGAAGAGCCCCGCAAAGTACGCGTGTCCGTCCCCGCTGGCATCGATACCGGCCAAACCTTGCGTGTCTCAGGCCAGGGCCAACCGGGGCTCAATGGCGGCCCACCGGGCAATCTCTACGTCACCATCGATATCGAAGCGCATGAACGCTTTGAGCGAGAAGGCGCGGATCTACTCACGCATTTGGATGTCAGTTTCGCCCAAGCCGCCCTGGGCGCAAAACTCGAGGCCACGCTTCTTTCCGGTGATACCAAGCGCGTTGAAGTGCCCGCCGGAACGCAACCTGGAGACGCGATTGTCATCGAAGGCGCCGGCATGCCCAAGCTGGAACGACGCGGCCGGGGCCGACTGATCTGCGTGGTGCGCCTAAAGGTACCCAAGCGGCTCAACAGCAAAGCCAAGAAACTCGTCAAGGAGCTGGCTGCGGCACTCGACGAACCCACGGATTAATACGCTGAAGAAAGAGGTTGAGCCTAGCCGGCAGCAGGGTTCGCGTGTGTGGGCGCACGGCGGGAGCGTCCAGGTGGGCCGGGGTCCCGGCGAGCGCGTGGCTGCGGGGCCCGCGGGGGCACGGGCGCGCAGGCGCACCCTCCGGAGCCCCCCACAATTGGGCACTGCGCGCAGCTCCGTACCCAATTGTGGG
>SLQV01000018.1 GCA_007131285.1 Myxococcales bacterium
CCGGTCTAATATTTCTCGGTTCTGTCGCGGCGGCCCTGCCCAAAGCGGCAGGCGGTGACCCGCAGCAGGCGCGCGTGTTTTTCGATCGTGCCCTCGAACTCACCCAGGGCGAAGCCCTGGGCGTGCACCTTGCTTACGCGCGCGAAGTGGGGGTTCGCTTCGAGGATAGGGCGTTGTTTTCTAAGCTTATCGCCGCGACTGAGGCCGCCGGTGTCCCTCCGGGAACCGGCGGCGCGCGTTTTCGTTTAGCCAATGCGTTTCATGCGCCGCGTTTGCGGCGTCTCAAGCGCCAACACTGCGCTTGGCTCGGCGAAAACGGCTGCGCCGCCTATGGTATGGCCCAGCCAGGAGACCTTTAATGTTGCCCTTGAAATCTATGCGCGGCCGCCTACGTCTGAAGCGTATGGTCAGTGCGCATATTCGAAAGAAGCGTGGTCTGGAGGCGTGGTGGCTGGGGCGACGGTGGCCGCGTGCGCAGGGGTGGCGTTCCCATGGGACGCGCGCCCTCATCCCGAGTTGGCCTCGCGGCGGCCTCGCGCGCTTCGTCGGAATGTTGGGTCTTGTGTGTTGGGCGTTCGCTTTCGCTAGCAGTGCCGTGCGGGCCCAGTCCGAGCCCGCTGCTGGTCAGCCACGCAAAGCGCCGGCAGAGACCACACCTGAGACGCAGGTACTGAAAGCGGGCTTGGTCGGCCCGAAGGAATCGCCCTGGTGGCAGGTGTTTTCGGCGCTGGACCGTACCTTGCGGCACCAAAGCAAGGGCGAAGTCGCTCTGGAGCCGAGCGCGCTTGGTTTGGAGGTGAACGAGGCCAATCTTGTTGCCGAGGCCAAGTTCGACATTTTGGCGCTGACTTCCACCGGTGCGTGTGCCCTAGACAACCAACTGTGTCCGCGTCCGGGTGTTAAATCCGCAGCTAAAGTGCTTGCCTCGCCGGAGCTGGCCCAACGCCTGGCCAAGCAGGGCTGGATGCTGATGGGCGGCGGAGTGGCCGGTTCTGTTCACCTTTTTTCCACAGAGGCAGCGCGCGCGGAAAAGCCCGCTACTCAAGCGAGTGCTTGGGTGATGCGCGGCGAGGAGCCGCTTTATCTTCCGTTTTTCAAGAAACGTGGCGCGTCGGTCGTGGTCGCGCCTCTGGCTGAGGCGCCCGTGCTCTTTAAAAAGCGATCGCCGCTTATCTTTGCTTCGACACCGCTCGCGGTCGTCTACTTCCAGTGGCATCCGGCGCTTAAGGGCTACAGTGATGCCCCTATCGGAGACTTTCTCGCGGTCACAGTTTTAAGGCAAGCGGCGTGGACGTCGCTAAGCGCCGAAGGGCAAACTTCGCTCAAAGAAGGTTTTGCCAAGGCGCACCGCATCCTACTCAACATGCTGCGAAAGAAGAGTACCGAGAGCCTCAACGTGCTCTCCTCGTTAGGCTTAGAGCCTGGGTCCCTCTAAGTGCCGCTCGCGACGGAAGCTTGTCGGTCTTGCCTCGTCAAGTGGGCGTGTTAGTCGCTGCGGGTTTCGTCATCGGTGAGGCCCTCGAGCGGGTCAGAGCTGTTGAGAACTGCCTTAACCGTGAGGTGGCGAAGCGGGTTGTTGGGGTCAACACGCGGCGTGCTCGTGCTCGTGCTCGTGCGCAGGGCTAAGGGCGGGTTCTGCGTTGAAGCCGCGGCGGCCGGTTGGTTCCGTACGGTGGCCTTTGCGTTCGTCCACCAAATCGAAGTGGGTCGCTGCGCTGAGGGGGCGGTCGCGTATTCGGCGCCGCGACGCGCTGCGCGGGCGTTCGAGGTGGGCGTTGGCGCGGATACGACTTCGGACGGCGCTGAACTTGAGCTGTTACGTACGTCGTCCGCGTGTTGCGCCGGTTCTCGCAGCAGTGCTACGAGCTGGGGCTGGCCGCTTATTGACGCGAGACGAATCGCACTGTTGCCATTGCGGGACTCCGACTGAGGTAGGCGTATTCCGAGGTAGGCTTGCGTCCAGCGGTCAAGATCCTCGGGTTTGCCAAGGGTAACTTGCCGGTGCAGCGTGCCTTGCTGAAAGACGAAGAAGGTCGCGGTCTGGCCCTCCACGACCATCAGGGCGGCTTCGGCAGGTTGTAGCGCGACCACGGGATCTAGGGCCTTCGGTACGCCTTCGCCGCTTGCGGCGCGCACCAGTCTCACACTGCGTCGATCATCAAGGCCTGGCGCATCGGCTAGCTGGTCCAGAACGAGTGTGGGACCGCTTCCCCAAGCCGGAAGCCCGCGGCGAGCTCCGGACTCCGGCGAACCGCCGCGCGCGCTCGAAGAAGTTGCGCGTGTCCACCAGGTTCGTTCCGCGGAGACTTGTAGAGGTACTAAAAGCAGGGAGAGAGCTGCTAGCGTGCAATATGAGACCGCCCGAACGCGTCGTGCTGGAATCCCACGCGAGGTGTCTTGAGCGGCTCGTACAATCACGCGCGTCATCATATGACTTACTCGCGGTGCGATGGAGCGAATCGGTCGCGGGGGTCTCACATGTCTACGGCTTGCAGACATCGTACCAGCGTGATGCACAACGTCCTACATGTCAGCGCGCGCAATACGAGGGCGTGCGCCGCGTCATCGTGTGGCGCGGGGTCATGAGTCCTCGTTTCAAGGCGTAGAATGGGGCGTCCAGGGCTGCTGCGAAAGCTCGTAAGTGTGCATTTGTCGTATTTCTTCACAGGTGCCCTGCGCAGGTGCCCTTAGGAGACGATGTGAGCGCGCAAAAGCGCTTGAGATTGAGGTGCTTTGCCGCCAGATCTGCAGCATGGTTTTGATGTACTCCAAGGGGATGCGTCCCGGCACGCCGGCGCCTGAGTTTTCGCTTATGGGTGTTGATGGTCGAGTGTGGACGCTCCATGACTTTGTCGACGCAAAGGCACTGCTCGTCGTCTTTACCTGTAATCACTGCCCCTATGCGATAGCCTTGCAGGATCGGTTGGTCGCACTGCAGGCCCGCTACGCAGAGCGCGGCCTGCGCCTGGTCGCTATCAATCCGAACTCGGAAGTGCGGGTGCCAGAGGATAGTTTCGCGGCCATGCAGCGGCGTGCAGCCGAGGTGCCCTTTAACTTTCCCTACCTTCACGATGCGGCTCAGGCCGTTGCAAAGGCTTTCGACGCAGCGTGTACGCCGGACATCTTTCTTTTTAACGCGGCACGGCACCTTGTCTACAACGGCCGGTTCGATGACAACTGGCGGGATGAAGCGGCAGTGACGCGCCACGATTTGGCCGTTGCTATTGAGCTGACGCTTGCGTCGAAGCCGATTGATTTCGAGATCGTTCCTTCGATGGGATGCAGTATTAAATGGCTCCCGGATGGCGTGGACGAAAAGGGGTAACCGGCTCGCGTCCGGCGTTCGGGTCCGCTACCTTTTGGCATGCGTATTGAGCCGTATCCGTGGTCCTGCGAGGAAGCGCGAGCTGAGCTAAATCGCCTTCGCCACCCTTTTTCCATAGCCCTCGACCGCGCTAAAAATCCTTTCAATATCGGTGCGATCATTCGTACGGCGCACTCGTTCTTGGCGGAAGAGGTGGTGCTCATCGGGACCGAGCCTTGGTACGAGCGCGCTGCCATGGGCATGCATCGCTATGAGAACATCATTGAACTTCCCGATGACGAAAGTTTTTTGTCCTGGTCCAAGGCCCGCGGTCGGCGGGTCGTTGCGTTCGAGCGCGAGGGGGCTTCTGCGAGTTTGTGGCAAACGCCACTCATGGAGGGCGACTGCCTACTCCTCGGCAACGAGAACGATGGCATTCGGTCCCGTCTGCGGCAAGCGGCGGATATTGCCGTGACCATACCAATGTTCGGCATCAATCACTCGTTCCCTCTGGGGATGTGCGCGGGCATCGCCATGCACGAGTGGTGTCGCCAGTACTACGCTGGCGGTCGTATCTCTTAGCGTTCGGGTGCCGCGCGCGGCGCGCTCTTTCCAAAGTCATGCCGCATTCCATTCTTGCCACGCTGCGCCAGCGAGCTAAGATGGCGCGCTACGCTGGTGGGTGTAGCTCAGTTGGTAGAGCACCGGGTTGTGGTCTCGGTGGTCGCGGGTTCGAGCCCCGTCACTCACCCCATCTTACACTCAGCATCACACGGCTGATGACGTCTGTGTATTGAGAGCTGTCCGCCTGTGCTTGTCGTGGGTCTCACGTGCGCGGGTGTGGAACCGAAAGTGATTGAGCGAGTCCAATCACAGACGTAAAGCCGGCTTGCACTGCGAACCTGGATCTGTCATATCTTGCGGCCTTATCGGGGATGCGCCCGTAGCTCAGCTGGATAGAGCGTCGGACTTCGAATCCGAATGTCGGGGGTTCGACTCCCTCCGGGCGTGCCGCTGATGAGAGCGCACTCAGCCAGACTTACCGGGTCATTAGCTCAACCGGTAGAGCAGTGGATTCTTAATCCATTGGTTGTAGGTTCGAGTCCTACATGACCCACCCCGCCGCCAGGTAGGCGACCGATCATGCTAAGCGTTGGCGCCGCTCTACAAGTTCGCGAGAGCGTCAGCCATCGCCCGCATGTCCAGCATTGTCGGGTCGATTGTCGGGTCGTCGGCATGGCCGTAGTGACTTATGGCCCAATAACTCACGGCCTAATGCCGCACGGCCCAGTAACTGACGGCGCGGTGCCCCTATGCCGGAAGGCCGTTTTTCCAGCGTGATATCTTTTGTGCGAAGGGCGGGACTCGAACCCGCACGCCTTTTGGGCACTGGAACCTAAATCCAGCGCGTCTGCCAGTTCCGCCACCTTCGCGAGATTCTTGCACGCTACCGCATCTAGATTTCGAAATCCGCTGATTCGAGCGCTTCGACAATATTGTAGAGAAATCCGTTGGCTTCCACCCCATCAACGATGCGATGATCGTAGGTGAGCGCCATTTGCATGACTGGGTGGATGGCCATCAGGTCTTCGCCATCGCGTTCAACGACCACGACCCGCTTTTTGATCGTTCCCATACGCAGAATGCCTACGTTAGGCTGCGAGATAATCGCCCCTCCAACCAAATTGCCCATACGGCCTGGGTTCGAAATCGTGAAAGTCTTCCCCGCGAGGTCATCCGGCGTAATCTGACCTTTCCGCGCCCGCTCCGCGATCTCCCCGATAGCCCGTGCCAGGCCGCGGACCGTCAACTCGTCGGCGTTCTTAATGACCGGTACGATCAAGCCGTCGGGCGTATCGACAGCGATCCCCAGGTTGATGGCCTTCAGCTTGACGAACGCATCATCAAGCACGCGGGCGTTCATGGTTGGGTGGGCCCGTAAAGAACGGCATACCGCCGCGGCAACGAAGGCCAAGAAGTTCAGCCCAATGCCTTCCGCCTGTAGGGCTTTCTTGTGCGCGTCACGCAGGCGCGAGGTGGCCTGCAAATCACACTCGGCAAAGGTCACCACATCAGGTGCGACGCTTTTCGAGTAGATCATGTGGTCAGCGATGATGCGCCGGCGCCGCGAGAACGGCACCACTTCATCGCCGGGGGCCGCAACGTAGGGCGGTGGCCTGAAGGCGCCGCTCTGGGCCTTTGCAGTGCCGCCAGCGCTAGGTGCGGGAGCCGGGAGTGTTCCGCGGCTGGTCGGGCTTGTCGGTGCTTGTTCGGCCGGCTGTGTGGGGCGGCCCGAGCTTTGGGACCCGCTCTCTACACGCGTTGCAGCGCGCTCGACGTCACTCTTCGTGATGCGTCCGCCGGGGCCCGTTCCGTCAAGCGTCTCCAGGGCAACGGTGCGCTCGCGCGCCAGTTTGCGCACCGCAGGCGACGCCAGCGGCTTAGCGCCCTCGTTGTTCGCGCTTTCGTTGGGGCTGTTTTGCGCGGCGCTATCCGCGTTATTCGCAGCGCCGCTGCCTTCTTCGATTTCGCATAAAGCCTGTCCAACGGTGACAACATCGTCTTCCGCGACAAAGCGCACGCGCACCGTGCCACTCACCGGTGCCGGGACCTCGCTGTCAGCCTTATCGGTGAGTATCTCAACCAGGGGTTGGTCTTTCGTCACGGCCTCGCCTTCAGCGACGAGCCATTTCCCAACCGTGCCTTCGACAACGCTTTCGCCCAGCGCGGGCATACTTACAGTGGTACTCATGATGCTTAACTTTCCGCTGCAAACGGCGTATGCGCGTTGCCGCGGGCCAAAGGTCTACCGTTAACTCGGCATCTTGGCAACGCCTTGCGGTCGCATGCGGTGACGAGTGACGTGCGGAGCTTAAGCTGTGGGCGCAACGTTCGCTTAGGTCCGAGATGGGGAGCGCGTCTCATTCAGCACGGATGCACAGTGCTTGCACACGGACGCTTTGGGGAGTAGCGATGAATCCTTATGTTGGATAAGTTGAACCGAGAAGATCGCTTGCGGCTGCTGCGTTTCGTATGTTCTTTCGCCTGGGCTGACCTTGAGGTCCAGGGAACAGAGCGCGATTTTGTTGGGCAGCTCGTGGCGCGCTTGGACCTCGACGCCGAAGAAGCTGAGCAAGTCGAGGCCTGGCTCGACAAGCCACCTCGGGCAGAAGACGTTGACCCGCAAGATATTCCTCGGGCGCACCGAACGATTTTCCTAGATGCTGCGCGCGCCATCATCATGGCTGACGGCTCCGTTGAAGAAAACGAACTAGAGAACTTACTTCTTTTTGAACAATTGCTGCAAGACTGACGCTGCGTCTAATCGATGCGGCGAGCGGAATGGTCGCGCGCGCCGCACCTCAAAGCAAGGTCCTATCATCGCGTTGATCAACGGCGATATTTAGGGCGTGGTACGTGGCGTGCCGAAGGTACGACGTAGCTCCAGCGCTTGAATATCGCAGCTATTGACGCTGTCATCGCTCGCTCCGTCACCCCACGAGAAATCCTGCATCAAGCTCAGGTAGCTCATGTTGAAGCCATCGCTGAGTTCCAACTCGTAGACAGCGCCCGCACTCAGGTCGTAGCTGACGCTGGTACTGTCCATCACCGGGGCCTCTGTGCTACCCGGCGCGCTGTCCGCCGTGGGGAGGGCTAGGGCACGTTGGCCCCGGGCTGGCGTACGCTGCCCGGTGCGCAACGCGATGCGTTTGCTGCACGCGGTGATGCCTGTCGAACCGGCACCGGTATTTCGTCCACGGATTCGGACCGCGTAGCGTCCGCTCTTGGGGACGGAGAACTCCGGGGTTCGCAAGGTGTCTTCCGGCGCCCCCCAATCCTGCAACATCCACGCTTGGCCTTCGCGCACAAGGGTGCCCCCATTCGCTTTAAGGTCACGCGCACCCAGGAGGAGCGTAACCTGCTCGCTTCGTGAGGCGCATGCCGCTTTGCTCGGATGCGATACAACGCCCTGCGGGCCCCGAACTTCGATGGTCACGCACGCGAGGTCAGGCGCGGTGGCTTGCCAACGGAAAGCGAGCGCGCCAGGTGTTTGCGTCTCCAGGCTAAGCTGGCCGTTGATGAACACGCGAAAGGTTTCGTCTTCGGCGCGCGTTGGCAGCGTTACGGCGAGCGCGTGCTCATCGAGCCAATGCACGTTGGGCGCTTCCGGGTCTGCGGGCGCAAGAAAGCGCTCTGTTTCGTTGGCTGCAATGAAGGCAAGCGGTAGGCTGTCGTCGGCGCCGGGTTTCAGTTCAAGCGTGATATTTCTAGCATGTCGCGGAACGATGGCGCCTGGCGCCAAGCGTTCGCCGTCTGCGATGATGGCGTGAAGTGCGTAAATGGTTGCGCGTTCCTTTGGAAAAACAAGGACGATGCGAGATGCAGCATCCCCGGGATACCAGCCCAAGAGGGCGGGGCTCAGGCCGTGGTCTCCGGCGAGGCGTTGCCGGAGACTTTCTGTGACCCGCGGCTCAAACGCGAAGCCGTCCGCTTCTACATGGATACCAAAGATCCCGCGAGCGATTACGCCAAGGTAGCCGGCCACGGACCAAAGTTGACGCGGACTGTTGATGATGGGTCCGCGAACATCTCCGTCCTCGGTGTACGCTAGTCCGCTGAGTGCGTCGTAGTTTTCTAAATGTGAGAGATTAAGCGCCGCACTCTCGGTTAACCATTTAAACTCATGGTCCATCACTGGCCCGAGAGATACCTTCGCCGCCGCCAAAAAGGCGTAGGCGGATACGAAAGGCCAGGCCCCGCGGTTGTGGTAGATGCCGCGCCCCGGATACACCGGAAAAACGACGGGTGATCCAAGGGCGAAGCGCGGATAATTGCGAAGCGCGACGCGGGCTTCTTTCGGGTCGAGCACGCCTTCAAGGATGGCAAGGCTTGTTCCGAGCAGCTCCTGTTGAGCCCAAGCATGCGGCACCTGGGCGGGGCCACGCAGGGCGCGAAGCACCATCAGCTCATCGTCCCAAAAGCCTGCCCGTATGGCGTCTCGGAGCTGTTCGGCTGCTTGGAGCAGCGCCTCCGCCTGCTCGTAAGCATCCCTGCTGGCGTTGTTGCGATGCTGGTCCCGACTCAGGGATTCGGCCGTCTTGAGCAACATGTAGTGCGCCATGTTGGTAGACAGGCTTGTTGCCTCGCCGATGTCGGATGCGTCGGCCCACAAAGGATACGTTTGCTGCCGCCAGTCCAGAAAGGATTGCTCGCCGCGAAACAGGCCAGAGTCTGCGTCAAAAGTAAACTCGGTGGCGTCGTCGAGCGCAGCCGCGATCGCGACATTCACGCGCTCTCGCAATGTCTCGCGCTGCGCCGCCGGAACGAGCGGCAGCATGCGTGCTCCCGCCCAGCCGAGGAGTACGCGGTCTGTGCTGATCGGCCAGCTACCACCGGTGCCTGTATCTTGCACCAGATGCCATGGTGCAAGCGACGCATTCTTGGGCGCGGATATTTTGAAGCTCACCGTCGCCGCGCTGCGCTCCGGTGCCATCAGTGCCAGCCCAAGGTCAACCGAATAGGCGGTGTCGCGTGTCCAAGCGTACTTCCATTTCTCGCCGGTGATGAAGCACTCGCATGCTTTCGGTGTGCGATGTGGTCCCCCGGTGAGTTCGCTTGCGGTGTTCTCACCAAGTTCGTGCGTCGCCAACGTGAAGATCGCATCGATCAACGGGTCCCCAGAGCGCAGCCGCGGCAGATCATTGGACTCGGCGACCGTACGCTCACTTCGGCCCAAAATGGGGTGCTTGAGCGAAGTCCGAATCCGGTATTGCCAGAGATCACCTTCGTTTAACGTCCGCGCGACTTCCACAGACTCGCCTCGCATCGAGAACGATTCTCTCAGCGCTGCCGGGTTATGGGTTTCGATGATCGCGCTCCGCTGCTGAGGAGGCGGGGGCACCAGGGCCTGGGAATCACTTCCCGAGTCGCAGCCACCTAGTAGTGCAGCTGGGAGTAGCGCCCACGAGAAGTGCGCAGCGATTGGGGTGGGTGTCGAAGCATCACAGGTGCGGGCCCTCCTGGCGCCGAGGAGCCTGTGCGGCTGACTCGGGCGAGTAAAACGGATAAAAAACGAGAGCAAGGGAGTGCCAATCCGGCGCATCCTCTGGGGATTCATCACGAGAGGCGGATTAGCTGCTTTTTTCCTAAAAAACCAGTCAGCACGCGGCTCGCTTAGCCGTCCTGCACGTCACCGCGGGCAAAGATGCTGGCAACGTAGGAGAGCACATCCGTGGCCGACTCGTCGTTGTACCCGTAGTATTTGATCAAACGGCCCTTGATCACGTCGATCTTGTCTTGCGTTCCCTTGTCGATGACGTTGGACACTAACGAGGAGAGCTTGATCGAATCCTTTTGATCCTCAAAGAGCTTCATCTCAAGGGCGCGCCGGAGCCGGTCGTTCATCTTGTAATCGAAGCGCTTGCCTTCGATGGCAAGGGCACCGATGTAATTCATGATCTCCCGTCGAAAATCGTCTTTTCGACTCTCAGCGATGTCGATCTTTTCTTCGATGGAACGCATGAGCCGTTCATCCGGCTCTTCGTCTCGGCCCGTGTAGCGGTTTTTGACTCGCTCCTTCAGTGAGTAAGCGCGAACGTTGTCGATGTAGTTTGCGCAGAGCCGGCTGATCGCTTCTTCGTCGGCAGAGATGGCTCTCTGAACTTCGTTTTTGACGATTTCTTCGTACTCGCGCTTCACCATGCCAATGATATCGATATACCGTCGCTTCAAATCCTCATCGGCAATCAGTGAATGATGCTCGAGTCCTTTCTCAAGCTCGTTGAGCACCATGAAAGGATTCACGTAGGATACCGCGTCCTCCCTGACTAATGCGTTAGAAATTTTATCCTGAATGTAACGTGGCGATATGCCGTCTAGACCCTCGCGTCGCGTCTCTTTGCGAAGCTCTTTGATATTATCCTGAGTGAAGCCAGGCATAACCCGTCCATCGTAGAGCTTCATTTTCTGTAGTAGGCAAATTTGATGCTTCTTTGGGTCCTCGAGGCGCGATAAAACGCCCCACATCGCCGCGACATCCAAGGTGTGCGGCGCGATATGCTTCGCGCCCAACCGTTCCTGGCTAAACTCCTTGCGGTAAATGCGCACCTCTTCACTCAAGCGCGTGATGTAGGGCACATCGATTTTGATCGTGCGGTCACGCAAAGCCTCCATGAACTCGTTATCGAGGAGCTTGCGATACTCTGCTTCATTGGTGTGCCCGATGATGACTTCGTCGATATCGGTTTGGGCGAACTTCTTGGGCTTGATCTTGTGCTCTTGGGTGGCGCCCAGAAGGTCGTAAAGAAATGCCACATCTAGCTTGAGTACTTCGACAAACTCGATAAGTCCCCTATTGGCGATGTTAAACTCCCCATCGAAGTTAAAAGCGCGCGGGTCCGAGTCTGAGCCGTACTCGGCGATTTTACGGTAGTTGATATCGCCAGTGAGTTCGGTAGAATCCTGGTTTTTCTCGTCTTTTGGCTGGAACGTGCCGATCCCGACACGATCCTGTTCGCTGAGCACCAGCCGGCGCACCCGAATATGTTCCTTGACGACCTTGCTGAAGTCGCCTGCATAGCGCTCCATCAGCGCGCGAAAAATAAAGCGGCAGGCCGGGTTCAGGTCGCCCTTGATGATGATTGGGTAGCGGCTTTCGGGCAGGTCGAGCTCTGCGATGGCTTTGTCGCGCCACTCCTTGGGAATGAGGCGAAGCGGTTCCTCGTTCATCGGGCACGGAAAGGTGTCGATGCCTTCGCCCGCGAGGCCTGTCGCCTTCAGATTGACCCAGGTATAAGTGTAGAGAATTCCTTCATCGCTGCGCGAGTAGTGCTCAACGCCTTTCTTAAGTAATCTCGCAATGGTGGATTTGGACGATCCCACTGGACCGTGAAGCAAAATGATGCGGCGCTCGGGGCCGTAGCCCTGTGCCGCCGCCTGCAGCACGTGAACCAGCCGCATGAGCGTTATGTCGAGCCCAAAAATAGCGTCTTTGCCGGCATCGAAGGGGTCCGAGAAGAATGGGTAACGTGTAATGCGCTTCTTGTTATCGACGTACTCCTCGCTGCCGTACCCGATGACCATGTCGTAGAGCCGTTGAAACGCATTGCGAGTCACGTGAGGCTTCTCACGGACAATATTCAAGTAGTCCTCAAAGGAACCCTCCCAGTGCAAAGCACGGTAGCGGTCGGCGTCTTGAAACGCGGCGAGCTTAGCCAGCATTTGGGTCATAGTGCGTGTGCTCCTCGGTCGTTGGCAACCGCGTCTATCTGGAGGTCCGGTCGCAGGTCTTTACCCGCCAGCTTGATGCGGTACGTTGTAGTGCGTGACACAGTCCTGCTAGATGTAAAACGCCTTTATATCAAGGTAAACGTGAACTTGAACTCAGAGCAAGCATCATCGGCGCGGGCGCAACTTCGGGACGCGTTTGCGCGTACCGACGCGTGCTTGACGGAGGCGCTTCCGCGACTGAGACCGCTGGCCGCGGTGACACCGGCCAATGCGGTCGAAGAGCGCATGCGCCTCGGGCGCTGCCTTGCCCAAGGCAAACCGTTGCGTCCTGCCTGGCGCTATCCGCCCGCATCGCCTTTGGCCTTGCGCGCCACCAAGCGCTTGCTCGCGGATGCGGCGGCCGCATTGCCGACCGAAGATGGCTTCGAGGGGCGACTCCGAGCCGCCTACGAGGCACGGATTGCCGAACTGTACCTGACGCTAGCATGCGCGGCGAGTGTGGGTACCGCTGCACATCGCGAGCACTCACGACGGCTTTTCGGCGCGCCGAACGCAGCGGAAATCACTGCCGCGAAACGAGATATAGCGGGACTGCAAGAAGCTTTGCCTATCGCCGTTATCTTGGAGCCCAATGAGATCGCTGACATCGTTGCGAAGGCCATCGCCCAACGCGGCCTACCGTTTCGGTTGCAGTGGGCCCCTCACCTTGCATCCCGTGCAGCCGTCGGCGACGGCGTGCTTTTTCTGCGACCGGAGCCAATCCGGCGCCCCTTGCTTCTCCGCCTCATCGTGCATGAGCTCGATGGTCATGCCCGGTCAGAGACGCGTTCCAAGCTCTTGCCTGTGGCTTTGGGTAAACTCGGCGCGGCGGGCTCGGCCATGGACCAGGAAGGCATCGCACTTTGGCGGGAGGCGGACGCGGGACACTACGATGCCCGACGTCGTGGCGAGATCGCGGCGCGCGTTCTGGCAGTGACGGCACTTGACGAGGGGCAGTCCTTTGCCGGATGTGTGCGCTGCCTCAGCCGCTTTGGTGTGTCAGATGGGCAGGCGCTAGCTTGTGCGGAACGGGTGTATCGCGGCGGAGGATTTTACCGAGATACCGTTTATTCCCGAGGCTTGGGACGCATCGCGCACCACCTGCGCGTTCATCCTCAAGATCTCGATGCGCTGCAAACAGGCAAGCTGACGCCGGCCACGGTCTTTCTCGCCCAAGCCTTTCCACCGGCGTGAGCGAGCGCATAGGTCTTGTGGTTCGCGGGGCGCTCGGTGGTTGCAGGCCCGCAGGGCGCACCCCCCCCCGTGGGAGAGCCTCCGGTTCGCCTTCAAAACCAAGGACAGCAAAGCTCTAGGGCGCGCAGCGTTGCGCTCAGGCGCTGCCTTCGTTCAGCCTTGCTCTGCCGAGCAGGGATACATTTCTTTTAGCTTGGCGCCTACCGGTGGCGGCACCAGTTTCGAAATGTCGCCTCCGAGGCGCGCCGCTTCTTTGACCACATTTGAGCTTACGTAAAAGTAGGCGTCTTGGGCCATGATGAAGACGGTTTCGACGGACTCGTTAAGGTGCCGGTTGACATTGGCCATCTGCAGCTCGTACTCGAAGTCGGCCACGGCACGCAGGCCGCGTAACACAACGCGCACGCCGCGTTTGCGCGCGTAGTCAACGAGCAAGCCATCGAAGGTATCGACTTCTATATTGGCGCCGTGGTTTGGTAGAGAAGCTTCAATCAGTGCGACGCGTTCCGCCACGCTCAGGAGCGGCGACTTCGTGGGATGGTTGAGTACGGCGACGATGATGCGCTCAAACGCCACCAGGCCGTTGCGTACAATGCTTAGATGTCCGTTGGTTATCGGGTCGAAGGATCCAGGATAGATGGCGACTGCCATAGGCCGTGTCTATAGCAGAAATGTTCCGCGCCGGGCGCATCCATAGTTCAAGAGCTCTAGAGCATCGAAATCGTCAGGACAGGGCCCGGTCAGCCCCCGCGCAGCCTGAGGTCAGCTCACCGGAAGTGCTTTGGACGGTGCCTGGTCGCACAAGGCGGAGCGGGACTCATGCCCAACCCTGCGCGATATGCAGGTGCAAACGCCCTCAAGCGCAGCGCGCTATCCGCTCATCTCGCGCCCGGAGTGGGTGCCTGCCTTGCGGAAATAAGACCGAGTTTCAGGCGTTCTGCGATGGCGGCTTTTTGGCGAGCCTTGTACGCGGCGTGGCTCGCATCGCCGATCTCGTTGTCGCGGTCGCTCACCTCGTCGATAAGCTGGAACTCGGCTTGAGCAAAGATTACACGTCCCAAATGCCTGGTATCTTTGTCAATTAAGTTGAGCATGGGTTCCGGAAGCGCAAGGGGCATGTCGACCACGAAGTGGATGACCCGGTAGCGCTTGGACGAGAAATGATTGTCGTTCGCGCTCTCTTCCTCGAGCTCAAGGCGAAACTGAAGTTTCGGTAGCAGATTGCGTAGTTCGGGATGCGCTTGGCATTGGGCCACCCAGGGCAGTAGCGTATTGTAAGACTCTCCGGGGATGACGTAGTTGAAAGGGAAGAGCTCAAAGAGAAGACGTGGCAAGACGCGGTAGACATCTTCGGGGCGCCGAACAACGATCCGGAAGCGGACTTTGTCGTAGACCTGCGCCGCGAGCGTATCTTCCTTTGAAAGAAGCTTCGAGTAGAGGGAGTCAGTCTGCTTGCGCCCGCCAATAAACTCAACGATGGGAAGTCCTTCTCCGAGCATTTTTCCCACGACACCGTAGACTTTCGCTTCCACCAGATGAAAGACCTGAGAGTCGGAGGTCGGCAGCCTAAAGAGCAGCTCCCGAGCCTCTAGGTGATGGATGATATGCATCACCTTGAGAATGGCGCAGGCGCAGAGCTGGCGGTGACCCGAAGCTGATGCGAGCGCTAGCAGCTCATCGAGTTCCTTGCGTGCTACCGGGCCCGGAACGGGGAATCCAAAGGTGCGTCTAAGATAGGCTATCGCCTGATCGCGTACCAGACGTACCCGGGCCCGATCGTCCGCTCGATTGAGATTTAGGCACTGAGATGCGATGAAGCGCTCGATATCAGAGGCGCGTTCGAAGTTGAGGCGGTGCCAATCAATGACCGAGCCCCCACGCAGCACCAGACGCATCGCTTCGAGTTCGGCGAGGGTAAGGTTGGGAATGTCGAGGTCGACGGGCGGCGTGTCGTTGCCCATAGCTTCCCGCGCAGATAACGGCCCTAGGCAACGCGACGCAATGGTAGGTCGCCCGCTTTCCCGTGTACGCCGCTTGAGTCATTCACCCGAGGCACGGAGGCAAGATTGCCGGAGTTTGCCGCGACGAAGGTTCGCCTGGTGCGGGCAGGTCGTTGGCTGTCACGGGGTGTGCGCTGAGCGCGACGGCCTTGGTTCAAGGTGCCCAGAAGCAGCAGACAGGAAAGGCCCAGGAGCATGGTGCTGGGAAGACAGCGGAGCGCGGTTTCAAGCATAATGACTCGTTCTTTGAGTAGTCCTGGCGCTAGGCCCTTCACGATACGAACGCCGAGCTTTCGTGGTTCTCATCCCGTTTAGCGTTGCCCGTTCGCGGTGCTGAGTGCTCGGTTGTGTGCGCTGGAAAGCGGATTCACGTGTCTAGCGTTGAGCGGGCGCACCACCGCGCCTAGCACGCGATTCACGAATTGCTCCCAAGAGCGGGTCTACCTGGTTTCCTAGCCAACGATTCGATCGTAACTCGAAATCTCCCGACATTTCAAATAATCTAGGCGTATGCGGCACCTTGGCTTGACGTTTTTTGCGGCCTCTTAAGTAAGGCGTTACAAGTTCCATGCGTTTGGCGGATCTGACTTGGGCACCCACAGAGTAGCAACTTCGCCGAGCACGTCGAGGCGCACGCGCCGCGATTCGGCCACGCGTGGAGCTTCGCGTGGGGTGCTTGGACTTCAGTCTGAAGCTACGGAAGCAGGGGGAAGTGTCTCGATAAATCGTGCGAACGCAGGCGAGCGGGCGTTGAAGTCGTGCTTAAGCGTTGATTCATGGGTTAGAGGGCGAGTGGCGGAAGGTGGGATTTGCGCCGGAAGACCCGAGGATGGTTGCGAAAATGGGTCACCCGAATGGTGGCGGTCGGCGCGACGGGGTTTCGCTTTTCGGGGTCCAACCGTGTAGACTCTGGAGGGGTCGCCCGGGGCAAGAGCGTGGGCGCGGAATGTCTCGGAGCTGAGCCATGAGTGATTCTCTGTTTCCAGTAGGTGAAGAGCAGCAGCTTCCGGTGCTGACGTTACGCAATGTTGTCCTTTTTCCTGCGGCGGTAACGCCGGTCAATGTTGGACGGCTGCGCTCGATTCGGGCGGTAGAGTTCGCGCAAGATACGCCCCAGCGTCTTGTGGTCGTTGCCTGCCAAAAAGAGTATGATCTCGACCGTCCCGGCCTTGACGACCTCTACCCCGTCGCAACGTTGGCGCGCGTGCTGCGCGTTATTCGCTTAAGTACGGGCAGCTACAGCGTCGTCGTGCAAGGGGTATGTCGACTGCGGCTGCTCGGGATCGTTAGCGCCGATCCGTTCATGGTGGCGCGCGTGCAACGCCTCCCGAGTGAACGCGCCCATGTCGCAGACGATGATGTCGAGCTTGCCGCGTTGGTCGCTCAAGTCCGTGCGCGCATGCGCGAGTTCACCGACCATCTGCCCGCGGCTTACGCCGAACAGAGCGAGCAAGCCCTCGCCAAAATAGTAGAGCCCGGCGCGCTCGCAGACGTGGTGTCCGCCTATCTGCCCTCGAATGCGGCACAAAAATCGGTCATTCTCGGATGTGCGGAAGTGCGCCAGCGCCTCAGGCTCGTACTCAAGCTTCTGCAGCGCGAGATTGAGGTGGAGCGCGTTAAGATTGAGGTCACGAGTCTTGTGCAGGAAGGCATGTCCGAGACCCAGCGCCACTCTATTCTGCGCCAGCAAATGCGGGATATCCGCCGGCAACTCGGAGAAGATGTTGAGTCAGAGTCGGTGATTGATGCCCTCCGCGACCGTCTCTCAGCCTCACAGCCCCCGGACGAGATCATGCGTGCGGCAAAGCGTCATCTAGGCCGCCTCCATATGATTCCCGAGGCATCTCCCGAGTATCAACTCTCGAAGACCTATCTCGAATGGCTTGCGGACCTGCCTTGGCGCGCCCAGACGGAGGACACGATGGATGTCAGCCGCGCCGCGCGGGTTCTCGACGAAGACCACCATGGGCTCGAGCGCGTGAAGCGACGCATTATCGAGCAAATTGCCGTCCGCTCGCTTAAGCCTGATGCGCGAGGTCCGATTCTCTGTTTTGTGGGTCCGCCTGGTGTAGGGAAAACGTCACTCGCGAAATCGATTGCCCGTGCGACAGGACGGCGTTTTGCGCGCGTGGCACTCGGTGGGGTGCACGATGAGGGCGAAATCCGCGGTCATCGGCGGACGTATGTCGGTGCGTATCCGGGTCGCATCCTCTCAAGCCTCAAGACTTCGAAGAGCCGCAATCCAGTGATCGTGCTCGATGAGATCGATAAGCTAGTCGAATCGCGGGCGGGCTCGCCGGCTGCGGCGCTGCTCGAGGTCCTCGACCCAGCACAAAATGATACGTTCGTGGACCACTACATCGAACAGCCCTTTGACCTATCCCAGGTGCTGTTTATCGCGACCGCCAATCAGCTTGGCACGATTCCAGCTCCGCTTCTCGACCGCTTGGAAGTGATTGAACTGCCCGGCTATACGCTGCCGGAGAAAGTGGAAATAGCGAAGACCTACCTTCTGCCCAGGGTGCTTAGTGAGCACGGCCTCACGCCCGAGCAGGTGGATATCGATGATGCTTCGCTAACGTTCCTGGTGGAGGGCTACACGCGCGAGGCAGGTGTACGACGTTTAGCCCAGCAACTCGCGGCGCTTGCGCGGGATGTCGCGGTCCAAATCGCGGAACGCCCGAACTACGTTCGCGTTTATGATAAGCAGTCAATCCGCAAGTCCTTAGGGCCTGACCGGGGTGAGCATTCTCTAGAGAAAACCCCGCTGTGCGGTGTTGCGGTGGGGCTTTCGGTGCATGGCGTCGGTGGCGACCCAGTTCCCGTCGAAGCGAGCCTCATGCCGGGGAAGGGTCGCGTGCATCTTACGGGTCACGTAGGCGATGTCATGAAGGAGTCTGTGGCTGCGGCCTTCAGCTATATTCGCGCGCACGCCAGCGCCTTCGGCCTGCCACCGGATTTCCTTGCGACCATCGACATCCACGTGCATTTCTCCGAAGGAGCCACCCCTAAAGACGGTCCCAGTCTTGGTTTGGCAGTCTTTGTGGCGCTGCTCTCGCTGCTCACCCGCGACCGCGTGCGTCACGATGTAGCGTTCATTGGCGAGGTCACCCTGCGCGGTCGTGTGCTCGAAGTACAAGGCCTACGCGAACGGCTGCTCGCCGCTTACACGGCCGGCATTCGCCACGTCGTGATGCCTAGCCGCAACGTTCACGACCTAGAAGAGCTGCCTTCGGCGGTGCGTGCCGAACTGACGCTCACCTACGTTAGTCGGCTTACGGACGTATGCCCGATGGCCTTCGTGTCCGCACCCGCCGCGGCCTAACGCGGGGCATTGAAGTCGCGTGCATCGGCGAGCGGCCGGAGGGCGAGCGTCGGCGGGAGCGTCCCGAGTTGCCCGGAGGCGTTGCGGCCTTCGCAAGGGACCCGGGCAACGCAGGCCGGTTCTCGGATGCCCTCCACAAAGCGCGCACCGAGGCGCCACAGCCCTGATCGGGCGACTCGGAACACTGCCTGGAGGGCAAGACTGTTTGTGAGCGGCGCGCGTTGCAGTGCGAGCGGAGCCAGGCTCGGGTCGAAGTGCATTAATACGCATCAGCTCAAGATTGAGCCTCTACATCCGTGTGTTCGCTGCGCGCAACAATCGATCACGCATGCAGGTCGGAGTCCCGGCGAGCGCGTGGCTGCGGGGCCCGCGGAGGGTCTCGGGGGGACCCACAATTGGGTACGGAGCTGCGCGCAGTGCCCAATTGTGGGGGGCTCCGGAGGGTGCGCCTGCGCGCCCG
>SLQV01000049.1 GCA_007131285.1 Myxococcales bacterium
CTTTCTTTTACCAACCGAACCGCTCGCTCACGTACCTCCGATGAAAACCTGCTCCCTTTCATTCTCATGTCTCCTAGACTCCCTCTTTTCGGAGCCTCCAGGAAACCCGGGGGGATTCAGCCCAATTGGGGGGGGCTCCGGAGGGTGCGCCTGCGCGCCTGAGCGCCCAGCCCCCCTGTGGACCCCCTTGGGCCCCCGCGGGCCCCGCAGCCACGCGTTCGCCGGGACGCGCTCGCCGTGCACCCTCTCCCGGCAACCGCCGGGCTCTACCTAGCTCGTCAGCGTATTAGGCTTCGCACTGCGGCGGCGAATACTGAGCTCCAGCGCTTGGTGTTCGTTCGTGATGCATGCCCTGCAACCTGTATTGCCACCCATGTCACGTCGCAACCGATAACAGCATCAGGATGAGCAGCTTAGGACCGAGTAGAGTGGCTTGCTACGCGCCCAATCCGGACGCTTTTCGGCAAAGCGCTCCGCGCCGGATTGCACCCGGAAGGGGTCTTTTAGAACACGCATGAGCGCCCGAAGCGACCCGTTCTCACCCGCGGCGACTTCGTTAGTGATCTCCTGCAGCAGGTAGTTTCGTGGCACGTAAAGTGGGTTGATACACTGCATGCGTTCGCGGCGCGCGCTATCGCTCAAAGACGCGTCGCGTGCCCGGTCGGCGTAGCGGCCCAACCAGGCGGCAAGCGCAGACTCGTAGCGCGGCGCATCGGGCGCGCTCCCGTAGAAGGCGGGCGCTAACGCCCGGCGCGCTTGCGCCAGACACGTATCGGTGTCCAGCGCCGGCGAGCCCGGCTCACCCACGAGCTTGACGTCGGCCAGGTTTCGAAAAAAAAGGGTTAGATCGGTTTCACGAAGCGTGAGTAACGTCATCAACTCTCCGATCCAAGCGGCATCCTCCGAGGCGCGCTCCTCGGTAGCTTCGATACCGAGCTTGCTGAGCCACATCTTTCGGGACCGCTGCGCGAGGTCGTGACGCGCGTGGTCAAGCGCATCGGTGAGATCGCCGACAGACGTCATCAAGGGCGCAAGCGACCGAGCCAACGCTTGCAGATTCCAGAGCGCGACGTCGCCCTGACGGCCGTAGGCGTAACGAGACTCGGCGCTGTCCGTCAGGTTAGGCGTGAACGTAAGGTCGAAGGTGTCTAGAAATGCAAACGGGCCGTAATCTATTGTCAGGCCAAGAATGGACATGTTGTCCGTGTTCAAGACGCCATGCACGAAACCAACGCGCTGCCAATGCACCACGAGCGCAACGGTGCGGCGGCACACTTCGCGGAAAAATGCAGCGATGCGCGTCTCGCTTGCCGCTAAGTCCTCCGAGCGTGGGCCTGTCTGGCCTGCGCTCGGCTGCGACGGGCTGAGGCATGCGGAAAAGTGGTGGCGCAGTGTAAAATCGAGTAGCCGCCGGAGCGTCGTGACATCTCCGCGCGCGGCGTGAATTTCATAGCTACCGAAGCGCAGAAACGATTCGGCCACGCGACATGCAATCGCGCCGGCCTCCGGGCGGCTATGGCCGCTGTAGAGGATGTCGCGCTCGACCGCCTCACCGGTCATGACGAGGCTGAGCGCGCGTGTCGTTGGCACACCGAGCGCCGCCATCGCTTCGCTCGCCACATACTCACGCAATGAAGAACGCAGCACCGCCCGGCCATCGGCGAAGCGCGAATAAGGCGTGGGCCCTGCCCCCTTAAGCTGCACCTCCCAGAGGGCGCCGTCGCGGGCGCGCACTTCGCCAAGACCGATGGCGCGGCCGTCGCCAAGCTGCCCCGCCCAATGCCCAAACTGATGGCCACCGTAGCAGGCAGCAAACGGCTTGGACCCCTGCGCCAAGGCGTTGCCCGCAAGCACCGCCAAAAGGCCCGGCTTCGGAACCGTTTCTAATCCGAGGTACTCGGCCAGCTCCGTAGCGTATGCCACTAGCGTCGGCGTTTTGACTGGGGTGGGTGCAACTCTGGAGTAACACGCTCCGAAGACCTGGCGCGTGCCGGGATCTGTTGACGGGTCACCTGGTAGCTCGCCCACAAAGCGCTGCTCCAGGCTCGCCACAGCGAGCGGTGACGTTTCGCAAACATGACCCATTGGCTGCACTCTGCCACATTCCGCGTCGCACTCCCCCAAAGCGATGGCCCAGGTGGTAGCCCAAGACCCCTCCCAAGCCCGCCCCAGCCTCACGGCTCAAACGCTGCGCAACGACAAACGCACCCCACGCTTAGTGGTCGTCATCATCGTGGTCGTCGTCGTGGTCGTCATGATCCCCGCCGTCGTGGCCATCATCATGGCCGTGGTCGTCGTCATCATGATGGTGGCCATCGTCGTTGTGGCCGTGGTCGTCGCCGTGATCGTGGCCGTGGTCGTCGCCGTGATCGTCGCCGTGTTCGTGGCCGTGGTCGTCGCCGTGATCGTCGCCGTGTTCGTGTTCGTGGTCGTGGCCGTGGTCGTCGCCGTGGCCGTGGCCGTGGTCGTCGCCGTGGCCGTGGTCGTCGCCGTGGCCGTGGCCGTGGTCGTCGCCGTGGTCGTGGTCGTGGTCGTGGCCGTGGCCGTGGCCGTGGCCGTGGTCGTCGCCGTGATCGTGGTCGTGATCAGCAGTACGGCTGCGACTGCTTGGCGGTGCGAGCGCGGCGACCGCCAAAGAGTGTGGTGCGCCCCCAACCTCGAAGGTGCGTTCCAACGACCAGTCCGCGACGTCAATCTCAACCACAACGCCATCCGCGGGTAGCGCGACATATAGGTGGCCCGCGCCCGCTACGAGCGCTGGGCGCACGAAGTCTGGTTCGGTCGAGTCAAAGGCCGGGCTTAGCTCGAGCGGAGTTCCCATTTGTGCACCCGTGCGTGGGTCAAGTCGAAGGACTTTACCGTCGACCGTAAGGACAAGCGCGTAGCTGCCTGTCAGATCAAAGGTGAAAGCTTGAACGCCTCCGTCGACGGGTATCGGCGTCAGCGTCCCCAGCTGCGGGTCGATCACCGCAAGTCCGGTCTGTCCCCAGTTACCCAGAAAGACTTCGGAGCGCGCATTCGCCATGACGGTGCCTACGCGATCCGGACGGCCGCCAGCCGCGGGTGGCGCGGCCGGTGGGTTTTCGATCTTCAGCGAATCGATGTGATCGACATGCCAATCGACGATCAACACACCATCCGAACACCCAAAGACTACGGTGTTGCCCACCGCTGCTTCGCCATGCAAACGGGGACAAGGCGCTGAAACCTCAAGCGGCTCACCACTCAGGTTATCATGGCGCCACAATCCCACCCGCGACGGCAAGGGCGCACCGTCATCAGCAATCGACGCCAAAACAAACTCGCTCGCGGCCACGGCAGCGCCGTGATGCGCCACACCTGTGGCAAGCCTAACAATCGCTGGCGTCGGACCAGCGGTGACTTGACCTTCGAAAACGTCAACCTCGCCCGTGCCGTCGTAGAACGCGGCGATCCACCCGTCGTGAAGGGTAAAATGAGTGGGCAACTCACCCTCAAGGCTCTGGCCCGTCAGCGTGGGCAAAGACTTCTCCACACCGTAGTTGTCGTCATGCCAATCGAAATGCAGGCCCGAATCCGCGACATCAATGCGACCTTCGTCACGCTGAACGAGATAAGCCAAAGGACTGTAATGGTCAGCATACACCCGCGCCGAACCGGTCACCTCGACCGACCCAACCGCTTCAGTACCCTCCGTATCCAGGTCGAAAACCTGCACGGTTGAACTCTGCGCATCACCGACCAGCAAGCGCCCACTTGTCAGTTCGCCCAATGCAAACCCAGGACGTTCTTTGGTCTGTGCAGCGTCCCCTCCTTCAACCTCAGGCGGAAGCTCGGTACTACTGCAACCCCAAGCGCCAAAGCCTGCGCTCAGCGTAAACGCTAGGCTCAAACCACGTATATGTTTCTTCCAAGCAAGCTCTCTTTGCATCTGATACCCCAACTTCAATCAGGTTTGGTGCCGCGCGGCCGCTGCCACGCAGCGAACGTCGGGCACGCCAATAGGCGTGCCTCATGACACGCACTAAGTGCGCGCCTCCGCTTCGCCCCCTCAATTTGCAAGCAACTTGCGTAACGTCAAGCGCTTTTGAGATATCCGCAGTCACACCGCGAAGCGTAGCCGGGCATACGGCCACGCGTGATCGGTTAAGCGAGCTGCGTGTTCGGTTGAGGGTCTGAGGCGCGCGCCCACAGCCAAAAACCGCAGCGAACTTGGGGTTCGTGAGGATTTTTGGCGAGGACGTAAGCCGGCTCAGGCCCTTAACCGGACACGCATGGGCATACGGCATACTGCGCCCCCCTCTTGCTGGTCATGCCACCGCGCTGACGTTGCGCCCTCAGCTGCGCTTGAGGCTAAGGTTGACAGCGAGAGCCCCAGATTCGTTTCTCGCGCACCTTTCGCATGCATCAAGGCTTGTGTGCCGCCGGACGCGTGGGGCTACGGGGGGCCTACCCGCACGCCCTCTCTGCATCGTGCCGGGCGGTCGGCCAGGCCGTGCTATTTCTTCGACGTAAAGAGTCGCGCAAAATGCTAAAACTCCGAATGAGGTGCATCAGGTCCGCATGAATCAGTGGCACGTTGAGATTCGCTACTGCGCGCAGTGCCGCTGGCTCCTCCGTGCAAGCTGGCTCGCGCAGGAGTTGCTGACAACCTTCACCGACGGCAGCCTTGCGCAGGTATCTTTGATACCCGACTTCACGGGCGGCGTCTTTCGAATAAGCGTGGGCAGCCAACGCGTTTGGTGCCGATCCGAGCGCGGCCGTTTTCCCGAGGCAGCAGAACTCAAGCGGGCCGTCCGCGACATCATCGCGCCCGACCAAACGCTTGGCCACAGCGAAGGCGTCAACGCGCGTCAAGGCGAGCGCGTGGGCGGGGTGCAACTTTCGGCCGACGACGCGGCCTGGGGTGGCGACTCGAGCACAGAGCCGACGCGTCAATCGTCGAGTAGACATACGCGGCCGTCCACCGGATACGGCGACGTGGATTCACGCCCGTCGTCCTTAGCTGAGTCGGAAGGTTGACCTCAATGATGCCCGATCCCCGCGCTATCGCCGAGATACTGCTGCCGATATTCGTCGCGCTATCGCCGCTGACGGTACTGCCGATTTTTTTAGCAATGACCGAAGGCATGGAGAGCCAGGCCATGCAGCGTCTCGCGCGTCGAGCCGTGGTGACCGGACTGGTGATCGCTGTCGCGATCGTGTGGCTGGGCGCCGTCATTTTTCGTGCGCTGAGCATTACTGTTGACGATCTGCGCATCGCGGGAGGTCTTATCCTGCTGGTGCTTGCGATTTACGACCTGCTCTTCAATCGGGAGCGGCGCAAGCAGAGCGACGCGGATGAAGACCCCGGTGTCGTTCCGCTCGGCACCCCCATTATCGTGGGCCCTGCCACGATGGCGACCTGCCTTGTGCTCGCCGATGCACACGGCAAGACGCTCGTGCTTATCGCCCTCGCGCTCAACCTCACGTTGGTCGGCCTCATTCTCCACTTCGCCGGGCCCATTAGCCGGGTCTTGCCCTCCTCGGGCGCCCGAGCCTTCGGCAAAGTTATGTCGCTCTTCTTGGCTGCGATCGCTGTGGCGATGGTTCGTAGCGGACTCGAACGCTTCCTGCGCTAGCCTGCCAATATGCCGCGCCGACGCGTTCAGCCTAGCGACTTAACGTTACGCTTGGAACATTACCTTCTGCGCTACCCGACCTCCGACGCCCGAGCCCGCCAGTACCTTAAACGGTTATGCCGGCAGCACGATCTTCAGGATGCGGCCACCGCCGTTGAGGACGCGCTTGCGCGGGCGCGGACGCTCGGCCTACTCGACGATACCGCACTTACGCGCGGGATCGTGGGCAGTGGCGCAGGCCGAGGCGACTCACGCTTGCGACTCAAAGCTCGCCTGCTTGCGCGGTCCCTCCCGGCGGGGAGCAAAGCTCTGGCCAACCACGATGAGTGGGCAGCCCTTCAACGTTTCGCGCAGCGCAGGCGCCTCGCGGCACGTTTGCTGGCCGCCCCCGACGCCGCGAGCCGACAGAAAATTATCGCTAAGCTGCTCCGCGCGGGTTTCCCCCCGGACCTTGTCCAGCGCTGGCGCGCGAGCGTCTCGCACAGCGACCCCTGAACTCGGAGCGGCCCGGCCGAGCCTCTTCGCCCGACGCCTCATTGCTATCACCCACACTGGACTGGCAAACGTGGGCTCAGGCTCAACAGGCCTGAGCGCCTTCGTCGCACGCAGTGCTTGGCGGGCATGCGCATCTCGGCGTGCGTTGACTTGAGACACACCGTGCGCCTAACCTCGGCCGACCTTGGAAGACATACTGCCCGCCGGACCAGATCAGAATAAGAGCGTAGACGATGCGGGCTCGATAAACCGTCGACGTCTTTGGCAAATTGACGGCAAGCTCTACGACCTTGAGCCCTTTCTGCACAAGCACCCGGGCGGCAGACGCTTGCTTGAGCAGGTCAGGGGCACCGACTGTTCTGCACTCTTTCACAGCACTCACCTCCACGACAAAGTGCCGAAGGCGATGCTAGCGCGCTTTTACGTAGGCGAGGCCCCTCCCCCGCAAAAGGACGCTCCTCCGACCTACGCATGGGAAGGCGACGGATTCTACCCTACGCTCAAAGCACGCGTTCGAGCGCACTTCATGCGCGAAGGTCAGGCACGGGGCCTGCAGGGTGCAGCGCTGCGTCGCACCCACCACGGCACGCGCGCCTTTCTACTGCGCTTCGGTGCTCTGGTCGCAAGTTTTCTAGCGCTAAGCGTCGGAGCGCTAGGCTTCGGGCAGTGGTGGTGCGCGCTACTCTGGGGGCCCATTGCCTTCGCGCTCGGGGGCTACGGCCACGAAGCCATGCACGCAGGCGTGTTTTCTTCCGTTCGCGCCAACCGCATCCTAGCGCTGTGCACCCTCGACTTAATGGGCGTCTCCTCCTTTGTCTTCACTGCCATACACGTGCCCAAACACCACGTACACACCAATCAACCTGGGCTCGACCCGGACATTGAAGTTCACTTTCCGCTCTTGCGTGAATTCGCCCATCAGCCTCGGCGCTGGTTTCATGGCTTTCAACACATCTACGCTTGGCTCGTCTACACCGTAACCTTCCCGGTGCTACTCGTCGGGGACATCGTCGCGGCACTTACGGGCTGCTGGTTTGGACCTTGGGGCAAGATAGAGCGGCCCTACCGCGCTGAAGCGCTGCTTTTTTGTGCCTTCAAGGCCATGTCAGTGCTGCTCTGGTATGCTTTGCCCTACGTCCTTCTGCCGTGGCCTCACGCGCTCGTGATTCACGCCCTCATGATCGGCGGCACCGGCTTGATGGTGCAAGGGACATTTGCCTTGAGCCATCAGAACGCCTGGGCGCTCGGCAGCGCCAGCCGCACGTCCTCACAGCCCCGGGACTGGGGCGCCGGCCAGCTCGAAACCACCGTCAACTTCCAACACGGTCACTGGCTCCCGGTCACCTTATTCGGCGGGCTCGGTTACCAGATCGAGCATCACTTGTTTCCGACGATCAGCTACAGCCGACTGCACGAGATTGTGCCTATTGTGCGCGAAACGTGTCGGGAGTTCGGTGTGCCCTATACCTACTACCCCACAGCGCTTGCCGCCCTGGGCGCCCACTATCACTACCTACGCGCCATGGGCGCGCGTGCCTCAAGCACCGCGACATCTCGAGTAGCAGTTAGTAGCACCCCAGTTGCAGAGCGCAGTGCCCTCCAACGTTAGGTCGCGTGGCGCTTCGCGCGGCCGCCGGAGCAATCATGAGACCGCCTACGGCGGCGCACTGAGACCGAACCCTTGCTAGTGGGTCTTTTCAATACCCGTGACCCTAGGCTGACCGTCGACGAGATCTACCGTAAGCACGTAGGCAAAGTGCTCTCCGATGAGCTGTTGGCTCCGCGCGGGGCTCAAGTTAGCGGAGGCCAAGATGTGTTCCAGCGCCTCTTTGCCGCGACTCGGTGCGCGGGTGAGTACGCCTGCCAACACGGTTCCGACAAACGCACCGAGACGCTGCAGTGCATCCGGAAGTTGGTCGGGGGTCACGATCGGCGTGACGAGTGCGTTGATGGCGAGGGTGAGCGCAATATCCAAGCGGTTGAGTTGGGCCTGAGGCCCCCCCGCAAGAAATGCTAGCTCCACGCAGTAGGGTTGGTTGAGCGCAATGGCCTCAGGGCCTTGGAGCAGGCCTATGCGCTCTTCGCTCGGCAGAGCCTCGGCAAGCGCGCCAACGACCATTGCCAGCGCATGACGACTACTTGCAAGCGCGACAATGCCCTTGCCTCCGCGCACGGCACTCTCGATCAGCTTGGCTTGGCTCGCATCGAGGACGCCGCGCTGGACCAGGCCCGTGAGTGTCTGCGTCCGCAGGCGGCGGTGCACCTCGAGCATCGCGCCTTGAGGTGCGAGCGGGGCCTCCAGAAGCAATGCACGCGCCCCGCCATTGAGCGCCCCCTCGTAAGCGCCTGAGGCCAGCGTGGACTTGAAGCGCGTGCGCAAGCGCTCGGCACAGAGACGCCAGGAGCGTGCGGACGCGAAACCCGGTTGCAGCGGCGCCAACCCCTCGCCGAAATCTGCCGCAACCTCGCCCTGCCCATCGACACAGGCAAACACAAGACTTTCGTCGTCCAATAGAATCTCGAGCGGCCCAAGCCCTGCGAGTTCGCGGATCGCTCGTTCGCGCAGACGCGTCAGTTCATCGCCCGCCAACGATTGCGCCTCGTCAAGCCGCGCCAGGGCGCCCTTCAAGGCTCCGATAACCGCATCGGCATCGACGTCCTTCGGCTGCGTACCTAACGCATCAAGCGCGAGGTCGATCAGACGCTCATAGCGACCGTCTTGTTCCGGAGATCCATGGCGACCCGGGCTCTGAGTGGCGTTGGGTTCTGGCCTTTGTGACCGCTGACTCTGTAGCGCCTTGCTCGGTGCGCCCGATCCCGGAGGTCGCTCCAGGACGCGTGCAGCAGGTGCCGGCTCCGATACCGGCCGCGAAGACGGCCGGGCCGAACGTTGGCGGGCGGGAGGTGGCTCCGAGAGTGAAGCGCCGCGCACTTGCGGCGGCGTGGACCGCAACGACTCGGACCGTGGACCTGCGGACGCCGAGGGCCGTGCGTGACCTAGCGGCGGCTCCGAGGCATCCGCTCGTACCGTGGTGCGCACAGGTTCGGGTTCCGCCGCAAGCATCTCGTCCAGGAAGTCATCATCCGCTTCGGTTTCCGCACTGTGTGCATCAAGCTCCTGCGCTTCGATCTTCTCGAACGCATCTTCATCGCGCTGGGCGATGGTGTACATCGCTTCAGGAGGCACGGGGCCTTCCGTAGCCTCGTCGTCGTCTTCACTCTCACTGGCAAGCTCTTCGAAGTCATCGAGCGCCTGGGGTTCGGCTTGATGCGAGCCCAACTCGGCCCTCGGCGCTTCGAGGGGGGGCACCGGAACCTGATTATCCGCGAAAGACCGCGCGGCAGGCGCGTTGTCCGGCGCGGCTTCGGCCGCAGGCGCCTTGCCATCCGCCAATTCATAGTCGCTCACCACCCCACCTTCGGGTTGTGCCGCAAGTTGCGCCGATGTTTTATGCTCCGCGCCTTCCCCCGCGATGCCCTGAAGCTCGGGCTGGTCGATCGCGATGATGAAATCGCCGACGTAGATTTTGTCTCCCGCACGCACGACGAGCGGGGAGGTGAGCTTGCGGCCGTTGACGTAAGTCCCGTTTGTGCTCTTGAGGTCTACCACCACAAAACGACCGTCCTTATGGACGATTCTGCAGTGGCGCTTCGACACATTGCCCTTGGGCAAAATAATATCGTTGCCGTGGACGCGGCCAATGGTCACTTCGCCTGATTCGAAGTCGACGCGCCGCTGCGCCCCGCCGCGTTCGGTGACGACTACGCTAAACATAAGTTGCTCGACCTATCCTAGTGGGTACGCCGACGCAGTGCCGGCGGGTTCTCTCATTGAAAGGGGTAGCCACCACCGCTGTCAAGCTTTGCGAAACGCGGTCTAGCCGTTCCGAATCTTAGTGAGCGCTTGGCTCTACCGCGGGAGTTGTCTCTCCGAAGCTTTGCACGATACACCGCTTGCCTGTACCCCTGGGGCTGAATCATGTCGGGCCCGATCAGCAAAACTTCGACGGCCGCACCGTCATCCATGCCGAGTTTGGGGCCAAGTCGGGGGCGCCGCGCTCGGATATGGCGGCGGCGCTGGCTCTTCCCGAGCCTACTACTCTTGGCGCTTTCCCTGGCCGCAGCCGCGACCGTAGGCGCGAGGCATCTGGCACAAACGTCCGAGACACCCGAGCCCAAAGCACCTCAAGCCCAGGCACCACTAGCGGTGGAAGCAAACGCTCCCGCTACCAGCGCCAGCCCGAACCATGCAGACCCGTCGGAACCGCCACCGGCGGGGGACCCTGACGATCCGGCACAGACGCAATATCTTTTTGGCAAGGCGCGCACCTTCAGACACGCGCTAAGCGCCGCTGGACTTAACACAAGCGAAGGCGCGCAAGTCGAGCAAGCGTTGCGCGGCAAACTCGACTTTCGTCGCTGCAAGCCCAACGATATCATTGAGATCGAGCGCGCCGAATCAGGCGAGTTGACCGCACTCACCTACCGGACCTCAAAGGCACACTGGTGGTCCGTGACGCGCGACGCGCGCGGCCAATTCCAAGCAAGCGCGCATCAGCTCCCCGAAACGAAACAGAGGCTTGCACTCACTGGTACCATTGAGACCAGTCTCGGCGCTGCGCTGGAACACGAAGGGAATCTCAGTGGTCTGGCCGGCGCCTTCGTCCAGGTCTTTGGCCGCAAAATGCGCTTCGACCGCGACACCCGCAGCGGAGACCGCTTTAAGGTGCTGGTCGACATCAAGCAGCTCGGCGGTGAGTTTAGCGGCTTCGATGATCCGCATGCTCTAACCTACGAGAGCCAGGCCGTCGGCACGCTGGAGGCTTACGCCTACCGAGTCGGGCGTAAAGTCCAAGGCTATTACGACCGATCCGGCAACGCCTGGGAGGGCGGATGGATGCGCGTACCGGTCAGATTTTCTAGAATTTCCTCACATTTTGACCTGCGGCGGCGCCATCCGATTCTTGGCCGGGTAACGCCTCATCTCGGAGTCGACTACGCAGCACCTATCGGCGAGGTGGTGCGAGCGGCCGCTGCAGGCACGGTTTCCTTTGCTGGCCGCAAGGGTCCCAACGGGAATTTAGTCATCCTCAAACATCGCGATGGCTACACTTCATACTACGCGCACCTGCAGCGCTTTGCGCGCAATATCAAAGCGGGTGTCTCGGTGAAGCAGGGTGAACCGATCGGGCATGTGGGCTCCACGGGCCGCTCCACGGGCCCGCATCTTCATTTTGGCGTCAAGCGCTTCGACCGCTTCCTGGACCCACTCGAGGTGCTGCATGCGCCGGGGCCTGCCCTGACCGGCGCGGCTTTACAGCGCTTTAAAGCACAGGTAAGTGACTACGAACGCCAGCTAAAGGCCGCCAAGCGGCGTTCATGAAACCGGTGAGCGTCCCGTGAGGAGCAGCAAGTCGGGCCTGGTAAAACTGGCGCTAGGTGCGGCGGCAGCCCTTGGTTTCGCTGCCAGCGCTGGTGCAGGTCGTCTGGGTGCTTATGGACCCAATCTCAGCTCCTGTGACGCTCCGGCACCAAGCTGGAGCGAAAACGCATTATGCGCTCTACTGACCACAGCTCCCTGGCTGCCAGCGCGCCACGTGCTGCAAGCCGCTCTGCTGAGCCTACCGGGATGCATATTGCTCGGCGCGATCATCTGCCTGTTGCTGCGCTGGCGTGCTGACAAAGAAACCGAACATCATGGCAAGGGCGCGCTGCTGCCGTGGACCTTTGTAGCCTGCGGCGGCTTGGTGCTCACGCCCGCCGCGGCAGCCCTGGTACTGCGACCCACACCGCGCACCTGGTCCATGGTCGGACTCGCGGTGGTGCAGCTCGTTATGCTTCGTCGGCTCGTTCCCGTTGCAGCGGCGTTTGCTCGGCACCGAGGCCACACCCCTTGGTTGGACGCCTTGGGGCTTTGTCTCGGCCTCGGTCTCGCCGCACTGACACCCGACCGAGTCACCTTAGGCGCTCTAGCGGTCATCGTCGTTTCGGCTGTACTCGCCGCGGGCAAACACCTGCGGCCACTTCGGTGGGTGACGTTGCTGCTCGTTGGCCTAGCGCTGCTTCTGGGCTCGGATCTTTGCCAGAGCATGGGGCTACAGTGCTTGGACGCGAACCCCGATGGCGCACCTCTGACCGGCGGCGCAGCGGGCGCACCGGCGCAAATTGCATTCGCACTTGCGCACGGGCTTTTCCCCTTGTGCCTGTTCCTGGTACCGCTCCTGTGGGAGTCCGCACTGCCCCCCCCCGAGAACTTGGAGCGCAAGCGATGGACGTTTGCTAGCTGGCTGTTGCTGCTCGGCCTGCCCCTTGATGCGGCGCGCTTGCTTAGTGCCGCCCAGGAAGATGGCGCAGGCGCACACCTCATATTCGCGCCGGCTTGGCTAGCGGTGTGCGTTGCCGGGGCACGGAGCATGCGTCGCATCACGAAAGCGCCCGTCCTGTTAATGCTTCTGCTGGCGCTGCTTGTGCTGCGCGATCTCGCAACGGATGCCGGCGTTTGGTCACGGGCTCATGGGCTTGGACAGCTAGGAGATGCCTACCCGACACTCCGCTGGTTTCACGCCGGCCTGCTTGCGCTTTGGGTCATCCTGTTGTTGGTGCGCTGGGGCCTGGAACACGCACCTAAAGCAGACGCCGCCGCAGTGACGCTGCACAAAGACCCGGTCTGGCCCGTCAAGCAGGAGCGCTGGAGGCCGCTGCTGGCCTTTGCGGTCCGTGCGAGCATGGCGATGGTATGCATCGGCGCGTTAGCCGTCGGTCTTGTGCGCTTCAGCGTGAACACCGCGAGGCGGTCCCCGCTGAGCGCCCTGGCTCAAGCGCAAGCCTTGCGTGGTGCACGGCCGCTGGCGTGGCGTGCGCCCGCACCGCTGCCTGAGCGCTTGCTAACGCAGGAAGGCGTGACCCTCTTGCCCGCTGCGCGCGCCACGTGGCTTGCGCAGCATCCCAGCGGCATCCTGCTGACGGAGCGCGCGACCTACGGCACGCTCGACAAAGCGCTCGTACTGCTCACGCGGGATTGCGCAGATTCGGACAACGGCAAAACCAGTCCCCAGTGCGCCCCCCCTGCGAGCTTGCACTTCCGTTCACTCGTCGGGGGACGCTTCATCCTCGCCAGCGCGGGCTCGCTCCCCGAAAGCAGACGCCCCCTTGCCGACGCGCGCGACATCTACCGAAGAGGGCCTACGCAACCGCTCATGCTACGCTTCGGTGGGAGCCTAATGCTGCGGGGCGTGGACGTGCATTTGCCTGGCAACGGGACGCTGGTGGTGACGCCGCACCTCAGTCGGCTCGGTCCGGTCGCGCGCAAGGTGAATGTCGTTATCGATCTAAGGTCCGACGCCCAAGCAGGAGCCACGGATCTGCGCGTGCAGGCAAACCCAGGAAGCCCCTGGCTTGGTTTCGAGCATTGGCCCGAACATACCGGTCACGCGCATCCTGTCTCGTTGCGGCTCACAACTCACTGGCGCACGCCAAACCTAACGGTACGCCCACTTGACGACGAGCCACCCATGCCTGAATCGGCCGCCTCGACTGTGCTAGGAACCCTCTTTATTTCGTTCGTGGACGAAGACGGGCCGCTCCCTTGGCATGGTATCGGCGACAAACCGTTGATCGTCCATCCAACCCGGACCCAAGCGGAGAGCCCCGCACACGCCACACAGATACCTATCGCGCAGCTCATCGCGCAGAAACCAGCACGAGACATGCATTGAACAAAGGCGCTCGAGCGTCGGGCCGCTTGCCCGACGCGGGAAGGGTCCGCCGCACCCGATCGACGGACCAGGCATCGCCCGCTTTTTCAACGTACTATTCCTTCAACGGATTAGTAACTGTTCAGGGGGGCATTTTACACGCATGCCCCGGGTTTACGGGAGTGAATCCCGCAAACCCTCCCCCACTGTACCTCTAAAGGGTGGCCTAAAGCCGGCAAGCGGGGCCCAACGCCCACTTGCTTCTTTCCGCAGCGTTTTTGCTTTCTCGACCCCCTGAACGGTTACACGGATTAAGTTCGAAGGGCGACGCTTTTGAAGGGCGGCGTTGCGGGTCGCAGGCCCGCAACGCCGGACAAACAGGATACATTTCAGGGGAGACATGTTACAGAATGCCCCTGGTTTCTAGTAAATGAATCCCGCTCTGTTTTCCCTACGCCTTTCCCTTTCAGTCCGGACCACATTCGGTGCTAAGTCCGTCAGCTACCAAGCGACCAGCGCCGCCGCGAACCGACTCCTGCCCGACTTTTCCGATCACTCGCAATTCAAGAATCTCGCTTTCTACATTGAAGTTATCGAAAGAATCCAACGCCAGTTCCTCAGTAGGAGCAAGTGCCTTTATCTTCATGGTATCTATCCCTCTTTCGTTTTCAGGTTCTCGAAAACGCATCTATAGCAATTCAGTTTTATCCAGTCAACGCCCTTGTTAGGTGGCAGTGTGACTGATATCAACCGCGTCAAGGTACCCAGCTGTTGCGTACAAAACTACCGCGCGGTTCTTGGGGTTCCTAAGAAGGATGCGAGACGCAATCCCGAGCATGCCGGGGCACGTTTAAAATAGTCCCTTAACACTAGCCGCTAGCAAGCGGGTGCGATGAAGAAGTCCGACTATAAACATTTGGATACCGTCGTGGTGCGTTACGCGGCGGTGCCCGCGTGGGGCAGCGGCGCATTGGAAGGGGAGGCGCTCGAGCCGGAGGCGTCGGCGGATCAACTTGCCCATATCGATGTGAGGGCCCGCGAGACCGCAGAACGGGTGACCCTTGAGGCGCAGCTCGAGAGCTCGCACTTCCGCTGCGTTCTGCGTCTTGGCGCTCCCGACCTCGTGCGCCGCATGGAGGCGGCGCTCGGGCTCGCTGGCACTGCCGCAGCTAAAAAAAAGCATGCAACGGACCAGGTATCTTCGCCCCTCGATCCACGATTAAGTCTCGAAGAAGCGCTCGTGCTCTACGACTACGCGAGCCGCCTGCGTTCGCGCGCTACGCCCTTCGGACTTTGCAGCGCCGTGACCCTGTCGAGGTTGGGCCAAGCCGGCGACTTTTCCGGCGTGCCCTGGCCGCAATGGCAGCGCATCGTGCGCGCCGACCACCTCTGGGTGGTGAGCTTGCAGCGCACGCTTCAGTCAGAGCCTGGCATCCGCCATTCGCTTCGCTACGCGCTAAGCGCCTCTGCCTGGGAGCATGACCACTTCGTGCGTTTTGTGAGTACGCGCATCGAGAAGGGCGGCGTCACTTTCTTTGGTGCGCGACTGCCGCTCAAACCACCGCTACGCACGGTACTCGATGCCTTCGAACATGCGCCTCAGAAGATGCAGTCGCTGACGCTTCTGAACGCCCGGTTGGTGGAAGCGCACGGCGTCGATGCGGGCACGGCAGCGCGCTTTCTCGACAAGCTCATCGAAGCGCAAGTGCTGGTCTCCGAGCTTGAACCTCCGGTCACCGGACCCGACGCGCTCGATCACCTGATAACCGTGCTCGCAGGACTCGCGCGCTCTCCGGCGGCGCATGATCAAGTCCCCGTGGCACACGCTGCGTTGGCGCGGCTCGAAGCCCTGAAAGTGCGCTGCAAGGCCGTGGCGGAGGCCACAGCGGACGCGCTTCCGGCGGAACTCGATGGGCTTAGGTCCCTAGACCAAGACCGAGGACCCGCACGTGAGGCGGCCCGTGAGAGCTTCAAACCACCCAAGGTCCCGATTCAAGTCGACTGTGTCGCGCCCAGGCCTCGGCTGCGTCAGCGTCCCGACACGGGTGTTACCGGCGCCGCCCTACCCCCGCAGGCCGCAACTCAGGTGGTTCAGGCCGTGGCGCTGCTGCATCGCTTGGGCCTAAGTTCGCCGGAACCGGCAGAGCTAGCCAGCTTTCGCCAATCGTTTGCGCAACGCTACGAGAGCGCAAGTGTTCCCTTTTTGGAGGCGATAGACTCGGAGCTTGGCATTGGGTCACCGCTGACCGCCGGGCACCCCGCGACCGCGCAGCACCCTTGGCTGGAGGCACTCCCTTTCTCGTTCGGCGGCGCTGGCGCAACGAAAGCTGCCGTCGCGGCGTTGCCCGCACCGTTGCTCTACCGCCTAGGCGCATGCCTCCAGAGCCCCGGGACCGAACTGGTGCTCGACGAGAGCGACCCAGCCGTTCAGGAGGCGCTGAGGGCCCAAGCCGAGCAGGAAGACGCACCCTCTTTGCCTGCCGCCTTCGGCGCGATGGTCACCGTGCTCGCCTCCGGCCCCGACGCGCTCTCACGCGGTGATTACGCCCTGCATTTGCACCACGCGAGCGGCCCCGGATCTGCCAAGCTGCTCGGACGATTCGCGCACGGGGCCCCGGAAATCTACGACCACGTCACCGAGCAGCTTCGCGCCGAAGAAGCGGCTGATCCGGACGCTGCTTTCGCGGAAATCGTGCATATTGGCCAACCCGGCCACGGCAACGTGAGCAAGCGGCCCGTCCTTGGACGGCTGGAGCTATGCGTCTACAGCCGCTCGGGCGCACCTCAGTCCCGCCAGGTTGCACTCCATGAGGTCGACTTAAAAGTGCGCGGCAAGGGGCTGGAGCTATGGTGGCGCCCCCATAACATCCGGCTCGTACCGCGGCTGACAAGCGCCCACGCTTACCACTCGCCCCAGTGTGATGTCGCTTACCGGATGCTGTGCCTGCTTCAGCAGCAAGAGAGCGCCATGCCTGCCTGGCGCTGGGGCGCGCTCACGGCGCTGCCTTATCTGCCCCGCGTGCGCACCGGACAGGTCATCCTCTCACCGGCACGCTGGCGCCTCGATTCGCATCACATCGCGACACTTAGGCAGCTTCAGCCTGAGAAAGCCACCGCTGAGGCCGTGCTTACATTTGTGACCTCGCTGCGCACCGATCTCGGCCTACCGCGATGGGTAGAGGCAGGTGTCGCTGACCGCCTACTCACGTTTGATCTCGACAGCCCGATCGCTCGGCGCGCGCTCTTGCGTACGCTGATCCGCACAGGCGAACAGACCGTCAGGGAGCGTCTGGCCTCCCCTGGACACCAACCCTTCTACGTCGCGGGCAAGCCCCATCATCACGAGGCGATCTTCTCATTTGTCAAAACCAAGGCGCCCGAGGACGCCGCGCGAATCCCTCCGCCAACCACGCCGCAAGTTTCGCCTCGTTTTACCTGGAACGAGCGCCTCGTCTCCCCCGGCGGACCTTGGCTCTACCTGCGCCTCTACCTGGGCATGACCGACGCGGACCGGTTGCTCGCAGAAACGCTGCCGCCGCTCTTGGCGCAGCTGCGCGAGGACAACTTACTAAAACGCTGGTTCTTTATTCGCTACAGCGAGCACGGCTGGCATTTGCGTTTGCGCTTTCAGGCGCAGACGCTCGCGGCGGCAGGTGATATGCGCGGACAGATCCTTGACGCGCTCGGGGCGTGGGTCAAGCGCGGCGTAGCTTGGCGACTCGACGAGGGCAGCTATGCACGCGAACTCGAACGCTACGGTGGCCACTCGGGCATGGCGAACGCTGAATCGCTCTTCGAGACCGATGCGGACGCCGTCGTTCGGGTGCTGCGCGAAGGGCTTGATGCAACGGCACGTTCCGCGTGGTCGCTCGCCTGCATGGTATTTCATTACGACGTTCTGCTACCCGATCCGGAGTTGCGCCGCTCCGCTGTCCGCCTCAGCCGGGATGCGTTCGAGCGGGAGCACTGCGGCGCGAAAACCGAGGCACGCCGCGCGATGCGGCAGGCTATCGGACGGCGCTACCGGGAGTTAGGCGCGAATCTTATTGAACGCGCGGCGCAGCTCGCAGCGCTGGCGGCAGATGAGACCAGCGATCTTCTCAGGACCTCCGGACCTTCGCATGACGTACCCAGCATGCCCGGTGCCGCGGCCTTCCTCGCGTGGGCACAGGCTGCACGACCGGGGCTCGAGACCTACCGTCAGCGCATCGAAAGCGGGGAATGGCCGCTAAGCGCGGCAGCACTCGCACGCAGCCTGGTGCACATGCACGTCAACCGGATGACCCGCAGCTTCCAGCGGCAGACCGAGTATGTCCTCTACGAGTTCCTCGACCGCATCGCACTGCGCCAGAGGCACGCCGCCAACACGCAGGCCGAGCCCGGACCGGCTCGAGCCGCTGCGGCGCAAACCGACCCCTAACTGGCTAGGGGTGAGTGGGTAGGCGTGGCTGGGTAGGACTTACCAATACGCATCAGCTTAAGGTTGAGCCGCTACAGCCCTGGGTTCGCTGCTGGGTTCGCCGCGCGCCTTCAATCGCTCACGCATGCAGGCTGGGGTCCCGGCGCGCGCGTGGCTGCGGGGCCCGCGGAGGGTCTCGGGGGGACCCACAATTGGGTACGGAGCTGCGCGCAGTGC